>CAYGIF010000017.1:0-24998 GCA_964349865.1 uncultured Gallionella sp. | reverse complement strand
CGATCTTGTAGCCGTGTTCCTTGATGTATTTGTCGATGGCCAGTTGCCAGCGCACCGCCTCCAGCCGACTGCCAACCACCACCATCGCCTTGGCTTTGCCATCGAGCAGCGGTGCCACGTATTGGCGGAAGTGCTCCACCACGATTTCTATTTTCTGTGCGATGTTGTAGGGATGGAGCTTGACCCAGCCCATGATCCGCTTCAGTGCAGCGTTGCGCTCGACTTCCTTGTCGTCGATTTCCTTGCCTTCGTGAGCCAGTTTGAAGGCGAGGCTGTAGGGCGTGTAGTTTTTCAGCACGTCGAGGATGAACTTCTCCTCGATGGCCTGGCGCATGGAATAGACGTGGAACGGGTGGGGCACGTTGTCCGGTGCCGGTTTGCGCGATGGATCAGGGCGCGTGCCAAAAATCTCCATCGTCTTGTTCTTTGGTGTGGCGGTAAACGCGACGAAGGTGATGCCGCCATCGTCGGCCCGTGCCGCCATCTGCGCCGCGAGAATATCTTCGGTGCTGATTTCGCCGCCGTCGTTAAAATCCGCCAGTTCTTCGGGACTCAATACCGCCTTGAGCTTTGCCGCCGCCTCGCCGGTCTGCGAGCTGTGGGCTTCATCGGCGATCACCGCAAAGTGTTTATCTTTAGTGGCTGCCAGTTCGCGCACGGCTTCCAGTGCAAAGGGGAAAGTCTGGATGGTGCAGACCACGATCTTCTTGTCGCCAGAGAGCGCCTCGGCCAGCTTGCCGCTCTTGCTGCCGTCCTGGTTGGTGATGGTGGCCACCACGCCGCTGGTGCGCTGAAAGTCGAACAGCGCTTCCTGAAGCTGCGCGTCGATGACGTTGCGGTCGGAGACCACCAGTACGGTGTCGAAAACCTTCTGGTGCTGCGCGTCGTGCAGCTCGGCGAGAAAATGCGCCGTCCACGCGATGGAATTGGTCTTGCCCGAGCCGGCTGAATGCTGGACGAGATACTTGCCGCCCGGCCCGTCGTGGAGCACGGCTTTCTGGAGTTCACGCGTCACGTCGAGCTGATGGTAGCGCGGGAAGATGATTTCCTTGATCTGCTTCTTCTTGTCGCGTTGGGCGATGAGATAACGGCCCAGGATTTCCAGCCAGCTTTCGCGTGCCCACACCTGCTCCCACAGATACGCCGTGCGATGGCCACCCTGCGGGTTCACCGGGTTGCCCGCCGCGCCGTCGTTGCCCATGTTGAAAGGCAGGAACACCGTGGCCGGGCCGGCCAGCTTGGTCACCATGTGGACTTCGCTGTTGCTCACCGCAAAATGCACCAGCGCCCCATTGGGGAAAGACAGCAGCGGCTCGGCGGCCTGCCCCTTGGGCTTGGGGTTGCGGTCGAAGCGATACTGGTCAATCGCATCATTGATGCTCTGGGTGAAGTCCGTCTTCAGCTCCGCCGTGGCCACCGGCAGGCCGTTGAGGAACAAGCCGAGGTCGAGGCTGTTCTCGTTGTGCAGGGAATAGCGCAACTGGCGCACCACACGCAGCCGGTTGGCGGCGTGGCGGGCGAGGATGTCGGGATTGATCGCCAGCGCCGGTTTGAACTGCGCGAGCATCAGCGGTGCTCTGAGGCCCAGCAGTTCGATGCCGTGGCGCAGCACATCAAGCGTGCCGCGCTGATCGAGCTGATCGCGCAAGCGGGCCAGCAGCGTTTCACCGGCCTGCGCGCCGTGGTTTTTGGTCAGGGTGTCCCAAGCTTTAGGCTGCGTGGCCTGCACCCACGCCAGCACATCCGCCGGGAACAGTGCCCGCGCGCGGTCATAGTTCGCCGCATCGCCATCGGCATACAGCCAGCCGTGGTCAGCGAGGTGCTGGCAAATCTCGGTCTCGAAGCTGATTTCTTTGTGGAGTGCGCTCATGGTTTCAAAGTCAGGTGAATCACTAATTCTGAGTATTGGCCCAACACGCCATCGGTGGTGAGCAAATAGGCAGGCAACGATTGCGCCTGTGCGACCAGCAAACGATCAAACGGATCGCGGTGATGCCAAGGCAAATTCACCAAAGGGTAACAATCCTCCCCCTTCACCCGCAACTCGGTAAAGCCCGTATCCAAGGCCAGCCGATGAATGTCCTCGGGAGAAAAATCAAAATTCGCCCGATTCAACGAACGCTTGATGGCCACCTCCCAGATGCTCGCAGCACTGAAATACACCGTATTGGACGCATCCGTCAAACCTGCCACCACCTCTGGCGGCAAGCGTTCCGGTGCGAGCAATGCTGCCAGCAACACATTGGTATCCAGCAAATAAACATGCGCGGCCATTTACTTGCTTTGCTCAAACATCTCGACCATTTCGCCGGCATTCAAGCGGTCGAATTGTTCGGGGAAGGTAAAGATTTTCTTGCCCAGCCCCAACTTGCGCGGCTTACTGGTGAGTGTCTCCAACGCCACCAGACGCGCCACCGGCTTGCCTGCGCGTGCAATCACAATCTCCTCGCCCGCTTCGGCTTGATCGACAAAACGGGAGAATTGAGTCTTGGCTTCATGGATGTTGACGGTTGGCATGGCGCACCTCGCTCTGATTAAGTGGACTAATTCTAGTCCACATTAGTTTATTCAACAAGTGGCATCTCTCATCAATCACGAGCAAACGCCGCGAACATCAATCTGGCCGGTGACGGCGGCGGAAATCAGCGCGGTGCGGCGTTCTTGCAGCAGGTCGATGGCGTGCTGGGCTTCGGCGGTGAGGGTGTCGTATTTCGCCGTCTCGCGGTCCAGGAAGGCGGCGATTTTGGTTTGCTCATCGGGAGGCGGCACCGTCACCGGAATCGCGACCAGTGCACTCGCGTTGATCGCTGGATAACTCACTCCAGTCGAACGGGCGATAACCTGCTCAATAAAATAACTGGCGAAGAGAAGATGCCCCAGGAAATCTGGTGTCAGTTCACCCCGTGGCCGAATTACAGCGAAACCGGTGGAGGCAATCAGGTTCTCTTCCGGGTCACGAATTCTAGCGATGGCTTTGAGATAAGTGCGAACCGTTGAGACGATCACATCGCCATGCCTGACTCGCCGCCTTGCTCTGGATGGCGCATCCGAGAACAGCATGGTCTCTTTCGTCTTGATGCCGTTGACACCATCGACGCTGGAAATATCAACGTAGACAATTTCGGTGTCTGGTGCGGTTATTTCATCCAGCACTTCGTCATTGTGGGTGGCGACATATTTGAGAGGGGAAATCTCCCAATGCTCCGGCACATCCCCCAGCCATTCGATGCCGGAAGTCTTCATGGGGACGTGGGGATTCAGACCTTGGGTGACGGCGTGAGAGATGACGGCCTGGCGTTTTTCTTTCAGCAGTTCCATCAGCCGCCGCTGCTCTGCCACCAGCTCATCAATCTTCGCCGTCTCACGGTCGAGGAAGGCGGCGATTTGGGTTTGTTCGGGGAGGGGTGGAGCTGCGATCGTGATGGAGTTTATTGAGGATTGAGATACGCTGGCCTGATTGATAGCGGGCTTGGCGAGAGACTCGACTACGCACCGAAAACTTGCTGACCTGACTAACCAGCAAAGCCAGAGTGGCGAGCACTTTGCCGCTGCTGGTCTCAACACAAGTAAGTTCATGCCTGCATAAATCGTTCGACCGCCTGGGTAGAAGGCACACTTTCCGACCATGTTCAAACTGTTGATATTTGAAAAAAGGATGTCACCGGCCAAAAGCGCTCTGTCGGCCCGGGCTTCGTCTGAATTGATGAACCCCAGTTTAGATTCATCAATCACACCGTATGAAATGGTTTCAATTCGAGTAACCGGTACGGTGTTCTCTGCCTCATCGATCTGCGTGGCAGTGAGGCCGTTGAACATGTGGCTCAGACAATGTCGAAATGTGGAAACCATCCAATGCCCCGGCACTTCCCCCAGCCATTCCACGCCGCTGGGCTTGTAGTTCGGGTAGCGCGGGAAGCTCATGCAGTTACATCGGCTGATACAGCCAGCCACGCGCTTGGGCGTAGCCTTTCAATATCTTGGCTTTCTTTTCGATTTCGTTCTTTGCAAAAGCCGAATAATCAATCGAGACATGTTCCGGAAAAGACTCTCCATCAGCGATTACCCCAAGCGCCAATTCAATACACTGGCTATTGGATACAGCCATAACACCTGCCGAGCCGCAATCCGGGTTAGCGGTGAAATGATGCCATGCAACTTCAGCCGTTATTTGGTCGCCGTCATAAACGGATAGCTTATTCTCGTCCTTCGGTGTTGGGCGAAATGCTTGAGAGGTTGGGCGTCCGGCTTGAACGAAAGAGGGATGGATTTGGCGCAGCAGCAGCGTGTGTTCATTCATGCTGCCTCCGTGCTCAGCTGTTGAACGTCAGCATTTAATAGCTGCCAATCAGCCTGCTGCGATAAATCCAATGTGCGTTCGCTACATTTCCGTGTTGCAAGATGCAACGCCTGATATTCGGCAGTTTTATTTTGCAGGTCAATATCGAGCGTGACCTCCCAGTTGGCTATTGTCCATTCGGCCTGAACTCCGCCTTCGGCTGTGGGATACAGATAGGGCAGCGGTAAATCAGGATTAAAATTCGTCTCAAAGGAGCGAGCCAGCCAGGTCAGCGCAGACCGTTCTGGTGCACGCCCTTTACCGTCCAACCAGCCCTCTTGCAGCTCGGCTAATTCTTCCATACGCGCTGCCACATCCAATGGATCAAGCGGGCTAACATGCTCGACGGATTCGATGGACTTTAGCTGATCCTGCCGGTTCTTTTTTACCACGCCCTGCAATTGGACACGTGCCCCCTTACGATAACCACTGAACGCTTCCAGCACCGTATCCAGATGTTGGCTGTTTATCGGTGCGGTCAACTTTGTGCCGTCCTTCAATTCAAGCTCAAAACTCATCCGCGCTTGATCCGCCTCGCAAATTAGTCCCAGAAGCGAGGCTTCTTCTGTCCACTCGATTACCTGTGATGCACGAATCAATCTGCGGCGAGTTTCGGTTGTGAGTCTTGCCACTTGCTGATTAGCGGCAGTGAACTCCATGCTCTCACCCTCCCGCAGGCTGCGGCCGAAGCGGTCAAAATAACTTAACAGATTGGGCGGGAGTTGAGATGCACCATCTTGGTTCTGATTGGCCGATGCCACCGCCTCGATGATGGCTTCTTTGGCTTGATCAAAATAGGTTGCGTTTGCTGAAGGAAAGAGCGTGCCGAAAACCAATGCAATGACAGGAATAGCACTGCCTTCTTCCACTTGCGTTAAATGGAGTTCTAATCCTTCGGTAAAACCGCGAGGAGTCCGCGTTCTATCTTGATGCGCTTGCAGGAATTTCCACTTTGCCACCTCGATAATCATTTCTTCAAGGGCGGCGAAGTCCTTTAAAATTTCGAGCGGCACACTGTGCTGATCAAATCGAGCCCCAATTAAACGCGGCCTTAAAAAATCTTGATTCATGCGTACACCTTATTTATTCGGCGGGTTAATGAAATCGCCGCGCTGGAGAAGTAAATGTCACTTGCGGCGAACTGATACTTGGACACGGTGTTGTTCCATGAGGGCTTTGACCTGTTCCTTGATTGAGGGCGACTGGGAAGGTTTGTAGCCTTCAATCTGCATCGAGGTCTGAACAGCTTGGCTGATTTTTTTATTCAGGCTGGCAGTGATCTGCATCTTGTTTATCTCCGAATAAGTAACCCGCCTGGTGCGCATCGTTGGGAGGCGTGGCGGGTATTGTAGGTCGAATTATACATGGCGCAGTTCATGCCGTCAGCCCGCCGATCATGGTCAGGATGCGGTCGGTGACGCCTTTCAGCTCGGCGTCGATCTCGCCCAGCGGGCGCGGTGGCTTGAACACGTAGAAGTGCCGGTTGAAGGGTATCTCGTAGCCAATTTTGGTCTTGTCGTGGTCGATCCACGCATCCGGCGCATGGGGCAGGACTTCGCGCTTGAAATAGGTTTCTACGTCTTCTGAGAGCGGCACATTTTCGGTGTCGCGCAGCGCAGAATCCGGCACCGGCTTGCCTTTCCCTTTGCCCTTGGTGGCCAGCACGATGTTGCCCGCCGCATCGCGTTCGGGACGCTCGACGGTGCTATAGAAGGAACATTTGGCATTGCTCCTGACGCATTGTGGAAAGCCATAACTCGACTTCACGAGTTGGAAATTTGTGATCTTTATGAGGATGAGGCTGCCAGAGTTTCCGATCAGGTTCTTGCCACCTATTTGTTTTACATCTCCTTCTTCAAGGCTCCTGTTCTTGATTTTGGCAAACTGCTGCATACATTTTTTCCCAAGCAACGAGGGAGATTAGTTGATGCAATAAATCCTGTGCTTGGTGCATTCGATAGCGTAGCGGTGATGGATGCGATGCGTCCGCATGTGGAGCGCTTCTGGGAACAATTAGAGCAGGAGCAGGATGGGGAAAATCTTTTTCAACTCGTCGAAGTATTCTGGTTTTTGAAGCAGACAGACACGCTGGTTTTTGCTCGTGACCAGATAGCTGCGTTGCCAATCGCACAAGTGGATTTGGCTTCGCTGGATTTTAATGCTAAACCAGAATCACCAACGCATTCAGTTATAAATATCCTGAGTTCGTTCCAATTTGTTGATGACAAGTCATTCCGAATGGCGCTTAACCTTATTTGTGATTATTTTGAAAAGTGCCCGGACCAACTTCCCAAATTCCTTCACTTGCTGCTGGAAACATTCTGTTTTCACCACACCTCAGCACCTTTTCACCTACTACCTTTGGCAAGTCTACCCCCTGACGGGGAACGAAAGCCTGCTGGCGCGTTTTTACGACAAGACCAACGATGATCGCAAACTTTGGGCACAACTTTTCGACCATGTCGGCCGCTCATTGAGAAACAGCGGAAAACACTTGGAACAAGTGTTGACCGACCGCGCCATCGACTATTTCGATTGGCGTCTTGAAGTCGCTGAGTCGAAGGAACTTCAGGAATTCACCTTTTGGTTGGAAGCGGAATGCTTCGACCCAGAGTGGCGTTTGCGCTCTTACTCGAAGATTCTCGATCTTGGGCGCGGGAAGGATGTGGGCCTTTCCATGGAGGTCAAAACCTTAAACAAACTGCTTCCAGATCATCTGTCATTAGTCGTTGAGTGCTTTGCGAAAATCACGGATGCAATGAACCAAGGCTCACATATGTACATTTCAGCCGACGAGGCCAAGCCCATTCTAAGGGCTGGCTTGAATGCTGAGGAACCTCAGGTTCGTGAAAATGCGGAACGAGCCAGAGAAAATCTTTTGCGGGTCGGTCGCTTTGATTTTCTGGATATAGAATGAACAAGCCAACCACGGTGTCCGCTTTTATAGGCGAAGCAGAAGTACAAAGTGTCTACAATGGCTGGCCGCTCAGGCCGATTTTGAGACCGTCTCCATGTCGGCCGGGGCCAACGCTAATGTAAAGTAGTTTTGTGCTCATACGAACATCCCTCCGTAGATTTGACAAATTTTTTCAGGCGAAATAAGAGAAAGTGGCGAGTTATCCTCTTTTTACTTATCGAATTATTGAAACCATACAACTCTTTCGTTTCGCTTCAATGTCTCTAATAAACACATGGTCATCCTTGATCGAGCGATCAGGATCGTAAATCACGAAAACGATATATGCCGTTTCGGGATATTTCACTAAATCGGCGGCAATCGGGTCTGTAATCTTGCTCGCGGTTGTATTTGATCTAAGGTATTTGGATTCAATAATGAGGTTGCATTTCATTACCTCATGATCTGGAATGACTTTCGCAAGGCCGAAAGAGGTAACAGGAAATTCTCGGCGGTAACCTTCGTTGTCGTTTTGAATTAACCCATTTAGCTTGTCATTAAAATCATTTTCATCTTTCGGCCTATTTTTGATGAACATTGATGGAATAGCTCTCTTGAGCTTATTTGAAAGGCTTAGGGCAAATCGTTCTGGCTCATTTTTCAAGTATTCACGATGATGGATGATCTGTAGCAGTGTATTTGAAATTGACTCCTTCGTTACGTCATCCCTCTGATTGAAATTCTTGAGCGCAAGAACGGTTTGCTGTCCGAATCTTTTCACAAGGTCGTATAACTGAGGGATAAAGGTCTCCTCATTATCTCCCACACACATGGCCTCGGCGATTTCAGTTAGCCAGTCGTTATAGAAGCTGTCAATTGATGAATCATTAAATTCAATACCAAGTCGCACGTAATCAATAATTGCAGTTTTAATTTGTGGGTCTGAGATGCTATCGGACAGAAAATCAAAGGTGTAAAGACCTGAATGGTCTACATCTGTTAGGTCAACGGCACTAGCGGAAAACCTGCGATCAATACATTGGAAGCATCCTCCGCAGTGCGTATGCTCACCTCGACTCATAGGTGTCTTGCTGCAAGTTACTGTGCTGGGTATGAGGTGTTGCGCATTAAAATTCTTTATGACATCTAGTACATCAGCCTTGGTTTTCCATCGGTATACATTTACCACAGTTATTTGTTTCCCGGCAACATGTGATAAAAACTCACCCAGCAAAAACATCGTCTTCGGGTGAGTGGTTCTGCTAGCTCGTGAATTAAGTAGATCTTGGCGTCGCGGAAAATTAAGGCTGGTAATGCCATTTTCATAAAATGTGATGTGGTCTTGCATAAGCGCAGAGGCTAAAGCAAAGGAAATTGAGCCATATATAAATGTTCTAGTTCGTTGTGTTTCTGATACGGCGCGTCCGTTCGTCAGGCTGGTTGAAAATTTATAGTGTTTGACCCGACCTGGATATTGCTGCGATAACGCAGCTACAAGATTATCTTGAGTCATTGCTGTTGATGGCTGGCCAGATCGATGGCTAATCAGACACACAGTGTCATCTGTCGCATTTAAGCACTCTACCGCCCCAGCTAGAGAATCCAGCCCACCAGAGAACAGCATCACATGATGCGGTTTATTTGGTTCAAGCAAACAATCTTCTCGATCAAATATGTGGGCAGGTGGTGTTTCGTGTCCTGCGGCAAATTCAAACCTAAATTGACGATCTCCTGAAATAAATTCCAGCAACTCGGATAGTTTTCTCTTCGTGACAGGATCATTCCAAAAATCAAAATCTCTAACTTTTACCGCAAAATGAAAAGTTCTAGACCACGAATCAAATATAACGGAGTCTGCTCCCCCTCTGGAAGCAAGGCGATCCGCAGCAAAAACATAAGCACAGATTTCCAATAGATCGAGAACCCGTTGAGGCACTGTCCCAACACTGCGGATGAAGTTTGGCAGTCGTAGGAGCATACGGTTTTCATCGCGGTAATCGAGGGTGACGGGAGCTGCATCACCAGTTTTTTTGCGTATGGTGGATTTCGGTGCGCCATTGCAAAGAATGATATGCCGTTTGGCAATGACATTCATTTGTCAACCTCGCGCCGGAATTCTTCACGCATTTTTTGAAATGCATAAGCCAAGAATTTTTTGACTTGGGCTTCACTTGGTGTTTTTGTTATAGCGTGCTTATTAAACCAACCAGCAGCAAATGATTGGGTAATTTTTGCAGACTCAAAAGAGTGTTGGGACACTTCAGATACATGCTCACTAAGCCGAGATTTAAAACGCTCGCGCGCGCCTAAATCAGAGATGACTGCCGAGGCCTCCCGTTCAAGAAAATAATTTAGATAACGCTCAGTTAGTTTTGAGAAATACAGCCGCGAAATCTCACAGAAGCCAGCTCCGTTGCCAAGCCCATTCCAGTTAATTTGTGGGGCTGCATCTCCAAAAAGGCTTGATTGGCCTGCTGAATTATCAAGATGCCAAGTGGAAAGAGCATCTGCTGCTGCTCGGATCACCAGCTCTCTGGCTTCAAGTGAGTCGCCAGTCGTGTGAATACGTTTCGTTAGTTCTAAAACAAGCGCCAGAGGAGTTTTGTCAGAAATTGCCGCTGCGGTCTCAGGTGAAGATGCTGAACGCGCTATATCAACCAAAAATGAAAATGCCGCGCGAACACTTTCGTCACTACCAAGGTCATTGTACTTCGATCCAATAGCCACAAGAGTCTGGTCGGCAATCGCAGAAACAGAAACATCTCCTGTTCCGGCTGATGCAACATTGGAGACGATGACACGCCACTTCTGTGTCTTCGGCAGTATGCCTAGTCGTTCATGCCCCATAGATAACTTACCTATGCCTCAGAAATACAAATAAATGGATATGAGCTTCCCTCGGTTTTTCGTCATCCAAGAAGTGGAGTTCATACTACCAGTTTTTCCTTCAGATGAGTGTCAGGAACTGCCGCCCGATATTCAAATAAGCAGACACTCGCAGCCGATGAAAACCGATTACCTGGCACCGTCCGCTTCGGCCGAGAAAATGGCGGTCAGGTTCAAAACCTATATCCCCTCAACTGTGGATAGTTGCCAGCTTAGCGCAATGCTTTTTCATTCCACTGAAAATCGCCTCTGCGAGATCCATAGGAAAGTTGTCAGGCAGCAGTTTGCTCACTTCGTTAATCACAGCATCTGTTGACTCAATGATTTCCTCAATCAATTGCTCTGCCGCATCTGCCCCGATCCCGACTTGTTGGGCTTGGGAAATCCAGTGCCGTCGCTGGATCTTCTCGATCAGGTAGTAATTAGTACTTCCCCGCACCGCCATTGCGAGTGTTGCTTTCTGCGGCGAAATTTTATTCTTCCCTTTTCCTATTACGGGATGAGCAGAAAGTACGTCATAGATTGGTGTGGCGTGATAGCGGCCCCTTGCCAGATGAGCGATGCTGAAGTTTTTTCCGTGGCCATCAGTGGCGGCAAGCACCCAGAAAATGAGCTGAGTCTTGAAGAAGTTTCTCCGGTCTTGTTCGGCATTGTCCGACCCGAGAAGCAGCTCCATGATTTGAGCGATACCAGGTCCACCGTCTGACTGATATTTGCGTAGTGGTGACGTACCCGTTGCTTGACACATATCTTCCTGAGGAAGACGGATGATCCAACTTCCATCGCTTGAGGGTGCTCGGTCGAATCGTTCTACAACGAGAGTTTTCTTGTCTTCGAAGTGTTCGATTTCGCACCTCGCTATCGGAACTTTGTAAGCATTCACGATTTTAGAGGACAACCATTCGTTTTCAACCGAGGTGCGCATATCGGCCTGCATATGGCCGACTAAGCCTAAGGGTAGTTTAAAAATGTGAGTTGTCGGAGTGCTCCCATGGGGCAGGAGCCATCGGCCATTATGGTGCAACAAAGCAGTTTTTTCTTGAGCGCCCGCAATAGAAAGTCTTAAATCCTCATCGTGATCATGTTGCCCCAATGCTTGATCTGACGTGGTATTGCGTAGTAGTTTGGCGATCTCAGCCACGCTCAATATTTCGCCCCTGATTTCATACAGATCCGACGGTACTTCATTTTCGGGAAGAAGTTGTATTGCACCAGCGCAGTCGCGGCCTAGCTTCGCCAGCAGTTGAAAGGGATCAATCCCCCCTGTTTGGTGACGCTGAGCCAAGCGACGGCGAATGGCATCGTTGTCTGGCAAGAGATTGTCGAAGTAGTCAGTAACGATCTGTCCTTGGTAGGTCGCATTTCCCGGCAAAAAGGGAAGTGATAAAGATAAAGGGCGGCCTTGATCATCAGTGAGCCACTCATTGAAGTAGCCAAGTCGTTCGCCTTGCCGGGTGGTCTCCCAGTACCCTACCGGGATGCCGTTCATCCAGATGTTCAACTTTTGTGTCTTTGAGCGGCGTCCCATGATTACCAACTTTCCTTCTTCTGTCTGGTGGAAATAATGCGGCCCGGTTTTATAACCGCTGACGATTTCCTTTTCTTAATAGTTTCTGCGCTGGCTGTTTTGCGGATCTTCTGATTTGAAGTTTTGACAACAGTGACGTTCTTGCCCATAGCAGAGGAGATGCGACTCATGCTTGTGACGGAAACGGCTTGGTTCAGAGAGATTTCAACACCCAATATGCGCAGCACCATGAAAAGCCTATCAAGCGTTGTTGTCGCTGGATTGGCTTCAAAGTAGGCATAACTTTGCTGAGTGATTCCCAACTTTTCGGCCATGGCTGCCTGAGTTAGTCCGCGCTCTTTGCGAAACCCCTTGAGAATTAAGGGCATCTGGCTGAGGGTCTTAATGGGATAGTTCACTTTTTCCTCCGTTATAAACTTTGTGTTAATACAAATTACGGGCTGTAAAGTAAATTTACAGCCCTATGTTTGTATATTACATTTACATAGCATGGTTTGTAAATAGTATTTACAGCTTACGCTTTGTATTTTTGGGTATCAGTTTTTGTGATTTGTTAACTGCTTTGTTTAGTTATGGCTGGGTGGTCCACCGTCTGACTGATATTTACGTAGTGGTGGCCGCACCTGACTCGGCAACTACACGAGCTTGAGCAATCACGGCTTCCAATGTTTTGCGATGTTCGCGGGCGAGGGCTATTTTCATTTTTATTTTTTCGTTTTCAAAGCGGCTCAAAATCTGCGGCAATGCTGTCTGCTGTGGTGGAAATCAAGTCTGCTTGTTTGGCAAATTTCTGCCAGCTTTCCAGGGCTGCACGCACGTCTGCCAGTAAATTTAACGGGCGACGGACACCAAAGCGTTCTGCCTCAAGCAATAAATCGGCGCGTGTAATCGCGCTGAATTTACCGTTGACGCTCATCAGATGCTGATAAGTCCACTCCCCCTTGGGGTTGTATGCATGAGTCACATCGTAGGCCGGGGCAAGCTCCCATGGTTCGCCTTGTTTCAAGCGGAAAGCGAAGTTCTTGGTGTGGTCGTCACAGTTTTTTGCCATGACGTTAAAGGCCATGCGCCTGAATGCCTGGCCGATAGCTTCATCTCCCAGTTTGAGTTTGGCAATGACCATGAACAGTTGAGCGTAGGCATGGGTGGCACGTTGTTTGTAGTCAAGGTGATCCATGGCACAGAGCGTTTGCACATGGTGCTTGATAGTAGCTTCGTCATTCACTTCACGGTCGAAACGGCGGGTCATAAAGTGAGCCCGCCCGCTTTCTTCCATTAAGCGACAATCCGCCATGTTGATGCCAGCAGCCTTGGCCATCAGATGGTAGGCGTATTCGATGCGCCCGTAATCGGCTGCTCCGCCTAACTCCATGTCTTTGCCAACACCATCGAATTTGAGCAGCCAGTGCTCGAAACCGGGAGCCGCTTCGAACTGGCCGCTACGAATCTGGTTCGTCTGCGGATTCCAGGTGACAACCGCTTTTGCACGCGCACCACCAGCGGAAGTGCCGACTCGAATAATATTGGCGAGTGCTGCCTGCGCCTGCACATCGCCGGATAGGTCGCCATGAATCACCTTGCGTGCGGCTTCTACCAGGCTCTTCATTTCCAAAGGTTCGGCACTCTCTCTGTGCGCCCCGAGTGCGGGTTTGAATTCCAGCGCACCCATGCCACGCTTGCCCATATAGGCAAGACGGTCGAGAGTGGTAACGGAGCGTTTTTCGACCCCTTTGCTGGTCATCCATGCATCGATCAGCGCATTGCCAAAATCGTCGGGCAACGCGTCGGCCAGCAATCCGGGAAGGCGTTTATAGCTGGGCTCGGAAAGATTCTGAAAGGCAAAGGTAGGCCGGGTATCAGCCAAAGGCATGGTGAGCGGAGCCAACTCGATGCCGCCTCGTCTCCATGCGGGGTCGTAGGCAAACACGTAACAGCCCAAGCGCGGGTCTGGTGCTACTGCCCCGACCCGTTTGCCCCAGATGCGCACTTCGATGACCGGGGTATCCATCAGCTTTCGTTAACGTAAAACTCGCGTAGCGAGACAGCGTCCCTCTCGCCCGCTTGCGGGAGAGAGTTAGGAGAGAGGGGAACGGGCATGGCAGCTTTCATAATCAAGACTCACTCTTGCCATGCCCGTTGGAGGGCTTGGCGGATCGCCGCACGCGTTGTGGCGCTTTGGATTGGCGAAGTAAATCCAGTGGATTGATGCTGATTTCTGGCGCAAGCATTTCGATGCCTTGAAGACATTCGAGTGCTTTTAATACGCGCATCAGAGTCTCCACGGTTGATCCGTGGCCGCATTCAAGATTACGCAGCGCCTTTTCAGAGATACCTGCTTTCTCGGCGGTGGTGCGCTGATCCAGATTGCGATTAAGACGCAAGCGTCGTAGCCGCTCTCCCAGAACGGTCTGGAGTTCTTCTGGTGTATTAAATAGCAGTGTGCTCATTCGGTCATTATGTGCTTGTTAATTGGTATCAGTGCTGTTAAGAGGTTATTTCATGCCGAACAACTTTATACGATATATGATGTGTGTGTCAATCGGCATATTTATGCCGACTAATAGATATTATTTGCGTAATAGGCATTCTTACGCCTGTTATATTTGCAATGACCCTTTGGATTGCATATTATGGGGTATCGTGAAAACTGTAGGTCTATTTCCCTAGCTTCTAACAAAGGCCAACAGCGACTGGATGTTGCCACTGTCGGCGGCGCGCAAGGAGTCGATGTAGCTTATGCGCGTTTCGGTCGTTTCAGAGAGGCTTTTACTGCCCCAGGTAAATCGTGGCTGGCCAAGTTTTTGTATCAGCAAATCGGCCATCATCCGCGCATGACGACCATTGCCGTTTGGAAATGGATGAATGGCGACCAGGCGATGATGAAAGCGTGCGGCGATTTCGTCGGGAGGATAAGTGGCGTGGTCGATCTGATAGCGCACGTCATCGAGCAGGTCACGCAATTTCACACCGACGTGCTGCCATTCGACACCGATATTTTTGTCTGACTTGCGAAAGCTGCCTGCCCAACTCCAAGTTTCACCAAACATCTCCTTGTGCAGTTGGCGCACGAATGACTCATCGAGAATATCCTTACGTTGCCGCCGCGCCCATGTTTCTCCATGCTCGATGTTGAGCTGCTCCCATTCGTTGAGCTCGCTCTGAGTGGTGATATGTTTAGGTATCAAACAGGCGAGTTCGTCCGCATCCAGCGGGGTGGCACCTGGCAGGTAATCGAGTTTTACCGCCATAGCTCCCGCCTGGATCCTTTGATGAGGCTCTCCGCCAATTCTTTCACTTGGGTATCGACGGTTTCGTTTGAGGTGGCCTGCGCTTCCAGTGCCATCGTATGCACAACCGCCGCCATGCGTTCACGGGCAACTTTGTTGGCCTGCGATTTCATGGTTTGTGCGATGGATTGCCTGGGCACTAGGGCATATTGCAATTCGCAATCCAGCGCTTCTGCCGCTCGTCGCAAACTGCCCAAGCTGATAGTGTCGTCAGCCTCGGAGGTCTCCAGCCGAAGCACCGTTGAAGGCACCAGCCCCAGCCTCTTGGCAAGGTGTGCTGCTGGCATGCCGAGTGCTTCGCGGATCGCCTTTATCCAGCCCGAAGGAGGGCGCGCTGGCAGCTCTGCGGAGCGCCAGCGTGTCAGCCCTGCATCGAGCTGACGTTGTTTGAGGTCTTTAAAGCGCGATTCCATATTTGCCATTATGCACTATACCGCACTATTGTAAATATATATATTGCATTATGAAGCATAATGATTATATTGTATATTGCATTAAAGTGCATGTAAATAATGGGTAAGACTGCACTGGGCCGCGAGTAAGCTTATCCAGCACGCTACTACCCGGCAAGGCTTTTATGCGCGCGCAGGGCGATTGATTTTATCGAGGAGGTGTTCATGTTTAAGATGCGAATACCTCTTGAGCATTCCAAGCGTCTTGTGCCCAGTGACGCTGGCGGCTTCAATGTCACCAAAACCTTTTTCGAATAAGCGGCTGGTGGCCTCATGGCGCATGTCATGCATACGCAAGTCTGGCGCGCTGATTGCTACTCGCGCCAGCTTCCAAGCGTGCCGCAATTGTCCGATGGTAATATCGAGAATGTCGCCCTTAATGCCTCGCGGAAGCCCTTTAATAGCATCCAGGGCAGTATTTGAAAGTGGAATATATCGCGCATCGTCGGTCTTGGTGTCAGCAGCTTTAAGCATTAAATAGCTATTTTTTAAATCGAGATTTTCCCACTTCATGGACAGTATCTCGCCCCGACGCATTGCGGTTTCAACACTGAGGACAAAAACGACTTTGGCTTGACCGGTAAGCTGTTCCAGCATTAGCGCATATTCATTTCCACGCAAGCGTCGATCCCTTGGCGCTCCGTCCTTTGGTCTGGCTGACTTTGGCACATTGGCGCAAGGATTGGAGTCAATCTTATTCCACTCCGTCGCGGCGATTTCGAAGATGTGGCGGATCAGATTGAAGTAACGGCGGACAGTGGCATCAGTCGCAACCGTTTTTTTAAGTACGCGAACATCCGTTTTTGTTTTTGTGTCTTTCGCTTTAATGTACCTGCCGCTGGTCTTGATCCATTCCATCAGCTTGATGATATCCGCCGATTTGATCTGGTAGAGCGGCATAGTCGCAATGTCACTGCGCGCCAGCTTGTCCAGTTGGGATTTTTCCTTCTCCCATCCCTTTTTCTTTTCTGATTTGTCTTCCCGGTATTTCTCTATAGCTTGGGCAAAAGTAAAAGACTTGTTTTCGACTTTCTTTGCACGCGCCACAAAAGTCGCCTGCTCATTTGTATCCAAGGCGGCGTTCGCCAAGGTCAGGTCGCGGAAGATTCGCGCATCCGCCAGAGTGTCAAAAGACTTGTCGACAAGATGCCCGCCGCGCATGAGTTTCACTCTAAAGCTCATTACTCCCTGTTGAGTGATGCAGGTATCAACCTTGCAAGGGTATTTTTTTGCCGACTTTGCCATTGCGCCCACCCCTCTGAATTAGACTAGATTAGACTTGTAATTATCGCCACATTTACTATAATAGCACCGTAAGCCAAGTGGTGTAAGGAAGTTAATAAACGCACACTTCGCCCTTTCACGGCGGTAACACGAGTTCGAATCTCGTTGGGGACGCCAGTTAAATGATTGCGTGGTAAATGATCGCGTGGTTTGTAATCGCGCGATGTTCATGAAGATCGGATTGCGGATTTTTAGCGGTCCCGATAAGCCAGCCAACCCCGGACGCGCGCCAGCGTTCCAAATCTGCTCCAAATATACTTTGTCGCCCACCCGGTAGTTGCTTGTGTCAACGCTTATCGGCGGTGCGGGGTGACTTTGGATTTTCAGATTGCGCACCAGCCCAAAGTGACATGAACGGCTTGATGGGCAAAGCGGCATCCACGCTTGCCGGTAGTTGCGCCGTTTCGCGCTTCAGATCTTTATCCCACCACTTTACGCAGTTACCACCGCTTTCGGCGGCCTGTTGCAAAGCTTCATTAGCGCGGGCAAACAGGCCGGCCAGCGTGTCGTCCGGATTTGCCAGGCTGACGCCCAGGGACACGCTGATAGGCGGCAAGGCATCGCCGCTGGGCAACACAATCACGGATTTGCTGATGGCTGTTCTCAGTCTTTCTGCGCCTATGCAGCCGTCGGCCAGCGTGGTGTGCGGCATGAAAACGGCGAATTGTTCGCCGAGAAAGTGCCCCGCCTGGTCATCCGGGCGCAAACAGGACAACATCGTGCGCGCGGTATCCCGCAGCACTTGCTCGCTGCCAAGCTGGCCATATTTGTCGGCCAATTCCTTGAATTGATCTATCACCACCATCATGAGGCAGCTCGGGTGCTTGTTGAAAACAGAACGGCGCAAATAGCGGTTGATTTTTTCTTCTATCCATTGCCGGTTATAAAGCCCGGTCATTTCATCGATAATTGCGGTGCCCGAAAACCCGTGATGGTTCTCATGGCTTTCTGCCATGACCTGGCTGGCGGGGCGGATACGCATGCTCAGCACGCTTAGCATGTTATGCGCGGCTTGATGTGAGCTATCGATCAGCCCCCACAGTGCGGCATGGTCGATGGCAAGCAGCTTGCAGTCGGTAGCGGCAATGACGTATGCCGGAATATGCACGTCCCCTATAATGGATTCTTCTCCGACACATTCCCCTGCGCCAAGCATGGCGATGGGCTCAACGCCGGAATCTTTTGTCTGAATGCTCAGGCGCCCGGAAAGGATGATATAAATCACATTGTTGGCTTGGCCGGGAACCAGCAATGCCTCACCCGAATTTAAGGTGCGCAGCCTGGACTCACTTAATTTCTCGATGAGCAGCTTGCCAGACACCCCCTGGAACAACGGAGCCGTTTGCAACACTTTGAAGATTTCGGGAGAGCGAATCACGTCGTTACCTCTTTGCGGTTAATCAATCTGAAATAGGCGCTATGTTGCATCAAGGATTGACCAATTGCGCTCAATGAAAACTGACATGGAATGATACCCCGGAAGCCTTGATTTGCGTCTATTTTAAATCGATTTCGCCATGGTCAGTGATTGATGCGCAAAAAACTCCCCATCCGGTCGATACCAGGCTAAGTTTTGTTCGGCCGGGAGCCGGCCTTGCTGTAAAATTCCCGGCATGAGCAAAGCATTCATACGCAATAGCGATTCCGAAGACGACGAGTCAGAACCCTCGGCGCAGTTGCCTGTCGGCGTTAAAAATTACATCACGCCCAACGGATACCGCAAGCTGAAAGAAGAGCTGGATCACCTGTGGAAGGAGGAGCGCCCGGCATTGGTTAAAACCATAACCTGGGCTGCATCCAACGGGGATCGTTCGGAAAACGGCGATTATATTTATGGCAAGAAACGCCTGCGCGAGATTGACCGGCGCGTACGCTTCCTGCGCAAGCGTCTGGAGCTGGCCGAAGTCGTTGATCCGGCGCAGCGCGGCGAGTGCGATCAAGTGTTTTTCGGCGCAACCGTGACGGTTTGCGACGATGCCGGATGCGAGAACATATACAGCATCGTCGGTGTGGATGAGGCGGATGTGGGCTCCGGTTTGATAAGCTGGGTCTCGCCGCTGGCGCGAACCTTGCTCAAATTGCGCGAAGGTGAAATGGCGACGTTGCGCACGCCGGCGGGTGTCCAGGAACTGGAAATCCTGTCAGTGGCTTATCGCGAACTGGGCTGAATCAAATGTCCGCTCCTTTTGATACAATGACGCCATTCGGGCAATGATAGCAACACATTAACGCACTCGGGGGTTCACCATGAAAAAGATCGAAGCGATTATCAAGCCGTTCAAGCTGGATGAAGTGCGCGAGGCGCTTTCCGAGTTGGGGGTAAGCGGCCTGACGGTCACCGAGGTGAAGGGCTTTGGCCGGCAAAAAGGGCACACCGAACTGTACCGCGGCGCGGAATATGTCGTGGACTTCCTGCCCAAGATCAAAGTGGAAGTGGTGATTTCGGCCGAGTTGCTCGATACGGCGGTTGAAGCGATTATCAAGGCCGCGCATACCGGCAAGATTGGCGATGGCAAAATCTTCATCTCGACAGTCGAGCAAGTCATTCGCATCCGCACCGGTGAAACCAACGAGACCGCGCTGTAGTTTGTAGGATGGGTTGAGCGCAGCGATACCCATCGTTTTTCGATAACAAATTGATGGGTATCGCTGCGCTCAACCCATCCTACGTGCCAGAACGGGCGAAGCGATTTACCCGGCTTGCCCTCCATGCGTATAATGTACGCTTTGATAAAACTACTAGCCATTTGACTAGGCTGCCAAAAAACGCCAGCCAAGTCGCTGGTTATGCCGGGGGCCGTTCCATGCGCATCATTCAAAAAGCACTGACCTTTGACGACGTTCTGCTCGTTCCTGCCTATTCCAATGTATTGCCGCGCGATGTCAGCCTGCGCAGCCAGCTCACCCGCAACATCAGCCTGAACATCCCGCTGCTTTCCGCCGCGATGGACACCGTCACGGAATCGCGCCTGGCGATTGCGCTGGCGCAGGAGGGCGGCATTGGCATCATGCACAAAAACATGCCGGCTTATGCGCAGGCCGCCCAGGTCGCCAAGGTCAAGCGCTTCGAAAGCGGCGTGGTCAAGGATCCCATCACCATCACGCCGGACATGACGGTACGCAATGTGCTGGCTTTGACGCGCCAGCACAAAATTTCCGGCTTGCCGGTGGTGCAGGGCAAGCAGTTGGTCGGCATCGTGACCAACCGCGACCTGCGTTTCGAGAGCAACCTTGACCAGCCGATCCAGAACATTATGACGCCGCGCGAGCGGCTGATTACCGTCAAGGAAAATGCCAGCCTGGACGAGGCGCGCAACCTGATGCACAAGCATCGTATCGAGCGCGTATTGGTGGTCGATGACGCGTTCGAACTGCGCGGGTTGATGACGGTAAAGGACATCCTGAAATCCAGCGAGCATCCGTTGGCCAGCAAAGACAGCCTCGGCCGCCTGCGTGTCGGCGCGGCGGTTGGCGTGGGCGAGGGCACGGAAGAGCGTGTCGCGTTGCTGGCCGAGGCCGGGGTGGACGTGATCGTGGTGGACACCGCGCACGGCCATTCGCAAGGCGTGCTGGATCGCGTCAAATGGGTCAAGGAGAATTTCCCGCAGGTCGAAGTGATCGGCGGCAACATCGCTACCGGCGGTGCGGCGCAGGCATTGCTGGATCACGGCGCGGACGGCGTGAAAGTCGGCATCGGCCCGGGTTCGATCTGCACCACGCGCATCGTCGCGGGCGTCGGCGTGCCGCAGATCGCCGCAATCCAGAATGTGGCGAAGGTCTTGCAAGGCACCGGCGTGCCGCTGATTGCCGACGGCGGCATCCGTTATTCCGGCGACATCGCCAAAGCGATCGCAGCGGGCGCGCATGCCGTGATGCTCGGCGGGCTGTTCGCCGGCACCGAGGAAGCACCGGGCGAGATCGAGCTGTTCCAGGGGCGCTCCTACAAATCCTATCGCGGCATGGGCAGCATCGGCGCGATGCAACAAGGCTCCAGCGACCGCTACTTTCAGGAAGGCGAAAGCAACCAGGACAAGCTGGTGCCGGAAGGCGTCGAGGGCCGCGTGGCCTACAAGGGCAGCGTGCTGGCGGTGATCCATCAACTGATGGGCGGCCTGCGCGCCAGCATGGGCTACCTCGGTTGCGCCGACATCGCCACGATGCACACCAAGGCCGAGTTCGTCGAAATCACTTCTTCCGGCATTCGTGAGTCGCATGTGCATGACGTGCAGATCACCAAGGAAGCGCCGAATTACCATATTGACTAAACTGTGGGAAGGGAGAAGGGGGAAGAGAGAAGGGTAAAACCGGCACATCTTCTTCACCCTTGAGCGCCGCAGGCGCGATCCCTTCTCCCTTCACCCTTCCCAGGCTTTAACATGCACAAAAAAATCCTCATCCTCGATTTCGGCTCGCAATATACCCAACTCATCGCGCGCCGCGTGCGCGAAACCCATGTTTATTGCGAGCTGCATCCGTGGGATATGACGGAAGCCGACATTCGCGCCTTCGCACCGAGCGGCATCATCCTGTCCGGGGGGCCGGCTTCCGTTTATGAGGAAGAGACGCCCAAGGCGCCGCAGATCGTGTTTGAACTGGGTGTGCCGGTTCTGGGCATCTGCTATGGCATGCAGACCATGGCGGCGCAACTGGGCGGCGCGGTGGAAAGCGGCAAGGTGCGCGAATTCGGCTATGCGGAAATCCGCGCGCAGGGGCATTCCGCGTTGCTGCGCGGCATTCAGGATCGTGCCAATGGCGCAGGCCACGGCCTGATTGACGTGTGGATGAGCCACGGCGACAAGGTGACCGCGTTGCCGCCGGGTTTCTCGGTGATTGCCAGCAATCCCGCCACGCCTATCGCCGGCATGGCGGATGAAACGCGGCGTTATTACGCGCTGCAATTCCACCCCGAAGTGACCCATACCACGCAAGGCAAGGCGATGCTGAACCGCTTCGTGCATGACATCTGCGGCTGCGCGCAGGACTGGAACATGCCGGACTACATCGGCGAGGCGGTGGAGAAAATCCGCGCGCAGGTCGGCAGCGACGAGGTGATCCTGGGGCTGTCCGGCGGGGTGGATTCCTCGGTGGCGGCGGCGCTGATCCATCGCGCCATCGGCGACCAGTTGACCTGCGTATTCGTGGACAACGGCCTGTTGCGCCTGAACGAAGCCGGGCAGGTGATGGAAACCTTTGCCAATCACCTGCATATGAAGGTCATTCATGTGGATGCCAGCACGGAGTTTTTGCAGCATCTGACCGGTGTGACCGACCCGGAGAAAAAACGCAAAATTATCGGGCGCGAGTTCGTCGAAGTATTCCAGCGCGAAGCCAAAAAACTGCCGCAAGCCAGGTGGCTGGCGCAGGGCACCATCTACCCGGACGTGATCGAATCCGCCGGCGCGAAGACCAAGAAGGCGCACACCATCAAGTCGCACCACAACGTCGGCGGCCTGCCGGAAAGCCTGCATCTCAAGCTGCTGGAACCGTTGCGTGAACTATTCAAGGATGAAGTGCGCGAACTTGGCGTTGCCTTGGGTCTGCCGCACGGCATGGTGTACCGCCATCCGTTCCCCGGCCCCGGCCTCGGGGTGCGCATTCTCGGCGAGGTGAAACGCGAGTACGCCGAACTGCTGCGCCGCGCCGATGCGATTTTCATCGCAGAGCTGCACGCTGCCAAGGATGAAGACGGCAAGTCCTGGTACGAAAAAACCTCGCAGGCCTTCACCGTGTTCCTGCCGGTCAAGAGCGTCGGCGTGATGGGCGACGGCCGCACCTACGAATGGGTGGTGGCATTGCGCGCGGTGCAAACGCAGGACTTCATGACCGCGCATTGGGCGCACCTGCCTTACGAACTGCTGGGCAAGGTCTCCAACCGCATCATCAACGAAGTGCGCGGCATCAACCGCGTGGTGTACGATATCTCCGGCAAGCCGCCCGCCACGATCGAGTGGGAATAAACTGATCGTGTTTCGCACGGCATCTCCGGCCTGATGGTATTGCGGGGTGTTCTGGTCTATAACGTGGCAGCGTGTCGTACATACGGGAGCGCTTCATGGTGGCAGAAAGCGATATACATACTGCTGATCTGGATTCGATACTGGGTCGCTACGCCAGCAATCCGAACGCCTTGCTGCAGGTATTGCGCGAGGTGCAGGAAATGCACGGTTACATTTCCTCTGCCGAGATCGGCTACGTCGGCGCGAAGCTCGGCATCCCGCGCGCGCGGATCGAAGGCGTCGCCGGTTTCTATTCCTTCCTGCATTTGCAGCCGCACGGCGAGTACCGCGTACTGTTCTCGGACAACATCACCGACCGCATGCAGGGCAGCCAGGCGCTGATGGAAAAGATGTGCCAGCAGTTGTGGCTGCAACCGGGCAAGGTCTCGGAAGACGGCCTGGTCAGCATCAACACCACCTCCTGCACCGGCATGTGCGACCAGGGCCCGGCGATGCTGGTCAACGGTCGCGCCATTACGAAACTTACCCACCAGCGCGTGCAGGAGATCGGCAGCCTGATCCGCAACCGCACACCGCTCGCGGATTGGTCTGCCGATTTTTTCCGCGTCGAAGACAACATCCGCCGCAGTGGCCCGCTGCTCGATAACGCCATCGCCCCCGGCGACGTGCTGCGCACCGCGTTGGCGCCCGGCAGCGGAGACATCATCGAAACGGTCAAGAATTCCGGCCTGCGCGGGCGCGGCGGCGCGGGTTTCCCCACCGGGCTGAAATGGGAGGCGTGCCGCAACGCGCCGGGCGAGGCGCGCCATGTGGTGTGCAATGCCGACGAGGGCGAGCCGGGCACCTTCAAGGATCGCGTGCTGCTCACCCGCCAGGCCGATCTGGTGTTCGAAGGCATGACGCTGTGCGCGCTGGCTGTCGGCGGGCGGCACGGTTACCTTTACCTGCGCGGCGAATACCGCTATCTGCTCGAACCGTTGCAGGCGGTGCTGCAACGCCGCCGCGACAACAACCTGCTGGGCAGGAACATCCTCGGCCAGCCCGGTTTCGACTTCGACATCGCGATCCATCTCGGCGCGGGCGCCTACATCTGCGGCGAGGAATCGGCGCTGATCGAATCGCTGGAAGGAAAGCGCGGCGTGCCGCGCAGCCGTCCGCCCTTTCCGGTGACGCACGGCTACATGCAGCAGCCGACCGCGCTGGACAACGTCGAGACCTTCTGCAGCGCCGTGCTGGCGATGCAGATGGGCGCGGAGAAATACCGCGCCATCGGCACGGCAAAATCCTCCGGCAGCAAACTGATCTCGGTGTCCGGCGACTGTCCGCGCCCCGGCATCTACGAGTATCCGTTCGGCGTGTCGGTGCGCGAGGTGCTTGACGATTGCGGCGCGGCGAATGCGCGTGCGGTGCAGGTCAGCGGCCCTTCCGGCGTGTGTGTCGCGGAAAGCGAATTCGGCCGCAAACTGGGCTTCGAAGACCTGCCCACAGCGGGCGCATTCATGGTGTTCGACGACAGCCGTGACATGTTCGAGGTGGCGCGCAACTTCGTGCATTTTTTTGCGCACGAGAGCTGCGGTTTCTGCACACCGTGCCGCGTCGGCACCTCGATGCTGAAATCGACGATGGACAAGATCGCCGCCGGACTCGGCACGAAGTATGACCTGCGCGAGATTGAGCGTCTCGATCATGTGTTGCAGACCAGTTCCCACTGCGGGCTGGGGCGCACCGCCTGCAACCCAGTGCTGCACACGCTCAAGCATTTCCGCCCGGCTTATGAGAGCCGCCTGAAGTCGCTGGAATTCAAGCCGGCCTTCGACCTCGACGGCGCGCTGGCGCGCGCGCGCCAGATGACCGGGCGCGACGATGCGGGCGCGCATCTGAAAGTAGAGGGAATATGAGCGACACCTTCCAGCTTGACGGCGCAGCCGTTCCCTTTGAACCGGGCCAGACCGTGATGCAGGCCGCGCTGGCTGCCGGGCATTACATCCCGCACCTGTGCTACCACCCGGAATTCAAGCCGCACGGCAGTTGCAAGCTGTGCACGGTCAAGGTCGGCGGCCGCACCACCGCTTCCTGCACCCTGCCCGCCGAGGCCGGACTCAACGTGGAGAGCAACATCGAGGAGATGAACGGCCTGCGCCGCACGCTGGTGCAGATGCTGTTCGCCGAGGGCAACCATTTCTGCCCGTCGTGCGAGAAGAGCGGCAACTGCATGTTGCAGGCGCTGGGCTACGACCTCGAAGTGCATACCGCAGGCTTCCGCCACCTGTACCCGGACCGCCCGGTGGACGCCTCGCACCCGGACATCCTGCTCGATTTCAACCGCTGCATCCTGTGCGAACTGTGCGTGCGCGCCTCCGCCGAGGTGGACG
>CAYGIF010000016.1:0-25449 GCA_964349865.1 uncultured Gallionella sp. | reverse complement strand
GCTGCGCGGCTTTGCTGTATTGCAACTGGTACAGCGCCACCAGCAGCACATAATAGATGCGCTGATCCAGCATCGGCTTGTGCAGCAACAGCCCCAGCAGCGCGCGCAACTGTCCGTAAAAACGCAGCGTGCCATAGCTCAAATCCTGCAAGGCGGCGCGCTGTGCGGGCGTCCATACCGCTTTTCCGCGCAGCGACTCTTCCAGCGCCTGGTTGAGGTTGCGCCCATCCACCAGCACCTGCTGGACGATCCGGCTGGCGGCAAGCTGAATGTTATGCATTAACGTGATATTCGCGTAGCGATTCGTTCGCCCCCTCCCCCTCCGGGGGAGGGTTGGGGAGAGGGAGCGGGCATGGCGAGCTCCATTATCGGGGGCAGCTTTTTCGGCATGCCCGCTAGGAAAAGCGTTCGCCGGGTTTGACCGGCACTGCCTGCATGAACTGTGCGGCGGGCTGCGCCTTGCCGCCGGGGCGCTGCAACACTTCCAGGCGCAGCGCGTCCTTGCCGCAGGCCACCGTAATGCCGCGCTTGTCCACTGCCAAAATTTCCCCTGCCTCGCCTTGTGCGCCTTCCTGTACTGCGGCCTGCCAGATTTTCAGCGCCACACCACCAAGGTCGGCATGGCACACCGGAAAAGGGTTGAAGGCGCGCACCGCGCGCTCGATCTGGCGCGCATCCTGGCGCCAGTCGATTTGCGCCTCGCTCTTGAGCAGCTTGGCGGCATAGGTTGCCTCCGCCTCGTCCTGTTTAGCCGGCGCAAGGCAATTCTCGGGCAGCAGGCGCAAGGCTTCGAGGATGCAGTCCGCGCCCATGCCGGCCAGCCTGTCGTGCAGCGTCGCCGCCGTATCGTCCGGCATGATCGGGCAGGCGCGGCGCAACAGCATGGCGCCGGTGTCCAGCCCCTCGTCCATCTGCATGATGGTGATGCCGGTTTCGGCGTCGCCCGCCAGGATCGCGCGCGGAATCGGCGCGGCACCGCGCCAGCGCGGCAGCAGCGAGGCGTGAATATTCAGGCAGCCGTGGCGCGGCAGTTGCAGCACGGCCCTGGGCAGGATCAGACCGTAGGCGGCCACCACCATCGCGTCGGCATCCAGCGCGGCGACTGAACGCTGCGCCTCCTCGGTCTTCAGGGTAGCGGGCTGCAACACCGGCAAACCGTGCTGCAAGGCAAGCTGTTTGACCGGGCTGGCGGTCAACTGCATGCCGCGCCCGGATGGGCGATCCGGCTGGGTCAGCACGGCGACGACCTGGTGCTCCTTGAGCAGCGCGGCCAGCGCGCTGGCCGCAAACTGCGGCGTACCGGCAAAGATAATTTTCACGGCGCTCCCTTACAACGTTTCGCGCCGGTGCTTCTTCAGCTTGGAGCGGATGCGCGTTTGCTTGAGCTGCGACAGGTATTCGACGAACACCTTGCCGCGCAGATGATCCATCTCGTGCTGGATGCAGACCGCCAGGAAGCCTTCAGCCTCCAGCGTGAACGGCTCGCCTTTTTCGTCGAGCGCGCGCACCGTCACCTTTTCCGCGCGGCGCACCTTTTCGTAGATGCCCGGCACCGACAAACAGCCTTCTTCGCTTTCCTCCTCGCCGCTGCCGACGAGTTCAGGATTGATGAAGACTTTCAGCTTGTTGCGCTCTTCGGAGACGTCCACCACGATAACTTGCTCATGCACATCCACCTGCGTCGCCGCCAGGCCGACTCCGGGCGCGGCATACATGGTTTCCGCCATGTCGCGCACCAGCTTGTGGGTGGCTTCATCGACCCGCCCGACCTTGCTGGCGACCTTGTGCAGCCGCTCATCGGGGTACTGCAAAATTTTCAGTATTGCCATCTGCGTTCCATAAATGCTTGCTAATTTATATGACTGGATGCAGAATTTAACGCAACGCAGCAACATTGCGTACCTTTTATATTGATTCTGCCGGAGTTTTCCATGCGCAAGATTATATCGCTGATTTGCTTTTTGTTGCCCATCCTGGCCTTTGCCGCCCAGCCTGATACTCCTCCGGAACTTCGCAGCGATGCGCCTGACCGGCATGTGGTCGTCAAGGGCGATACGCTGTGGGACATCTCCGGCAAGTTTTTCAAAGACCCCTGGAGATGGCCGTATATCTGGGGCATGAACAAGGACTCCATCAAGGATCCGCACTGGATTTATCCGGGCGACGTGATCGTCCTGGATCGCGCCAGCGGCACATTGCGCATCGGCCAAGCTGGCGTGAACGGTGCCAGCGGTGTCGTCAAGCTCTCGCCCAAGGCGCGCGCAGGCCATAGCATACACGATGCCATCCCGAGCATTCCCGCCAGCGCCATCGCGCCGTTTTTAACCCAACCGCTGGTCATCGAAGAGGGCGCGTTGAAGGACGCGCCGACGCTGATCGGCGCGCGCGAAGGCCGCGTGATACTCGGCGCCCACGATATCGGCTTCGTCAAAGGCCTGTCCCCGGACAAAGGCGGCAAGTGGCAGATTTACCGCCCAGGCAAAACGTTTACCGACCCCGACACCAAGGAAGCGCTGGGTATCGAAGCGATCTATCTGGGCAATGCCGAAGTGACCGATTTTGCGGATGTCAGCACCGTCGCGATCACCCGATCCGTGCAGGAAATCAACAAGGGCGACCGCTTGGTCGCCCCTTCCGGCGGTGCAGTCAACACCTACCTGCCGCGCGCACCCGGCGGCAACATTTCCACGCGCGTTATTTCGGTTTACGGCGGCGTTTCGCAGGCCGGGCAAAATACCGTCATCACCCTGAACAAGGGCGCGCGCGACGGGCTGGAAAGCGGCCATGTGCTGGCGCTGTACCGCAAGGGCGAGGACGTGAAAAATGAAGGCGAAAAATTCACCCTGCCGGATGAACGCTATGGCCTGGTGTTCGTGTTCCGCGTGTTCGACAAGGTGTCGTACGCGCTGGTGATGCAAACCCGCTTGCCGGTGCAGTTGCTGGATCGCGCACAAACTCCCTAAATACCTTCGCAGAACGCAGCGAGCGTGGCTCCCGATACTTCGCTCAAGGCTTGGCTGGCGCTCAGCCTGACGCGCGGCCTGGGCGGCGAAGGCGCGCGCCGCCTGTTAAAGGAATTCGGCTCGCCGGAGGCGGTTTTCGCCGCGTCCGCCGGTTCGCTCAAAGCTGTCGTCAAGGCCGAGGCCGCCGCCGAGATCGGCAAAGGCATCGCTGACGATCTGCTCGCCCCGGCGCTGGCCTGGCTGGAAGACGGCAACAACCGCATCGTCACCCTCGCCGACAGCGACTACCCGCAAGCCCTGCTGAACATTCCCGACCCGCCGCTGCTGCTGTATGTGAAGGGTCGGCTCGACCTGCTCAACCGCCCCGCGCTGGCCGTGGTCGGCAGCCGCAATGCCACCCCGCAGGGCATCAATAACGCCGAGGCGTTCGCCAAATCGCTGAGCGACGCCGGGCTGTGCATCATCAGCGGCATGGCGCACGGCATCGATGCCGCCGCGCATCGCGGCGCATTGCAAGGCCGTGGCGGCAGCATCGGCGTGGTCGGCACCGGGCTGGACAAGGTCTATCCCGCCGCGAACCGCGACCTCGCCCACGCGCTCGCCAGCCAGGGCGCGCTGGTCTCGGAATTCCCGCTCGGCACGCCGCCGCTGGCCGCCAACTTCCCGCGCCGCAACCGCATCATCAGCGGTATGAGCATCGGCTGCCTGGTGGTGGAAGCGTCGCTGCAAAGCGGCTCGCTGATTACCGCAAGGCTGGCGCTGGAGCAGGGCAGGGACGTGTTCGCCATCCCCGGTTCGATCCATGCGCCGCAAAGCAAGGGCTGCCATGCGCTGCTCAAGCAGGGCGCGAAACTGGCCGAGGCCGCGCAGGATATCCTCGAAGAGCTGGGCGGGCTGGCGGTTGCAACCGCTGCCGCACCCGCGCCTGATCCGGCCACGCAACAGGGCGCAGACTCCGCGCTGCTGGAACAGATCGGCTTCGATCCGGTCGATCTGGACACCCTCGGCAAACGCAGCGGCTTGACGGTAAGCCAGCTATCCGCCATGCTGTTGACGCTCGAACTGGAGGGGCGCATCAGTGCGTTACCCGGCGGCCTGTACCAACGCATTTACTAAAATCACGCTAATCATGTTCGAAATTTTGATGTACTTGTTTGAAAGTTACTTCGACGCGGGCAGTTATCCGGAGCCGGACAAACTGTCGCGCAAACTCTCCGCCGCCGGATTCGAAGGCGAAGAAATCAGCGAGGCGCTGACCTGGCTGTCCGCGCTGCAACAACAGAACCCGGATAATTATCCGGCCAGCCTCGAACATGCCGGCCTGCGCCATTTTGCCGGGCTGGAGTTGCAGCGTATCGGCTTCGAGGCGCGTCAATTTTTGCTGTTCGCCGAGCAGCAGCACATGATCACCTCCGTGGAGCGAGAGATGATCCTAGACCGCGCCGTCGCGCTGCAACAGGAAAACCTCGGGCTGGACAAGCTCAAACTGATCATGCTGATGGTATTGTGGAACCGCCATCAAAATCTCGATCCTCTGCTGATCGAAGAATTGCTCACCCCGTTGAATTCGGCACAGCTCCATTGAGTATCAATACCTGGCATTGAACCCCGCAACCACATTAAATCCCGACACGCACGCATGGCAACCAATCTCCTGATCGTCGAATCCCCGGCCAAGGCCAAGACCCTCAAAAAGTATCTGGGCAAGGATTTTGAAGTCCTCGCTTCATTCGGTCATGTGCGCGACCTCGTTCCTAAGACCGGCGCGGTCGATACCGAGAACAATTTCGCGATGCAGTACGAGACCATCGCGCGCAACAGCAAGCATGTGGATGCGATTGCGAAAGCCGCCGCGCTGGCCGATAACATCCTGCTGGCGCCCGACCCGGACCGCGAAGGGGAGGCGATCGCCTGGCATATATCCGAGTTGCTCAAGGCCAAGCGCGGCCTGAAGAACAAGAACATGCAGCGCGTGGTGTTCTACGAAATCACCCAGTCGGCGGTGCGCGAAGCGGTCGCTCACCCTCGTGAAATCTCAATGCCGCTGGTGAATGCTCAGCAGGCGCGGCGCGCGCTGGACTATCTGGTCGGCTTCAATCTGTCGCCGTTGCTGTGGCGCAAGATCCGCCCGGGTTTATCCGCTGGCCGCGTGCAGAGCCCCGCATTGCGCATGATCGTCGAACGCGAGCTGGAGATCGAGGCGTTCAAAACCCAGGAATACTGGACGGTGCATCTGGACAGCCACAAGGATCATCAGCCGTTCAGCGCCAGGCTGTTCCAGTATCAGGGCAAGAAGCTCGAGCAGCTCAGCATCGGCAGCCAGGCCGAATACGACGCGATTTTCGCCAAACTCAACGATGCCAAGCTGCCGCCCAAGGTGGTGCGCGTCGAGAAGAAGGCCAAGCAGCGCTATGCCGCCGCGCCGTTCACCACTTCCACGCTGCAGCAGGAAGCGGTGCGCAAACTCGGCATGACCGCCGACCGCACCATGCGCACCGCGCAATCGCTGTATGAAGGCGTGGACATCGGCGGCCAAACCGTCGGTTTGATCTCGTACATGCGTACCGACTCGGTGTCGCTGGCGAAGGAAGCGGTGCAGGAGATCCGCGACTACATCAAGGATAATTTTTCGGCGGAATATCTGCCGCGCACCCAGCCGGCCTACAAGAGCAAGACCAAGAACGCGCAAGAATCCCACGAGGCGATCCGCCCGACCTCGATCCTGCGCACGCCTGACAGCCTGCGCAGCCATTTGAGCGCCGATCAGGCGCGCCTCTACGAGATGATCTGGAAGCGTACGCTTGCGTGCCAGATGGCTCCGGCGCGCTTCGATACGGTCAGCCTGGACATCCGTCTCGGCGGCGACACCACGCTGTTCCGCGCTTCCGGCCAGACCCTGGTATTCCCCGGCTTCATCGGCGTGTACATGGAAGACGTGGACGACGCCGAGGAAGAAGAGGGCGGCAAACTGCCGCCGCTGGCCGAGGGCGATGTAATACCTATCGACAAGCTGTATGGCGAACAGCACTTCACCCAGCCGCCGCCGCGTTTTTCCGAAGCCAGCCTGGTCAAGTCGCTGGAAGAGTATGGCATCGGCCGCCCGTCCACTTACGCCACCATCATCTCCACGCTGCAGGCCAGGGAATACGCCGTTATCGACAAAAAACGCTTCGTCCCGACCGATGTCGGACGCGTCGTCACGCGCTTCCTCACCGACCATTTCACCCGCTATGTGGATTACGGTTTCACCGCCCACCTAGAGGACGAGCTCGACGAAGTTTCCGCAGGCAAGCGCGACTGGATCGGCGTGATGGACGAATTCTGGAAAGGCTTTTCCGTCCTCATCAAGGAAAAAGCCAGCATCGACCGCCCAGTGGAATTGATCGACGAAGCCTGTCCGGAGTGCGGCAAACCGCTCGCCAAAAAACTCAGCAAATACGGCAGCTTCATCAGTTGCACCAACTACCCGGAGTGCAAATACAAGCGCAGCCTGAGCGGCGAATCCCAGGATGACGCCTCCGTCAGAGTGGAGTTGGGCGTGCATCCCGAGGCCAACCAGCCCGTGTTGCTGCTGCGCGGCCCGTACGGCCACTACGTGCAGCTCGGCGAAGCGGTCAAAGGCGAAAAGATCAAGCCCAAGCGCGTGTCATGGCCGAAGGAAATGCCGCTGGAACAGGCCGATCTGGCCGGCGCGCTCAAGCTGCTGGCCTTGCCGCGCGAGCTCGGCGCGCACCCCGAAACCGGCAAGAAAGTCATCGTCAACATCGGCCGCTTCGGCCCCTATATCGGCCATGACGGCAAGTTCAAATCCATCCCGCGCAGCGACAGCATCTTCGACATCGGGCTGGAGCGTGCGGCGGAACTGCTCGCGCAGGCGAGGGACGGCAACACCGTGCTGCGCACGCTGGGCGACCACCCGGACGACAAGGCTAGCGTCGAGATCTGCAGCGGCCGCTACGGCCCCTACGCCCGCCACGGCAAGGTCAACGCCACGCTGCCCAAGGGCGTATCGCCGGATGAGATTACGCTGGAAGAGGCGCTGGAACTGATCGCCGCCAAGGCGGCGAAGGGCGGGACAGGGAAGGGCAGGGCGGCGAAGAAGCCGGCCGCTAAAGCCAAAACGGCGGCAAAGCCCAAGGCAAAAGCCGCAGCCAAAGCCGAACCGAAGACGGCTAAACCTGCGGCTAAAAAAACGACTGCTGAAAAGGTAGCTAAGCCCGCCGAAAAGAAGGCCGCAACCGCCAAGGCAGCCAAGCCTGCCGCGAAGAAAACTGCTAAGAGCAATACCAAACCGTAGGGCGTCAATAAGCGCAGCGCATTGACGCCCTATGCCTTACGCGCGTTTAAAGCACATGAGGATTTCGAGTACCTCTCAACGCCGCAGACGCCCTCCGGAGCAATTTTCAAGACAGCTTCTCAGGGCATGATTTCCACATATTCGTAGACTTCGCAGTCGCGCAGGGTCTTGCGCATGTCCAGCGGAGCTTTCGCGTACCAGGCAAGCGGGTCGTGGCGGTCTATTTCCCTGCCCAGGAACCTGACCAGGTCGCAGATCGGTTCGACGACGTTTTCGCGGTAGCGCTGGTCATCTTTCACGTAGGCGAGATAGAGGTTCTTCAGACAATTGCCGCGGCACCATGGCTGCGCTTCGCAGCGGTCGCATGGCATGTCCGGGTGCGGCTGCAGCGGGCTGGGCTTGAGCCAGTTACCGATCACGTCGCCTTGCAGCATCTCGGGCACGTACATCATGTCTGGGCAGGGGAAAATCTTGCCGTCCGGCATCACATTGAGGATATGCGTGGATACCCGGCATTGGGTCTTGCCGTGATACAGCTCGGTGGCGCGCGTCGGCAGCACCTTGTTGCGCACGATCCCCATGATCGGGATGATCGGGTACAGCTCGTCGCTGGCAAAGAACTTGTCCACCAGTTGCGTGATCACCGCTTTTTTCTTTTCCATCGCGGCGGGCGTATAGGTGCCTTCTCCGGCGACGAACTGGAAATACACATAATCGAAGGTGTCCGCCAGTTCGTCCAGTTCCTCGAACGAGGTCTCTTCGCTGCTCCAGGTCACGCGCGCCGTGAAGCTGCCCGCCATCCGGTCGCGCACCGCCCGGGTATTCTTGACCACTTGCCGGTACACGCCGCGCCCGCGGAAACCGTCGGTGATCGCCTCGCCGCCGTCTATGGAAAGCAGGATATTGGAAAGATTTGCCAGAACGCTATCCGGCAAGCTATCCAGCAGCGTGCCGTTGGTCTGGAGCTGGAAGCGGAAGGTGGGGTAGCGCGCCATGGCTTCTTCTATGAAAGCAAGGTTCAGGGTCGGTTCGCCGCCGTAGAAAGTGACATAGACCTCATGTTCGGAAAGATGCTTCTTGATGAAGGCATCCAGCATATCCGAAGTATAGGAAACCTTGCCCTGCGAACCGACCATGTCGCCCACGCCGAGCGAGCAGTAAGTGCATTTCAGGTTGCAGGTCAGGGTGGTGAGCAGTTGCAATTCCACGCGGCTGCCCATAATGGGCGATGTTTCGGTGGCGGGCTCGGGTATTTTTTGGGAACGTTGGGGGAAAAATGTTACCGGTGTAGGCGTGGTCATATTTCGTTGATATTCAAAGTCTTATCTGGTGCAATAGGATAGGCGGTGATTGCCGGCGCGGCATGATAATTCCATTGGGAACATCCGACGCGCCCTTTACACGTCCAGGTTTTTCACGCCCAGCGCATTCTTCTCGATGAACGCGCGGCGCGGTTCGACCACATCACCCATCAGGGTGGTGAATATTTCGTCGGCGGTAATCGCGTCTTCGATTTGCACCCTGAGCAGGATGCGGTTGGTCACGTCCATCGTGGTTTCCCACAGTTGCGACGGATTCATCTCGCCCAGGCCCTTGTAGCGCTGGATGTTTACGCCGCGCTTGGCTTCTTCGAGCAGCCATTCGATGGCTTGTTTGAAACTGGAAACGGCACGCTTTTGCTCGCCGCGAGCGATGTACGCGCCCGGTTTGATCAGGCCGTTCAATATGTCGGCAGCCTGGCGGATTTGCACATAGTCGCTGCCTCTCAGGAAGTCGCGATCCATGTAACTGATCGAATAGTTGCCGTGATACAGTTTTTCCAGGCGCAGGCGGTGTTCTCCGGCTTCGTCGGTTTCTACCACAACCTTGATGCTGCCGCCGCAAGCCGATTCGAGAAGTTTTGCGCTGCGTTGCGCCTGCTCCGCGTCGTCCAGCGACAGGGTGGGCAGAATCAGCAGGGCGTGGCTGGCCTCAGGCGCGGTAAAGCGTGACAGGCGGTCGATCACCGCCTCGGCGATGAAGTATTGCTTGGCAATCAGCTCCAGCGCATCTGCTTGAATCGGCGCGGCCTCGGCGGACGGATGCAGCACGGCGTTGTTCAGCGCGGACTTGAGCATGTAAATCTTCATCTCCTGGTCGTCCTTGAGGTAGCGCTCGTCCTTGCCCTGCTTGATCTTGTACAGCGGCGGCTGCGCGATATAGATGTGGCCGCGCTCGACCAGCTCGGGCATTTGCCGGTAAAAGAAGGTCAGCAGCAGGGTGCGGATATGCGAGCCGTCCACGTCCGCGTCGGTCATGATGATGATGCGGTGGTAGCGCAGCTTGTCGGCGTTGTATTCGTCCTTGCCGATGCCGGTGCCGAGCACGGTGATCAGCGTGGCGATTTCCTGCGACGCGATGAGTTTCTCGAAGCGCGCCTTCTCGACGTTCAATATTTTGCCCTTGAGCGGCAGGATCGCCTGGAACTTGCGGTCGCGACCCTGCTTGGCCGAACCGCCCGCAGAATCTCCCTCGACCAGGTATAGCTCGGAAAGGGCCGGATCTTTTTCCTGGCAGTCGGCCAGCTTGCCGGGCAGACCCATGCCGTCCAGGACGCCCTTGCGGCGCGTCAGGTCGCGCGCCTTGCGCGCCGCTTCGCGGGCGCGGGCGGCCTCGATGATCTTGTTGACGATGATTTTTGCGTCATTGGGTTTTTCCAGCAGGAACGCGCTCATTTGCTGGGCGATCAGATCCTCAATCACCGGGCGCACCTCGGAAGAAACCAGTTTGTCCTTGGTCTGCGACGAAAACTTCGGGTCGGGCAATTTCACCGACAGCACGGCGGTTAGCCCTTCGCGCATGTCGTCGCCGGTAGTCTCCACCTTGGCCTTTTTCGCAATCTGCTCGGCCTCGATATACTGGTTCAGGGTGCGGGTCATTGCGGCACGCAGCGCGGTCAGGTGGGTGCCGCCGTCGCGCTGCGGAATGTTGTTAGTGAAGCATTGCACCGTTTCCTGGTAAGAGTCGTTCCACTGCATCGCGATCTCTGCGGTGATGCCGTCCTTTTCGCCGATCGCGTGGAACACGGTGGGATGCAGCGGTGATTTGTTGCGGTTCATGTATTCGACAAAACCCTTGATGCCGCCGCTGAACGCAAAATTTTCTTCCTTGCCGGTGCGGTGATCGATCAGTGCAATTTTCACGCCGTTGTTGAGGAATGACAGCTCGCGCAAGCGTTTCGCCAGGATATCGAAATGAAACTCGACCAGGCCGAAAGTTTCCTTGGCCGCCAGAAAGTGGACGATGGTGCCTTTTTTGCTTGAGTTGCCCACCACTTTCAGCGGGGCAACCGGGTCGCCATGACGGAATTCCATAAAGTGTTCTTTGCCGTCGCGGTAAATAGTCAGCTTCAACCACTCGGACAGCGCATTTACCACCGATACGCCAACGCCGTGCAAGCCGCCGGACACCTTGTAGGAATTGCTGTCGAATTTACCGCCCGCATGCAGGATGGTCATGATAACTTCGGCGGCGGAACGGTTTTCCTCTTTGTGGATATCGGTCGGGATGCCGCGCCCGTTGTCACTCACGCTGATTGAATTATCCGCATGAATAACAACATTGATCTCGTTGCAGTGACCCGCCAAAGCCTCGTCCACCGCGTTGTCCACCGCCTCAAACACCATGTGATGCAGGCCGGTGCCGTCGTTCGTGTCGCCGATATACATACCGGGGCGCTTGCGCACGGCTTCCAGCCCTTTCAGAACCTTGATGTTATTGGAGGTATATTCGCTCATTAGTTTTTTCCTGATATTGAGTTTGTTTCACGTGAAACACTAAATAATTTCTAAATGCGCATCGGCATCACGACATAGCGGAATTCCTGGTTTTCCGGTGTGGTCATCAGGATGCTGCTGTTCGGATCGCCGAACGAGAAGGTGGCGGTGCTGCTGCTGATATTATTTAGCCCATCCATCAGGTAATTGACGTTGAAACCAATATCCAATGCTTCGCCGTGGTACTCGGTCTCGATTTCTTCCTGCGCTTCTTCCTGTTCGCTGTTGCTGCTGATGATGCTGAGGTTTTTTTCGGTCAGCACAAAACGCACCCCCCTGAATTTTTCATTGGATAATATCGCGGCGCGCTGCAGGGCTTGTTGCATTACGGTACGCTCCATATTGAGATGATTATCGTATTTCGGTATGACGCGTTCATAATCAGGAAATTTCCCTTCAATAACTTTCGTTATCAGGGTAATGCCCGAGAAAGTTGCCTTGACCTGCTGTTGCGAGAACTCCAGTTCGACGCTTTCATCGCTATCCGCCAGCAGTTTGGATAATTCCACGACGGCTTTGCGCGGCAGGATAATTTCCTGTTTTTCATAATGGCCATCGATAGCGCCAGCATTGTAGGCCAGCCGATGTCCGTCGGTTGCCACCACTTTGAGTTTGTTACCATCGATAATCAGTAAAACACCGTTGAGGTAATAACGCACATCTTGCTGCGCCATTGCGTATTGAACGGAAAACAGTAAATTTTTCAGTTCTTTTTGTGGCAGCACGATTTTTTTCGCATTTTCAAGTTGATTGCTCAGCTTGGGGAAATCCTGTGCGGGCAAGGTTTGAAGACTGAAACGGCTTTTGCCAGATTTTATCTGCGCCTTGTTTTCCTTGGTGTCAATGGTGATTTTGCTTTGCTCGGGAAGAACCCTCAGGATTTCTTGGAATTTCTTTCCGCCGACTGTAAAGGCTGCGCTTTGTCCGCCACCTGCACCGGTATCAATGGTCGTAGTAATTTGTATTTCCATATCCGTCGTGGTGAAACGTACCTTGCCATCCTGATTTTCAATCAGGACATTCGACAGAATCGGCAAGGTTTGTTTTCGCTCTACGATGCCGATGACTACCTGTAGTGGCTTGAGTATGATTTCTTTATCTATCTTTTCAATAAACATAATATAAACCTTTAATAAGTGCTAATAAAGCGCCTGAATTTGTGTTGACAACCCAAAAAAGCCTTTTTATACATCGGAATACAAAACAATAAACCACAGAGAATTGTTGTTGATAAGTTGCAGCGGTAATGTGGATAACTTATATGCTTTTCTCAAAAGCGTGAATTATCAACATTCTGTGCACACAAAACCCACTATCTATCCCCGTAATGTTTGCAGCAGGATTTTATAATCTGCATCGATTGTTGTATCCGATGCCCTGAGATTTCCCATCATTTTGCAGGCATGTATAACGGTCGAATGATCCTTTCCGCCAAAAGCGTTGCCAATTTCAGGAAGGCTCATGGTAGTTAATTCACGAGCAAGCGACATGGCCGTTTGTCGTGGACGGGTCAGATTTCGCGTTCTTTTTTTCGAAAGCAGGTCAGCTATTTTGAGATGATAGTAGTCCGCAACCGTTTTTTGTATATTATCGATGGAAATTTGCCGGCTTTGCGCAATCAAAATGTCTTTCATGGCCTCTTTTGCCGTTTCAACGGAGATGGCGCGGCGGTGAAATTTGGCATACGCTTCGACGCGCTTCAATGCGCCCTCAAGCTCGCGAACATTTGAACTGACATGTTTGGCAATAAAAAAAGCTACCGCTTCGTCAAGCGCATAACCGCTCAAGCTGGCTTTTTTCAGCAGGATGGCAACGCGCATTTCCAATTCCGGCGGTTCGATGGCGACAGTAAGCCCCCAGCCAAAACGCGAAACTAGGCGGCTATCAAGTCCGGTAATTTCCTTGGGAAAGGTATCGCTGGTCATGATAACTTGTTTGTGCGAATCGATGAGCGTGTTGAAGGCGTAAAAAAATTCTTCTTGGGTCTTGGTTTTGCCGGCGAAAAACTGGATATCGTCTATCAGCAGGATATCGAGAGAATGGTAGTACTGTTTGAATTCCTCGAATTTGTTGGATTGGTAAGCGCGTACCACATCGGAAACGTAACGCTCGGCGTGCATATAGCAGATTTTCGCCTGAGGGTTGTTAACCTTGATTTGGTTGCCCATTGCCTGGATCAAGTGGGTCTTGCCCAACCCCACCCCGCCATAAATAAACAGCGGGTTGTAAGAGGTGCCCGGCAATTCGGCGACCTGTGTGGCGGCAGCAAAAGCAAGCTGGTTGGCTTTGCCGCTTACGAAGTTGTCGAAGGTCAGGTTGGGGTTAAGCTTCCCGTAACTGCGAAACGAAGCCTCAACTTTCGGTTTGCTATCGTGAACCGGGGCGGCAGTTTTTTGGGGAGTTGCTTCGCGCAATTTGGCTGCAGTCTCTGTTTCAAGAACCCGAAATTCAAATGGCGGGATACGCGAATAAACCAAACCAGCTTGACGGCTGATCTCGGGTAAAAATCGCTCTTGAACAAGTTTCATGGTAAAGCTGTTTGGTGCGGTCAGCACCAGTGAGCCGTTCTCGCTCTCGAGAAGCAATGGTTTTATCCACGAGTTGTATTGTTGCGGCGGCAGGCTCTTTTCGAACGAGCGGAGGCATGAATCCCAAAAAGAAATATCCTGCATAATTGCGTAGAGAGGAATGGTTCAGCAGCAGTAAAAGTTGCCGCATTCTACAGCGCAAGCGCAAACTTATCCACAGGCAAAAAAGTAAAATATGCTTGACACTTAGGCCTCAAGGCTTTGTAATAGCGCGCTTTACGATTCGCCGAGGAAGAAACCATGAAACGCACATATCAACCATCCGTAACCAAGAGAAAACGCACCCATGGCTTTTTGGTACGCATGAAGACACGCGGAGGCCGCGCTGTTATCAAAGCCCGCCGTGCCAAGGGCCGTGCCAGACTCGCGGTTTAGTATATCGCCCTCGCCCTCGCCGTCTAGTCTATCGGCCAAATTTACCGCTGCGCACCGATTGTTGCGCGAAAACGGTTTTGGTCATGTTATTCGTGCAGAAAACATGGCGGATAGGCACTTCAAGATTTTTTTTGAGCGCAACGACAAAAAAAACGCCAGGCTTGGAATAATTGTGGGCAAAAAAACACTATCCGGCGCAGCAGACCGAAATTGTGTCAAAAGAATCATCAGGGAGGCGTTCCGCCAACACAACATCAAACTGTGCAAGCTGGATCTGGTGGTTATGGTAAGGCGCGCTTACTCTATAAAGTGCAGTACGCAAGCGGGTGATTTGAAAATGCTGTTTAGCCGGATAGAAAATAGATGCGCAGAATTATGATCAAGCTGATTCGTGGCTATCAATACCTGGTCAGCCCACTTAGCCCGCCAACGTGCAGATTTATCCCAACCTGCTCCCACTACACCTGCGAAGCCTTGGCAAAACACGGTGTAATGAAAGGGGGGTGGCTTGGCATTAAACGAGTACTGCGTTGTAATCCCTGGAATCCCGGCGGATACGATCCCGCACCCTAACATTAGGCCTGACCATGGATTTGCAAAGACTTTTTTTGTTTTTAATTTTTGTGTTTTCGCTGGGGTTGGTTTGGGATGGCTGGCAACGCCATCAGCATCCCGAACGGTATATCCAGCAAAGCGCGGTGACAAGCGAAGCGCCGCTAAAACCGCAGGCAACACTTCCTGCGGCATCGATCCCGTCTGCCTTGCCACCGGCCGCGCCTGCACAGGCCGCCATTCAACAGCCCGCCCAGCAAGCCGCTGGAAAGACGATACACGTCAAGACCGATGTTCTTGAGGCTGAAATCAGCACCATCGGCGGAGATATTAGCCGCTTGGCGTTGCTGAAGCACCCGGATGATCTGGACAAGAACAAGCCGTTGGTGCTGTTTCATCGCGGCACAGGCACCCATAACTATGTCGCGCAAAGCGGCCTGCTCGGAGCGGGGCTGCCTAACCACAACAGCCCGTTTGTTTCGGAGCAGGACCAGTATGTGCTTGCCGGGAATGCCGGGCAGGTACAGGTACGGCTGAAAACCGAAGGCGATTCCGCGCTGAAAGTGAACAAGATAATCACTTTCCACAAAGGGAGTTATTTGGTTGATGTTGCTTATGAATTGGAAAACACCGGGCAACAGGCAGCAACAGCGAGCAGTTACTTCCAGCTGATTCGCGATAGCGCAGCGCTGGCGGGCAGTTCGATGTTTTTGCCTACTTATGTTGGCGCTGCGGTCTATACCGACAAGGAAAAATTTCAAAAGGTGGAATTTCCGGAAATAGAAAAAGGCAAGACGGATTATCCCAAACAAGCCGATGACGGCTGGATTGGGATACTGCAGCATTATTTTGTTGCGGTCTGGTTGCCCAAGGAAAAGACCAGTCGCGAATATTTCACGCGCAAACTGGATGGCGACGCGTATTCGGTGGGGGTGATTTTGCCGGAACAGGTCGTTAATCCCGGCCAGAAAGTGCTGATGGGCGCTGCGCTTTATGCCGGCCCGGCCCAAGTTGATCTGGATAAAGTCGCACCAGGCTTGGGGTTGACGGTGGATTACGGCTGGTTGACCGTTCTTTCCGCGCCGCTGTTCTGGGTTATGGCGCTGTTTTTTGATTGGACACATAATTGGGGTATTGCCATCATTCTGCTGACCGTTCTGATCAAGCTGTTGTTTTTCCCGCTGTCTGCGGCAAGCTATCGTTCCATGGCAAAGATGCGCGTGGTCGCGCCGAAGCTGGAAAAGATAAAACAGCAATGCGGCAGCGACCGGGAAAAGCTGAACAAAGCCATGATGGAGCTGTACAAAACGGAGAAAATTAACCCGCTGGGCGGGTGTTTGCCGGTAGTGGTGCAAATCCCGGTTTTCATCGCGTTGTACTGGGCTATTCTGGCAAGCGTCGAGATGCGCTATGCGCCGTTCTTCGGCTGGATAACCGACTTGTCGGCGGCGGATCCGTATTACATCCTGCCGTTGATCATGGGGGCAAGCATGATTATCCAGATGCGCCTCAACCCAAAGCCGCCGGATCCCTTGCAGGCAAGGATTATGCAAATCATGCCGATCGCCTTCAGTGTGATATTCTTTTTCTTCCCCGCCGGGCTGGTGTTGTATTCCATTGTGAACAACATCCTTTCCATCGGCCAGCAGTGGTACATCACTCGGGCCGCCGAGGATGAGAGTAAAGTCGCCGCCGCCAAACGCTGATACCATCGCCGCGATTGCCACTGCGCAGGGGCGCGGCGGAATCGGGGTGGTAAGGGTGTCCGGGCAGCACAGCGAAACCCTAGCACGCGGAATACTGGGCAAGCTGCCCGTTGCGCGGCATGCCACCTACGGCGATTTCCTGGACGAAAATGGCGGCACCCTGGATCAGGGTGTCGCTTTGTTTTTCCCCGCGCCGCATTCCTATACCGGCGAGGATGTGCTCGAGCTGCAAGGGCATGGCGGTACCGCAGTATTGCAATTGTTGCTGCGGCGCTGCCTCGATCTGGGTGCGCGGCTGGCGCAGCCAGGCGAATTCACGCGCCGCGCCTTTCTGAACGACAAGCTCGACCTCGCGCAGGCGGAAAGCGTTGCCGACCTGATCGATGCCAATACCGCCGAGGCCGCGCGCAGCGCGATGCGCTCCCTGCGCGGGGAGTTTTCCGCTGCCATCCACGGCATGGTCGATGAGTTGATCTACCTGCGCATGCTGGTTGAGGCGATGCTGGACTTTCCGGAAGAGGAGGTGGACGCCGTCGACACGGGGCGCCGCGATGCCTTGCTGAACAGCGTCCGGTCGCGCTTGCAGCATACGTTGGATGCCGCAAAACAGGGCAGCTTGCTGCGCGAGGGTGCCCACGTAGTCATTGCCGGGCAGCCGAACGTCGGCAAGTCCAGCCTGCTGAACCGCCTGGCCGGCGAGGAGGTGGCGCTGGTCAGCGATACTCCCGGCACCACCCGCGATGTGATCCGCCAGGCGATCCAGATTCGCGGGGTGCCGCTGCATATCGTGGACACGGCGGGGCTGCGCGAATCGGAGGACGCGGTGGAGAGCATGGGTATTGCCCGCGCCCACCAGACTATACACCGCGCCGATTTGATCCTGCTGCTGCTGGACGCGAGCAAAGGGCTGACGGCGCAGGATGAGGCGATCCTTGCTGGATTGCCGGCGGGCATCCCGCAACTGCTGGTGTTCAACAAGGCCGACCTGCTGGACGAAAGCGCCGCCGAATCCATCAACGCGCCGTTTGCCGGTATTCCGTTTATTCGGGTGTCCGCCAAAACAGGCGCGGGGCTGGAGGAATTGCGCGGCAAACTGCTGCAGGCGGTGGGTTGGCGCGACCAGGAAAGCGGCGCGTTCATGGCGCGGGAGCGGCATGTGCGCGCCCTGACGCTGGCGCAAACCCACCTGACACAGGCGCAAACGGTGCTGGATCGCGCGGAGCTGTTCGCCGAGGAGCTGCGCCAGGCGCAACGCGCGCTGAACGAGATTACCGGGGAATTCACCCCTGACGACTTGCTCGGCGAGATATTCAGCCGGTTCTGTATCGGAAAATAGCGCCGACTGTTTCACGTGAAACAATGCGTTTTGGATTTTGCTGTTGTATGATGCGCGTCTTTTCCAGAACAGCGGCAATATGAATTTCCCCGATATATTCGATGTGATCGTGGTGGGCGGCGGCCATGCCGGCACGGAGGCCGCCTTGGCCAGCGCGCGCGCGGGTTGCAAGACCTTGCTGCTCAGTCACAACATCGAGACGCTCGGGCAGATGTCCTGCAACCCGTCGATCGGCGGGATCGGCAAGGGACATCTGGTCAAGGAGGTGGATGCGCTGGGCGGTGCGATGGCGGCGGCGACCGACGAAAGCGGCATCCAGTTCCGCATCCTGAATTCCAGCAAAGGCCCGGCAGTGCGCGCGACGCGCGCACAAGCCGACCGCATCCTATACAAGCAGGCAATCCGTACAAGGCTGGAGAACCAGTCCAACCTCTGGCTGTTCCAGCAGGCGGTGGATGATCTGTTGGTAGAGCAGGATCGGGTGAGCGGGGTGGTCACGCAACTGGGCTTGCGCTTCAACGCGAAAGCAGTGGTGCTGACAGCAGGCACCTTCTTGTCAGGCCTGATCCATGTCGGGCAGGCCAATTACCCGGCGGGCCGCGCCGGCGACCCCCCCTCCATCAGCCTGGCGCGCCGCTTGCGTGAACTGAACCTGCCGGCGGGGCGGTTGAAGACCGGCACGCCGCCACGCATCGACGGCCGGAGCATCGATTATTTGGTGATGCAGGAGCAGCCGGGCGACGATCCGGTGCCGGTGTTCTCGTTCATGGGCAATGCCGAACAGCACCCGCAGCAGTTGCCGTGCTGGATCACCGAGACCAACCCGCGCACCCACGACATCATCCGCGGCGGACTCGATCGCTCGCCGCTGTTCACTGGGGTGATCGAGGGGGTCGGGCCGCGCTATTGCCCGTCCATCGAGGACAAGATCACGCGCTTTGCCGGCAAGGACTCGCACCAGATTTTTCTCGAACCGGAAGGGCTGACTACCCACGAGGTATACCCGAACGGCATTTCCACCAGCCTACCGTTCGACGTGCAACTGGCCTTGGTGCGCTCCATCAGGGGATTGGAGAATGCGCATATCCTGCGCCCCGGCTATGCGATCGAGTACGACTATTTCGACCCGCGCGGGCTGAAAAGCTCGCTGGAAACCAAGGCGATCCACGGCCTGTTTTTCGCCGGACAGATCAACGGCACGACCGGTTATGAAGAGGCCGCCGCACAAGGCCTGCTGGCCGGGTTGAACGCGGCGCTGCAAGCCACAGGGCGCGAAGTTTGGTGCCCCCGCCGCGACGAGGCCTATTTGGGCGTGATGGTGGATGACCTGATTACGAGCGGCGCTTCCGAGCCGTATCGCATGTTCACCAGCCGCGCCGAATACCGGTTGCAATTGCGCGAGGACAATGCGGATCTAAGGCTGACCGAAATCGGGCGCAAACTGGGTATCGTGGACGATGCGCGCTGGCAGGCCTTCGAGCAGAAGCGCGAGGCCATCGCGCGCGAACAGGAGCGGCTGCGCAATACTTGGGTGAATCCGCGCAACCTGCCGGAGGAGGATGCGATGCGCGTGCTGGGCAAGCCGATCGAGCGCGAATATTCGCTGCATGAGCTGCTGCGCCGCCCGGATGTGAACTACGCCAGCCTGCTGACCCTGCAAGGCGCGGGAGCCGGAGTGAGCGATGAGAAAGTCGCCGAGCAGGTGGAAACCCAGGCGAAGTACCACGGCTATATCGAGCGGCAGCGCGACGAGATCGGGCGCAACGAACAATATGAAACGCTGGGCTTGCCGGAAGATATGGATTACCGCGAGGTGCGCGGGCTGTCGATCGAGGTGCAACAAAAGCTCAACCAGCACAAACCCGAAACGGTCGGGCAGGCGGCGCGCATTTCCGGGATCACACCGGCGGCAATTTCCCTGTTGCTGGTGCATATCAAGCGCGGTTTTCGCGACGATAGCCAACCAGCACAAAAACGCGCATGAGGCTTTGCGCATGAATTTGGCCGAAGAATTGCAGCGCGGCATCGAACAATTGGGGATGACATTGGGCGCGGACGCGCAGGGCAAGCTGCTGGATTACTTGGCGCTGCTGCACAAATGGAACAAGGTTTATAACCTGACGGCGATCCGCGACCCGCAGCAGATGGTGAGCCATCACTTGCTCGACAGCCTTGCGGTCATGCCGCATCTGTGGGCGGGGCGTTGGCTAGATGTGGGGTGCGGTGCCGGTTTGCCGGGGCTGGTATTGGCGGTCGCGCAACCGGACTGGCAGTTCACCTTGCTGGACAGCAACAGCAAGAAAACCGGCTTCGTGCAGCAGGCGGTCATAGAGCTTGGCTTGCGCAACGTGAGCGTTCACTGCGCTCGCGTGGAAGAGTGGCGGCCTGTGGAGCGGTTTGACGGGATCATCTCGCGGGCGTATAGCGAATTGGGCGAATTTTTGCGCAGCACCCGCCATCTTGTGGTGCCGAACGGGCGTTGGGTGGCGATGAAAGGCGCGCCGCAGCGGGAATTGGCGGGCGTACCGGACGGATGCCGGGTGGAGCGCGTGATACCGTTGCGGGTGCCGGGTTTGCGCGCGGCGCGCAGCCTGGTAATTGCAACATGCGATAGGGGCAAAACAACATGACGAAAATATTAGCCATAACCAACCAGAAAGGCGGGGTGGGGAAGACCACCACCACCGTGAATCTGGCGGCCAGCCTTTCGGCGGCGCAGCAGCGCGTGTTGCTGATCGACCTCGATCCGCAGGGTAACGCCACGATGGGCAGCGGCATCGACAAGCGCGATTTGCCGGTCAGCATCTACGATGTGCTGCTGGGCGGCAAGACGATAGCCGAGGCGCGGATACGCTCGGAGGCCGGAAAATACGACCTGCTGCCCGCCAACCGGGAGTTGGCCGGCGCGGAGGTCGAACTGGTCGGCTTGCCGCATCGGGAAACGCGTTTGCGCGATGCCTTGCAAGCCGTCACGGCGGAGTACGACTACGTGCTGATCGATTGCCCGCCCGCGCTGAATTTGCTGACCCTGAACGGCCTGTGCGCAGCCAGGTCGGTGATGATCCCGATGCAATGCGAATACTACGCGCTGGAAGGGCTGAGCGACCTGGTGAACACCATCCGTAAAGTGCGCGCCAACCTGAATCCGGAGTTGGAAATCGAAGGGCTGCTGCGCACCATGTTCGATCCGCGCAATACGCTGGCGCAGCAGGTTTCGGATCAATTGCAAGAGCACTTCGGCAGCAAGGTCTATCGCACCGTGATTCCGCGCAATGTGCGGCTGGCGGAGGCGCCCAGCTTTGGCGTACCGGCGCTGTATCACGATAAATTATCCAAGGGGACGCAGGCTTATCTGGCCTTGGCCGGAGAGTTATTGAATAACGCAGCGCAACCTGCTGCAACGGCATAATTAAGGAGCGATCATGGCAACAAAGCTACACAAGGGATTGGGGCGCGGGCTGGATGCGTTGTTGTCCGGCGGCAAAAGCGAAAAAGACGAGGTGATGCGCGACCTGAATGTCGCGCTGCTCAAGCCGGGCAAGTACCAACCCCGTTCGCATATGGACGAGGCCTCGTTGCATGACCTGGCGGCGTCAATCAAGGCGCAGGGGATCATGCAGCCGATTCTGGTGCGCCAGCTTGCCGACAGCAGCTATGAAATCATCGCCGGCGAGAGGCGCTGGCGCGCCGCGCAGTTGGCGGGGTTGACCCATGTGCCGGTGTTGGTGCGCAGCGTGCCGGACAATGCGGCGCTGGCGATGGCGCTGATCGAAAACATCCAGCGCGAAAACCTGAATCCGCTGGAGGAGGCGATCGGCCTGCAGCGCCTGATTGACGAATTCAAAATGACCCATCAGGTCGCCGCGGAGGCGGTGGGCCGTTCGCGCAGCGCGGCCAGCAATTTATTGCGGCTGTTAAAGCTCCCCAAAGTCGTGCAGGGCATGCTGATGGAAAACAAGCTGGATATGGGGCACGCGCGCGCGCTGTTGTCGCTGGAGAGTGCGCAGCAGATATTGCTGGCCAATAAAATTGCGCTGGAAGGGCTTTCCGTACGCGAAGCGGAAAAGCTGGCGCAGAAGCAGGATCACGAACCAGAAAAAGGCAAGCCGAAGAAAGCGCACCGGCTCAGCCGCGATACGCAGCGGCTGCAGGAAGAAATGAGCGCATGCCTCGGAACGCATGTTGAAATCAAGCCGGGCAGCAAAGGCGGCGGCAAGCTGGTCATCGCCTATGCGAATCATGACCAGCTCGATGAATTCCTGAACAAGCTCAAAAAGGGTAAATAAGTTGGGCAAAGACGCGGGCGATGCGCCGCAACAATGTTTGACACCCCCGAAAAGCGCCACTATAATCGCCACCCTTTGCGCCGTGGAGGCCAGAGAAAAAAGGTTGGCGCGCCAGGTGGTCGGGTTGCAGGCGGCGCTGGCGCTGATCGCTGCGGCGATTGCTTACAGCCTGAACGGTGCTCCGCAATATGCGGTAGCAGTGTTAAGCGGGGGGCTGGTTTCGGTTCTCAATGGAGCATTGCTGGCATGGAGAATGTCGCGGGCGGCTTTGCATTCAGCCCATGAAGCGCATCATCAACTACGGCTCATGTATTTTTACGCCGCCGAAAGATTTTTGGCGGTCGTTGTGCTGCTCGGCTTGTGCATGGCGGTGCTGAAATTGGCGCCGCTCGCCGTGCTGGGCGGTTTTGTGATGGGTCAAGCGGTACTGCTGGCGGCCCGGTTGTTTTTGAATAGATTAAATTAGATTTTAGACTGAGATAGTGACTAAAAATGTCTAGCGAAGCGCACACATCAGCAGGATACATCAAGCATCACTTACAAAACCTGACATACGGTCAATTGCCCGACGGCACTTGGGGCATCGCGCATAGCGCGGAGGAAGCCAAGGCGATGGGTTTTTGGGCGCTCAATCTCGACACCTTCATCATGTCCCTGCTGTTGGGCGCCGCGTTCCTGTTTATGTTCCGTAGCGTTGCCAAGAGCGCGGTCAGCGGCACACCGGGCGGCCTGCAGAATTTCTGCGAATGGGCGCTCGAGTTCGTCGATAACAGTGTGCGCGGCTCGTTTTCCGGCAAGAACGCCATGGTTGGACCATTGGCGCTGACCATCTTCTTCTGGGTCTTTTCGATGAACCTGATGGACTTGTTGCCCATCGATTATGTTCCCCTGTTGATGAGCGCCTTGGGCGTCCCATTTTTCAAGATTGTCCCCTCCACCGACCCGAATGCCACCTTCGGCATGGCGATCGGCGTGTTTGTGCTGGTGCTCTATTACAGCGTCAAGATGAAGGGCCTCGGCGGATTCGTGGGCGAGTTGACGCTGCAACCGTTCGGCAAATGGGGTATGCCGGTCAACCTGCTGCTGGAAGGGGTCAACCTGATCGCCAAGCCGATTTCTCTCGCGCTGCGTCTGTTTGGCAACATGTATGCCGGCGAAATGATCTTTATTCTGATCGCGCTGATGGGCGGCACCTGGGTGGGACTATCGCTGGGCAGCGCTACTTTGTTTGGATCGCAGATGCTGCTGTCGCTGGGCTGGGCGATTTTCCACATCCTGATCGTCACGTTGCAGGCCTTCATTTTCATGACGCTGACCGTGGTCTATCTGGATATGGCGCACCAGGAGCATCATTAAATCAACAAAACCGGTTTCACTAAACTTCACTTTTATCAACAGGAGAAATAAAAAATGGAAATGGCAAATGCACTGCTGTATATCGCCGGAGCGCTGATGATGGGTCTGGGCGCGCTTGGCGCGGCCGTCGGTATCGGTATTCTGGGCGGCCGCTTTTTGGAAGGCGCCGCACGTCAACCGGAACTGATCCCGATGCTGCGCACCCAGTTTTTCGTGGTGATGGGCCTGGTCGATGCGGTACCGATGATTGCCGTTGGTATTGCGATGTATGTCATGTTTGCGGTGGTGAGTTAATCCGCACTAAGCGACAACGCATAACTTAAGAAAGGTAGCTTGCATGAATATCAATGCAACTCTTCTCGCCCAGACGATCATGTTCGCACTGTTTGTGTGGTTCTGCATGAAATTTGTCTGGCCCCCGATCATGGCGGCGCTGGAGCAACGCAGGAAGCAAATCGCCGATGGTTTGGCGGATGCAGAGCGGGCGAAGCACGATCTGGAGTTGGCCGCCAAGCGTTCCGCAGACATTTTGCGCGAAGCGAAGGAAAAGGCCGGCGAAATTGTGAACAACGGCGAAAAGCGCGCCATTGAAATCGTTGAAGCAGCCAAGGTGCAGGCCAAGAAAGAAGGCGATCGCATCATTACTGGCGCCAAGGCTGAAATCGATCAGGAAGTATTTCGTGCCAAAGAGCAGTTGCGTACCCAGGTGTCGGCCATTGCGCTGGCCGGAGCGAGCAAGATTCTCGGCCGTGAAATCGATGCCAGGGCGCACAACGATTTGCTCGATAAACTGGTTGCGGAAATCTAAACGCCATGTCTGAAGCCATTACCATTGCACGGCCCTATGCCCAGGCGGCGTTTGAAGAAGCGCAAAAGCTGTCGGACTTGAAAGGTTGGGCGGAGGCGTTGCGGTCTCTCGCCGAGGCGGTCTGCCACCCGGAAGTCCGCGCGGTAGTCACCAGCCCGCGGGTTGTCAAACAGCAACTCGAAAGCCTGATGGAGGATTTGCTGGGCGACAAGGCAAATGCACAACAGCGCAATTTCGTCAGGGTGCTGGCGGATAACCAGCGCTTGCTGATGTTGCCGGAAATTGCCGCCATCTTCGAAACATTGCGGGCGGAAGCGGAAAAAACCGTGAATGTGGTCGTGGACTCCGCATTCGAGCTGTCTGCGGCGCAGCAGGAAAAGATTATTGGCTCGCTGAAAGCGCGCATGGGCCGCGAAATCAAGCTGGTCTGCAAAGTCAACAAAGAATTGCTGGGCGGCATAGTGATCCGTGCCGGAGACAAGGTGATCGATGGTTCTGCGCGCACCCGCCTCGGTGAAATGGCAAACGCGCTTGCTTAATTGCAAACGCCCCGGCCTGATAAAAGATTTATCAAGATAAGGAAATCCAGATGAAGCTCAACCCTTCTGAAATTAGCAATTTGATTCGCAGTCGCATCGAAAACTTCGAAGCACTGACGCAGGCGCGCACCGAAGGTACCGTGGTCAGCGTGACCGACGGCATCGTCCGCGTACACGGCCTCTCCGACGTGATGCAGGGCGAAATGCTGGAATTCCCCGGCAACACCTTCGGCCTGGCGCTGAACCTGGAGCGCGATTCCGTCGGCGCGGTGGTGCTCGGAGAATATGAGCACATCACCGAAGGCGACACGGTCAAATGTACCGGCCGCATTCTGGAAGTGCCGGTCGGCCCGGAATTGTGCGGCCGCGTGGTGAACGCGTTGGGCCAGCCGATCGACGGCAAGGGGCCGGTCAACGCCAAAATGACCGACAAGATCGAAAAAGTTGCGCCGGGCGTGATTTCGCGCAAATCGGTTGACCAGCCGGTGCAGACCGGCCTGAAGTCGATCGACTCGATGGTTCCGGTCGGTCGCGGCCAGCGTGAGCTGATCATCGGCGACCGCCAGACCGGCAAGACCGCCGTGGCGGTGGATGCCATCATCAACCAGAAGGGTCAGAACATGACCTGCGTGTATGTCGCGATCGGCCAGAAAGCCTCGACCATCGCCAACGTGGTGCGCAAGCTGGAAGAACACGGCGCGCTGGGATACACCATCGTGGTTGCGGCAACCGCTTCGGACTCCGCCGCGATGCAGTTCCTGGCGCCTTATGCGGGTTGCACCATGGGCGAATATTTCCGCGACCGCGGCCAGGACGCGCTGATTGTTT
>CAYGIF010000015.1:0-27752 GCA_964349865.1 uncultured Gallionella sp. | reverse complement strand
TGCTCAACATGCGCAACGGCAACGTGCGCATCCTGGTCGCCACCGACGTGGCGGCACGCGGCCTCGACGTGCGCGGCATCTCGCATGTGATCAACTTCGACCTGCCCAAGTTCGCAGAAGATTATGTGCACCGCATCGGCCGCACCGGCCGCGGCGGCGAATCCGGCATCGCCATTTCGTTTGCGTCGAACCGCGACGCGCAGTTGCTGAAGCGCATCGAACGCTACACCGAGCAAAGCATCAAGATGCATACCATCGAAGGTCTGGAACCGAAATACAAACTGCGCACCGGCGGGCCTTCTTCGGATCGTCCGCGCAGCAACAGCGGCCCGCGCCGCAGTGGCCCCGGCGGATTTGGCGGCGGCTTCGGCGGCAATCGTAATGATGCTGCCGGCCACGGCAATCCTTCGTCTTTCGATACCTCAAGAGGCTCAGGACAGGCTCGCGGCACAGGATTCCACCACAGCGCGCCGGACAGCCGACACAGTCATGCCGGACGCAAGGAAGGTCACGGTCAATGGCACGGTCAGGCAAACAGCACCCAAGGCCATACTCCGGGAGTTGGTGGCGGCCAGGGTTTTGGCGGTCAAGGCCGTCCTTCTGGATTTGGCGGTCAAGCCCAGCCGCGCAGCCAGGAACGCAGCTTCGGTAGCCAGAATCGCGGTGGCAACAACGCCCCGCGCCGCGACGGCGATCGCCCGAGCTACGCTTTGGGACGCGGCAATAACGGCAATAGCCGCTAATCGGTAATTCACCACAATCAAAAGGCACGCTTCGGCGTGCCTTTTTTCATTTCGATGGATGATTGCATCGTTCCACCGGAGACCGTGGGAACGATGAATGTTGGGCACGCTACGCTCTGCCCTTTGCCTACTGCCCCGCCATCGTCATGAACGACAGCTTGCTCACCCCGGCATGTTGCGCGATGGCCATGATCTGCGCCACGCGCCCGTAGGGAACGGCCTCGTCGGCATGGACATGCAACTCGAAGTTGTCCTTTCCCGCCGCGGCATCGGCAAGCTGCTGCGCCAGTTTCTCGTCGCTCAGCGCGATGCTGTCGAGTGCGACCTTCCCTTCCACATCGATGGTGACAACCTGCTGTTTGGTGTCCATGCGAGCCTCCACCGCAGCCGTCTTGGGCAGCTTCACTTCCAATGACTGCGACAGCAGCGGCGCGGTGACGATAAACACCACCAGCAGCACCAGCATCACGTCGACCAGCGGCGTGACGTTGATCTCGCTCATCATTTCCTGATCGGATTGGGTATGGAAAGCCATGTCACACCTTGTAGTCGTATTTGCGCGCCAGCCTTGCGAAATCATCCGCAAAATTTTCCAAATCCGTGAGGTTCAGCCGCAGGCGGCGCAGAAAATAGTTGTATGCCACCACCGCGGGCAACGCGGCCGCAATCCCGAACGCGGTCGCGATCAAAGCCTCGCCGATCGGCCCGGCTACCACGTCTAGGCTGGCCGAACCGGTCTTGCCGATTTCCTGCAACGCATGCATGATGCCCCACACCGTGCCGAACAGCCCGATGAAGGGAGAAGTGGAACCGATGCCGGCCAGTTCGGCCAGGCCGCTCTCCCCCTTGCGCTGCAAGTTGCGTATCTGCTGGCGCAGGGCATTTTCCATCAGTTCCTGCGGCTCGCCCGCATGTTTCAGATCGGTCTTGCCGCTGGCCATTTCTTTCAACGCGGTAAAGGCGCTGCGTGCCATGCTGGCAAGCTGCCCATCATGCTGTTCGCTGACCCGCTCGGCGCTCTTCCAGTCGGGCGAATCCCAGAACTGCTGCGCAAAAGCCTTGTTCTGTTTGCTGTTGCGGCTGCGCTGCAGCAGTTTGTATAGCACGATCGACCAGGTGGCGACGGAACATAACAGCAACACGAGAAGCGTGGCGCCGACAACTATCGAATCACTGCCGAATAACTGCATCATCAATCCTCTTTCAAAATAAACGGAATCGGAACCAAAAACCACTTGGAGACCACCTGCCCACCCTGGCGTGCCGCGACAAACCGCCAGCCGCGCACCGCCTGCAGCGCGGCGTTGTCGAGCACGTCATGCCCGCTGCTCTGATGCAGCTTGACCTGGCCGGGCAAGCCGCTCGCCAGCACCTCGACACTCAGCACCACCTTGCCCTGCCAGCCCATGCGCCGCGCCACCATCGGGTAGGCAGGAACAGGGTTGTTCAGGTACGCCGCCTGGTAATCCGGCTCGCGGTCCGGCAGGCTGGGCGGAGCGGTCACAGGTTGCGGAGGCGCGCTGCTGACTTCCGTCGGCACGGGCGTTTCGGCAGGCACGATAGGCGTTACGACTTCCGGTGCGGGTTGCACGCGCCGCTCGACCGGCTTGGGTTTCGCTACCGGCTCGGGCTCGGGCTTGGGCTCCGGTTTCGGTTCCGCCGGAGCGGGTTGCGGCGGGCTGGGCATGGTCGCGATGCTGACCGACATTTCATGAGGCGCCTGCTTGGGAAGGCCGGGCATGGTCGCCAGAAACCACAGCAGCAAAGCATGCGCGAGCACCACCGAAGCCACAATCAGCGAACGGTCGCGCAACTGCAAATCTGCCTGATTCATCATAGTCAACAGTGGTGGGTAAGCCAGCGAACTCATCGCATTACCGGATAGCATATTGTTGTTTGACCCACTGTTCCACTTCTTTGTATTCAAGCTTGCCGCTAATGGCGTTTATTTCACCTTTCGCGCTGAAAAAAAAGGTGCGCGGCAATTCACCCTGCCACTTCCTGTCAACTTCGAAGCGCAGGCGTTCGGTATAGCTGTCGGCGAACACCCAGGCCTCGGCCTTGCCCAGGGAATATTTCACCAGGGTGGCGGCAACCGATTTTTCTTCTTCCGCCGTATCGGTCGAGACCAGCACCAGATCGAGCCTAGGATATTTCTTGGCCAGTTTTTTGAGCATGGCCAGTTCGACCATGCAGTAGCTGCAAGTCAACGACCAGAAGTTGAGGATGAAAGGTTTTCCCTGCCGCGCGGCAACGATCTGCTGGTAACTGCCGCGGACGAACGGCTTTATTTCCTGGGCGGCCTGCGCCGGAGCGGAGGACAGCACGGCAAGGCATAACGCCATCAAGACACCAAACAGTTTCACTTGTGTCCGCCGCTTATTTCGATCAGGCGATAACCTTCATTCTTGGTATTCCAGGACAAGTAGGCATGATCATTCTCGCTGATCAACAGCGGCCAATCGGAAACATCCGAGGTGGCCGCCAATTTTTCCGGCGCGGACCAGGTTTTCCCGCCGTCGCCGGAGTGCATCCCGAAAATGCCGGTGCTCTCCCCGTCGAATTCCTTCCAGGCAAGATAGACGCGGCTGCCCAGGCTGAGCACATAAGGGCGCGCCGGTTGCGCCTCGAAGTTGCCGAAATTCAGCGGAGCGGAGAAAGTCTTGCCCTGATCGGTCGAGTGCGCATAGAACAGGCCATGCTGCTGCGGCGCATTGCTGAACCAGGCGGCGTGATAGATGCCGTCCGCAGCGATCGAAAGGGATGGCCCGTGATGCGGGCACGCGGCGATATTCCAGTTCTCATGGCTGAGCCGCGCCGGCGCCATTTTTCCGCCCAGCTTGACCAGCGCGTGGTCGCGGATATTGGTGTCGTAGATATGGCGCCACGTGACAACGGGGTAATCATCGGTGTCTACGTCCATCGCCGTGCGACAACATTCACAAACATGGTCGGCAATTTTGACGTTGCGCCGGAAACTGGCTCCGCCGTCATCCGACATCGCATAGTAGACGGCAGCACCGTTGTATTTTTCTCCTTTATTCTGCGCAGCGATCAGGTCGCGTTTGTCGAGCCAGGCGATATAAACATGCCCCTTGCCGTTCACCGCCATGGAGTCGAAACGATGGCTGATGATTTCGCGATTGTCGTTGACGGTAAGCGGCACGGAAAAACTTTTACCGCCATCGGTCGAACGGCTGAAACGGATATCGCCAGACATCGGCTTCGCCAGCCCCTGCGTATAGGACACGTAAACCGCCCCTTGGCGCACGATAATCTTGGGGCGGTTCTCGCCGTCGCCGAGTATGTTCTCCGGTTCCGCGTTGACCTTGACCGGCGCGCTCCGGGTAACGCCGCGGTCGTCTGAATAGCTGACGTAAACATACTGTCCGCGGATGGACGCAAGCCACAAACGTCCCTTTTCATCGAAATCCGCAGTAACGGCCAGCGACGGTTTGGCGAGCGATTCCTTCCAAAGCTTCTCCCTGTCTACCGGCGCGGCAGTTGAGGATGCCGCGCCGGACTTGCCATGGCCGGCGTGATCGGCCGCCAACGCCGGGCAAGCGGCCACCGCAGCGGTAAAGAACAATGCAATAGCTAAGTTGTTTATATTCATTTATGTATTTTGGGAAACTTGTAGCCTCGACCGTAGCCTTTGAGGCTTGTTTGCCCCGCCGATATCGTTTGGCCAAGCAGGCAATCATACAACATGAGTAAAGGCGGCGACCGGAAGGCCGCCGCTACAAAGACATGAGGGAGATGCCCTTCCCACTTCGCATCTAATTATAAGCTGCCCTTGACCTGCACGATCCACGTGCGCTGCGTGTAGGGGTGGAATGCGTAGTATTTCTCGTTGTTCAGGTTGTCCACGCCGACGGACATCGAGAAGCGCTTGTCCAATTTATAATTGAATTTGGCATCCATTACGAAGAACCGGCTCACGCCACCGTACACATCATCGTTGGCATCGGTGTTATCCAGCAAGTTGAACTGCCGCCCGCTATACCGGCCGGCAAGCGTAAAATCCATCGCCTCGCTGGCATGCCAAGTTGCGGCCAGCGTCGCGCGCCAGTCCGGGATGCGGATCATCTGCTTGCCTACGCTGGCGGGGTTCTTGCTGTTCGCAAGAATCTCGGAGTCGGTGAAGGTCAGGCTGCCGGTCAGATCCACCCCCTTCATGAACGCATTGCGCCGCTGCATGCTCGCCTCCGCGCCGCGAATGCGCACCTTGTCGACATTCTGGATGTTTGTCACCGTCGGGGTCACGGTCGTGTTGGTCTGGCGCGTCAGATAATCGCTCACGTCGTCCTGGAAAAGCGAGATGCGCAGATTGCCGGCGCCGTCAAGGTCACGCTCGGCGGCCAGCTCGCCCGCCAGTATCTTCTCCGATTTGAGATCGGGATCGTTGTTGGTGATGCTTGTGCCCGTGATCGTGCCCTGGAACAGTTCGGTGACCGTGGGAAAGCGCGCGGCGCGCGAAAAAGAGCCGCGCAGCAGCCAGTCTTCCGTCGCCACCCATGAAAGGGAAAGTTTCGGCGAGATAAAATTTTCCTTACGCTCCGGATAGGCCAGGGTCGTTACCGTGGCCGTTTTAGTGCCACTGAAGGCGCGCCATTGCTCATGGCGCAACCCCAAGGTCAACTTCATGTCCTGCCCCATCTGGATCGCATCCTGGACATACAGCCCCTGCGTTTCCGTCTTGCCCGTGTTGCCCGCATTGACGGTTGTCGCGTTCCCCGCAAGCCAGTTCGTGTTCGTATAAGTCCGGTCGTTGAGGGTGTGCTGGTCGTAGTGGTAGCCGAAGGCAACGTCGTGCCCGCGCTTGCCGCGCTCCGGGCTCCAATCCGCGCGCACATCCGCCGTGTGCCAGCCGGTCCCATCCAGAAACTGAACCTGTCCCGCGCCGCCAACCGATGCAGCCGGTAACGCGACGGTAGGTTTGCGTGTGGTGTCCTTGCCGAATTCGTATTTCGTCAGCGCCGCCTCGAACGCCCAGTCGCTTTCCTGCTTCTGGTCGTAACGCCAGGTCAGGCTGTTCATCCAGTGTTCTTCGAGGCGCTTGCTGGGCTGCATAGCCGTTGCAGCCAGTGTGTATCTGAAGCCGTCGATGTTCACATTGTTGCTGTAAACAGGATTGCCCGCCGCATCGCGCAAATAGCTTTGCACGCTGACATCGGAATCGCTCTGCCAGTAACCCAGGGTGTAGGTGAGCCGCGAGCCCGGGGAAAAATCGTAGGCGAGCTTGACCTTGGCGTTGTCCTGGATATTGTGGTCGATGCCAGTGGCACCCATGACGACGCGGTCGGCACCCACCGCGTCCTTGTCCCAAGTGTAGCCCGTCACCACCGGTGCGGCTCCGGGCGCTGTCGTCGAGCGGGCAGCCGTCGCAAACGACATCGGATGCCCCGTGTTTTCCAAATGCCCAAAGCTCAGCGTCCAGCGCAAATCGTCATGCCTGTTGCCGAGAAAGCCTCCCAGGCGCGAGCCATTGTATGTTTCATCGGTACTGTAGAGTTTGAACGGCTGGGAAAAGGCTTGCGCATCGGCATGTGCCTCGAACTTTTCCGGCATCTTCGACTTCATGACCATGACAACGCCGGCCGCGTTGCCCGCGTAAGCTGCGGAATGCGCGCCGTAGCTCACGTCAACGCGCTCGATCTCCTGCGGCGAAACGAACCACCAGCGCGGCGCATAGCTAAAGGAGTTGCCAAGCAGCATCGACACCAGCACATTGTCCGCATAGACCAGCGAGCGGGCGCTGTCGATCGTGCCCGCATTGCGCGAGGCGAGAATCGCGTTGCGGTCGCCGATGTAGCGTTTGCGCACCTGGACGCTCGGCAGATACTTCACCGCATCCTCGGTGGTGATGACGTTGGTGCTTTCGATCAACGCCTTGGTCGCCGCCTCGGTGGAGGTAGTGATGTTGCGGAATGCGGCGGGGCGCTCACCATAGACGCTCACCTCCTCCATTACCTGCGGTTCATCCGCCGCAAATGCCGTATTCGCGACGCTCACATAGATACAACTCAATACAAAAACTTTCCCGCCCTTAAGCAACTGCTTTTTCATCACTGCCTCTCCCCGCGTTTTGAATGGTTAATTTTTTATACATATTGAAGAACGGGCGAATACTACAGATTGGAAAGCCATCTCGGAATGCGACATATTGTCGCACCCCCAGAAAACGCCCCATATGCCGAGCATGAGGGGCGATCAACAACAATGGCGGGGCGACTACCCCGGTGGGATTAACATCAAGCCGTTATTTTTTTGCACTCATCGAAGCAAACAACGCAGGAATCCGCCGTTTGTTTGCAAATTTCGTGCTCTTTCTCGAACTTGCGGCACTCCTTTTCACAATCCTTGCAAATATCCATCACCACCTTTGCCATTTTGGGGACATGCGGCGAATTGTAATTGGCAAGCTGCTCGATTGCGGCGCACGCGGCAATCATGTCATTGACACGCATGGCGCATATGGCCATCCCCTTGTTTTCACCCTGGCTCAAAATCTCAAGATTATGCTGAAGACATGCCTGGCCTGTTTTCACGCTGTCGGCGGCGGCATCGATCAGGCTCTGGTATTTCTTGACATGCATGTGCTGGTGGCCGGCGAGTTGTTTGGTTTTTTCTGCGGCAAATGCCGCATTTCCGGCGGCGGCCAGCATCAGGCCTCCGGTTGCCACTTTAAGCATTTCTCTTCTATCCATGATTTATCTCCTGAAAAGTAGTGCCGCGAATATGCGGCATATTGTGGCACTGGGTCGCCTGGATTACCGGCAACTTTTTGTTTCCACCGCAACTTTAGAACTTCAACGTTGCACCGGCATAGACCGAACGGCCCATGCCGGGCACGGGTACCCCGTACGGTGCGTTGGTGCCATTGATCGACATGGTCGATCCCTGCCCGGTATAGGCGCCGCCCAGCGGCATGGCATAGAACTTATCGAGAATATTTTCCACGCCCACATCGAATCGAACCTGCTGCCATTCATAGCTGCTGCGCAGGTTGAGCAGGCCATAACCGCCGGTTTTCATCTCGTTGCGAATCTGCGACACCCTGGTCTTGGCGTCTACAAAATACCCCTCGACGGTGTTGGTCCAGTTGCCCCACTGTTGAACCACCGCCAGCTTCGCGTTCAGCGGCATGATGTTATAGAGATTGTCGCCCGTCGTCTGGTTCTTGCCGTCGGTGTAGTTCAGCACGCCCTTCGCAGCGAAACTGCCGTAATCGCCGGTTTTCGCCAGCGGCATGTGTCCGGAAACATCCATGCCATAGAGGCGGGCGGATTGGTTCACAAACCGGAGAGAAACAAACTGCGTCGTCGTGGTGCTGTTCGGCGCCGCTTTGACACAAGCCGCATTTGTAGCGCTGCACCGCTCGGCATCGACGTAATCCTGAACGTGGGTGTAGTAAGGCGTGATTTTCAGCTCCCATTGCTCCTGGGCAGCGTCATGCCAACTGGCGGTTGCACTGAACGTATGCGCCACTTCCGGTTTCAGGTTCAGGTTTCCGACATAGGCGTTGCCATCGTTCACGAGGGCGTTCATTGCCATCGCCATTCCGCCCGTTGACCAGGTGTAACGCTCGTAGAGATTCGGGGAGCGGGTTTTCTGGGCGATGCCGAACTCGAAAGCCTTGCTGTCATCCGGCGTATAGCGGCCCAGCGCGGTCAGATCCCAGTTGTGATCGGTGCGCTGGCGGTTTGCAGCATTGAAGGCAGCCGCATCGGCGGCATAAGTAGCACCGGTATTGTAGCCCTGCACCGCGCCGGTATTCATCTTGACCGTATCGCTGCGCACCCCTAACTGGCTGACCCATTGCGAGCTCCAGTTCGTCTCCCACTCGCCAAAAAGATCGAAGCGGTCGCGTTCGCCGCTGTTGATATTCCAGAACGTGTTCGGCCCCATTCCTCCGCCGGACGGCGCCCACCAGTCGTTCAGGCGGTAACGCTGATATTCGCCGCCCACCCTGAGAATGTCGCGCTCCGAAAGCAGAATATCGGCCTTGAGCAGCGTGCCGGTAGTTTTACCTTCCGTATCCATCGGCATCCCGGCGGCGCAGGTTCCGGCAGGGTCGCCGGTGAACCGGATAGGCGAACAGGGCATGCCGGCAACACCGCCGACGGTAGATAGCGAGCCATACCAATATTGCTTGTCGGCCATGAAATCCATTTTGTGCCGCGTTTTTTCATCGTAAATGCGCGCCTCCAGCGCGCCCCACTGATATTGCCCAGCGTAACGGAGATTGACTTGCTTGCTGTCGTTGCCGGTCATATCCATATGCTGGTTCGGGAATCCCTGATATGGAATGTCCTGCAACCCCAGTTTCAGCTCGACCAGATGGTTGTCGCGGCGCAATGCGAAGCCCAGCGCATGATTCGTGGTCTTGTAGGCGGTGGAACCCACCTCGTCGAGCGGCAGGGTATGCAAGCCGTTTCTGGTGGCCGTCGATGCCTTGAAATTTTTCGCCGCATCGTAATTGCCGGATCGTGCGGTCGATCCGCTGTACATCATGCTCAACGTTTCGCTCGCAACCGTGGCCGAAAGGTTGCCGCCTTGTACATTGCCGTTGCTGCGATAAAAGGCAGATGCTTGCCCTTTCATCAGGGAGGCTTGGCCAACTCGCGCAAATTCCGGCGCCTGGGAGTCGACCTGGATCGTGCCGCCGATACTGTCGCCACCCACGCTTACGGGTGTAATGCCGGCGAAAACCTTGACGCTGCCGACGTTGGAGGGGTCTATGTAGGAGAGCGCGGGATTCATGTGGTTCGCGCAGGAAGAAATCAGATCCATACCGTCCACCTTGACGCGCACGCGGTCATCGGCCATGCCGTGAATCACCGGCAAGCTGGAAACGCCGCCCGCCCCGGAAAGGCTGACGCCCGGTTGCCCATCCAGCAGTTTAGCTGTATCGCTGATGGAGGTGCGCGGATGGATAATATCGACTCTGCCCAGCGCCGAGTTGCTGTAGGCAGGCAGGGGCTGGATTCTTTCTCCGATCACTTTGACATCGGGTAGAGTTGCCTCGGTCGCTTCAGCGGCAAACGCGCCGGGCGCGAACGCCAGTGCGACACAAATAGTTATACGTTTGAATTGCATTGTTCTTCTCCCTGTAAATAAAATTGCGGCGCGATTATCAACGCAATGGCCTTGCCTGAGAATGCGGCATATTGCCGCACCCATCATCTTGAACGGAATGACGCGCCTATCAACACAAGACCAACGCGATGTTGTATTTGCTACGGAGCCGGATGCGTTGTTTTTTCTGCACCCTTTACGTGCGGACTTGAAGATGCGGGATGCTGCGGATAATGGTTGTGTGCGCGAGTCCCGCTTTTCGTTTCGATAACCTCGATAGAACAAAGCATTTCCGAGAACGACTTGAAAAACCTGCTTTCTTTCAGTTTTGCAAACATATATTTCCTTCACTGGCTATTGTCCGGGTTAATCGCACGAATCAAATAATGAGTCTCGAAACCGCGAAAAAGAGGCCAATCAAGCAGGGAAGGCAAGCAGTACCCAAGGGAGGGAGGAGAAACCTCGCTGCCTGATCGGCAAGATGGAATCTAAAACATTTCCTCCTGCCTGGGAATGCGACATGATGCCGCGCGACAATCTGCCGCGCCTCACAGCACCAGCAGCAGTCTTCGCAAACCGAGCAGGATCAGCACCGCCGCCGCGCCCCAGCGTATCCAGCGCGTGATCCACTCGCGGTTGTCGCGCAGGTTCTTGCCGAGCAGGCTGATCAGCGGCAGCAGGATCAGCAGCGGGGTCAATGCCGCGCCCAGCCCGAACACCATGCCGTTGGTCATCCCCAGCCTGACGCTGCCCGCCGCGGCGCATACCGCCAGCAGCGATGCCAGCGGCGCGCACGGGGTCAGGCTCAGCGAGAAGCCCATCAGCAGCGGCGGCGTGCGGCCCGCGCCGCGCACCGCGCCGCACGGCGAGTGCGGCTTGTCGGCACGCAGCAGCCATATCCCTGCCGCGATGGACGCCAGACCGATCACCAGGTTGCCGGTTCCGCCGCGCATCGCCTCCGACAGCCATACCCCTGCTCCGCCGGCAATCGCGCCGAGCAGGGCATAGGCGATGATGCGCCCGGTCACGAACATGCCTGTGTCATACAGCGCCTGCATTTGCGAGCCGCCGCGCCCCAGCACCCAGGTGCCCATGAACGGCAGGCAGGTGACGGTGCAGGCGGTCAGCCCGAGCGACAGGCCGAGCAGCCAGACGGCGAACAGCGTGGTCTCCTGCGGAATCAGCGCCGGATTGAAAAACTCATCCATTCCGGTTTTCCTTCGCCTGGGTCAGCCAGATCACCTTGTTTTTCGGTAGCCCTTCCGGGGTTTCCAGTTTCACGCGCTTCTTGTAAGCCTCGCGGGAAGAACCGAACAGCTTGATGCCGAAGAACCTGATCTGGATCACATCGTCGTCCGGGCAAAATTCCACGCAGCGGCCGCACAGGGTGCAATCCTCGTGGAACGCCTTCCTGCCGTGCTCCCGGCCGATCTCGTGAATGTCCATCGGGCAGGCTTTTTCGCAGACGCTGCACTTGTCGCACTTGTCATGCTGCTTCTTCACCAGTTGCATCGGCGACAGCCTTTGAAACAGCGCATTCCACGACAGCAGCGGGCAGATGCGGCAGAACGGCAGGCGCACCGCCAGAGCGGCGATGATGACAAAGCCGAATAATGCATTGCCCAATGCGCCGAGGAAGAAATTGACACCCGTCGAGGTGCGCAACGCAATCTGCTCGGTATCGGCGGTCAGCAGGGTGGTCGCCAGACGCGATGGACATACCTGGCAATAAGGGTCGCCCAGTTCATTGGGTACCGTACCCATGCCTGCCAGCAGCGGCAGGCCGAGCACCAGTATCAGCAGCATCAGCCATTTGGCCGGGCGCACCCTGCCGACATTGTCCGGAGCGAAGCGCTTCAGCGGTCGCCCCAGCCTCCTGCCGATGCGGTAAACAATCTCCTGCACCGTGCCCATCGGGCACACCCAGCCGCAGAACGCCTTGTTGAGGAAAAAGAACATGGTGAAGAAGGTGGCCACCGAGATCAGCGTCGGGATGAATATCTTGTAGGTGACATCCTGCGCCTTGGCCAGCGCCTCGCCGATGCGGTGGTGGAACTGGTGCTGGTTGACGATCAGGATGCAGTGGTCGCCGGTCTGTTTGTCGAATGCGCAGGCCAGCGAAGGCAATGCCTGCGAAATGCGGTCCACCGTGTAAGTGCCCAGCAACGCGCCGCCGTACACGGTGACGAACAGCATGAGTATCTGGATGGTAAAGCGGAAACGCGTCAGTGTCGGGAAAATGGTTTTCAGCATGTCAGGCTTCCTTGGCGGCTTCAGCCGCTTGATTCTTATCCTTGCGCTGGCGCAACAACGGTGCGGCGCCGATCATGCCCAGCAGCGTGAACCCCAGCCCCATCGCGAGGTTGCGCTGGTAGAACGCATCCGTGCCGTAACTGGCGTTGAAGGCGGTCAGGAAGGTCTTACCGCCCTCCGCATGTTCGGTTGCCAGCACGAAATCCGAACTGCGCCGCCCGTGGTCGTGGCTGCCGGCAGTCTTTTGCCGGGCTTCCGTCTTGAAATCGTCCGGAATGCGGACCGTGATCATGCCCTGCGCATCGCTGACCAGTTCGGCCTTGCTGCCGTTCATGGTTTCCATGAGCACTTTCTGGTTTGCCAGCGGCTTACCGTTGAAGCGCGCCAGGAATTTCCAGTCCTCGTTGGCGCGATAGCGGGAATGCTCGCGCGGGTAAGGCTGCGGGATGATTTCCAGCTCATGCTTCTGCCGCATGAACATGCCGGTCGGATTCTGGTCGCCGCGATCGCTGAAAAAATGCACGGTGGAAGCGACCCGCACCTCGCCGGCTTGCTCTTCGCGCGCCGCCAGCCAATGAAAACCGCCGGATTCCGGCTTGTCCAGCCTGGCGCCCGCCATGTCGAGCGGAAGCTGGCGGTGTGGCTTCGCATCCTTGGTATTGTTGGAATAGGCGTCAACATTGCCCGCCGCGATGTTCTGCGGGATGACGTTGACCACCCTGCGCTCGCGACTCTCGCCGCTTGCCTTGGTTTTCAGGGTGGGGAATGCCGTCCATGCCGCAGGCTTGGCCGCGCCGTTCATTCCCGCAGCGCTGGTATGCCCGGCGTGCTCCTCCGCCATACCCGGCTGCGCCGCTGCTGGCGCGCTTGCCGCAGCAAGCGCCAATGGCGTAAAGGTCATCGGCACAGCCAGGAAAATCGCATTTAGCAAAGTTCTTTTCTGCATGCCATTTCCCCTTAGAAGCTCAGCGTCAAGCCGGCCGTCCACACCCGCCCCGGATCGACCGTGATGGACATGTCTTCGGCGTTGTAAACCCCGTTACCGTCGCCGTCCGAGCCGCCGCGTATCGTGGAGTAGTAGCGGCGGTCGAACAGGTTGTCGATGCGCGCGAATGCCGACCACTTCATGCCGCGCTCGGTCTTGAGCTCATAGTTGACCATCGCGTTGAACAGGGTGCGTCCGCCAACCCATACCTTATTGACTTCATCCGCATATATGCCGCTTTGCGCATTCATCTCGGCGCTGAAAGACAAGGCCGGGGAATAGCGGTAGCGCGTGGACAGGTTTGCCTTGTGTTTTGGCGTACGCGGCACGACGTTGCCGGTGTTGTTGTACAGCACCGATGGCAACTGGTTGGTACGCGAGCCCATGCCCATCCAGTAAGAATCGTTACGGGTGAACTTTGCATCCAGGTAGGTATAGGCCAGATCACCAGACCAAGCCAGTTTGGAATCCGTCTTCACGCCCAGCTCGACGCCGCGGTTGCGCACGCCGCCGATGTTCTGGTATTGCTCAAACTCGTTGAATGTCGACACCGTTGGATCCGGCGCAGTCTGGTACTGACCGCCGGTGTTCAGGATGAAGTTCTTGCGGTCGATCTGGAACAGCGCCATGTCCATGTCCAGCGCAATGCCGAGCAGCTCGCTCTTGGCGCGCAGGCCGATTTCCTGGTTCAGGGATTTTTCCGGGGTCAGGTTCGGGTTAGCCAGCACCGTGCCGGTCGGCGTGATGCTGCCGCCATACAGCTGGCTGACAGTCGGCACGCGGAAGCCGCTGGAAAGATTTGCGTAGATCTCACACTCCGCCGACAGCGCGTAATTCAGGCCGACGCGTTCCGACCAGACGCGGAAATCCTTCTGACCGGTAGTCGTCCTGCCCGCGGTAATTTGCGCCGCCGTCAGCGGGATAAAGCTTTCATAACCGGCGCCGATATCGTCGTAACGCGCATTCAGGGTCACGGTCAACGGATCGGTCGCCTGCCACTTGAATTCGCCGTACACCGCCTGGGTGTCAGTTGTGGACAGGTTATCGGCGGTTGTTGCACCCGCAAGATTCAATGGATTTGTCGCGCCAATCGCCGTGCTGCGCGATGAATAGGTCACCAGATTCTTGGTAAGTGCTCTGTCCGAGAAAGACTGCATATCCAGCCCTGCCATCAGGCCGACTTTCTCGCCGCCCTTGCGCCACTCCGCCTTCAGACCTTTCTGCTCCTGCTTGGTATCTCCACCATTGACATAGGCGTCGTTCATCGTGCTCATATCGCTGGCGGCGGCTGTACCATTCAGCAATGCGCCGCCGGCAGTCCGCAGGAAGCCGCTGGGATTGGACCAACTGAAGGTGTGATCCTTGAACACATAGGTGTTCACCAGCAGGTTGCCGCCCGCGCCAAAATCCTTTGCGTAGGTGACGTTCGCCTTGTCCAGATTAACGTCGTACATGCGCGCATAATCCTTGCCGCCGCTGAAGCTCTGCGGATCGAGCCAGGCGGCGGTCACGCCTTTTATCGTGCCGTGGCTGTCTTTGGCGCGGCTGGAATTCTCGAAACCGAAAGCGATGTCGCTGGTCTCGTCGATCAGGTATTGCAGCTTGCCGTTCAGGTATTCCGCAAAGGAACCGCCCTGGTCGTGGTAGCCGTCCGTTTCCCGTTTTGTGGCCTGCACATGCCCGACCCAGTCGCCCTTCGAAAACCCGGCGCGCAACAACCCCTTCCGGTAGTTGAAGCTGCCCGCTTCGGCGCTCGCGGTCACGCCCGCCATTTTCGCGCCGCGTTTGGTGGTGATGATCACCGCGCCGGACAGCGCATCCTCGCCGAACAGATAGGACGCGCCGCCCTTGATGACCTTGATGGATTCGATGTTGTCCAGATCGATGTTGACGCGCCCGGTGCGCTCCTGAACCGGCACGCCGTCGATCACAATCGCCACGCCGGGCTTCTCGCCCATGTAACGCTGCGCCTCCACGCCGCGCAGCATGATTTTCACCGAATCGCCGCTCTGCACCTCGGCAGTCACGCCCGGGATGGATTCGAGTATCTCGACAATATTCTTGCCATGCTCCTCATCCACTTTCTTGCCGCTGATGATATTGATATTTGACGCTTCACCGCGTTTGGAATCGAAGCGGTCATCGATCGTCGTGGAAGTGACGCTCACCTCCGGCAACATGCCCACCTCGGCATACACTGCCTGGCTGACCGCCAGCGCGATCACGCTCAATGCAAAAACTTGCTTCCCTTTCATCTTCCATCTCCCTTAACGATTTTTATGATCAACAAATAAAAACGGGCGGATTGTATGGATGAAAAATCAACTTGGGAATGTGGCATATTGTCGCGCGACAATCTGCCGCACCCTTTAGTGCGGCCGATTGCGGTGAAGACTAATATGCGCGTAGCGCATGTTATGTCGTAGCCACAATGTGTCGCACCCATGGTGCGGCAGGTTGCCCCACAAGGGGATGGCGGACTGATGTGCGGTTATCTCACAACACCAGCATCAACCGCCACAGCCCCAGCAAAATCAGCACCGCCGCCGCGCTCCAGCATATCCAGCGCGGCGCGTAGGGCAGCAGGCACACCAAAAGCAGTGCCGCTGCCATGAGCACGCCGAACCATGCCACCGCGCCAACCGCCGCCCCCCAGGCATGAGCGCAGGCCCAAGCCGACAAGCCCAGCAACCCCCAACTGGCAAAGCGAATGGCGTAGCGCACCCGAGTCGATGGCAGATGCCGGCCGGGGAACATCTGACGATGATGCCGATCCATCGCCAACGCGAGGCCGATCATGCCGAGGTAGGCGAGCGCAAAGGCGCTGAAGACAGCAAGTATGGAATTCATAGCGGATTCGCCTGGTTCGCTCTCTCGCCCGCGAGCATGACCGAGCCGGTGACGGCTGGATCCGGCCTGGGTCGTGCTGCCAACACCGCTGTATGCGCACGGCGGGCAAGCTTGCGTGCCGACCAAAGGAACACCAACCCCAACCCAAGCATGGTGAGATCGAAGCCAGCAAATACCCAGTCATCGGTTGCCAGACTATGGGCCAGGTGGCGGTCGGTGGTGATGGCATTGAGCACGGGCAGCAGCGCGAACGCCGCCGCGGCAAGGCCGAACTGTTCGATCCATGCCCGGCTGGGCGGGCGCAGGGTGGCATGCAGCAACATAATCGCCCAGACGATGAACATAACATGAACTTCCCATGCGCCGCGCTGCGGCAGATCGAGGGGCAATAGCCGATTCGCCCAGAAGTACGCCGCGATGGCGATGGGCAGGCCGACGATGGTGCCGATATTGAGCCGCTCCACCAGACGCAGGCCGAAATGCGCCGCACCGTTCTGTTTCTCTGCCCGCTGGCGGCGCTTCGCCGCCCACAGCACCAGCCCGGTGGCGATCATTCCGGCACCGAGCAGGCCGGAGGCGAAATACAACCAACGCAGCAGCGGGTCGGCAAACCGGCCCACGTGCAGGCCGATGAAAATGTTGCGCACCGCCTTTGCGCTCGATGGCGCCGGCGGCTGGATGGTCAGCAGCGCGCCGCTGACGCCGTCGAAAATCAGACCCTCGCTGTAGTGCGACGGTGAATCGATCGCATGGCGCAGGATGATCCGGGCATTCGCGTCGCCCGGGTGGCGAATCTCGATACGGTACTGCTGCACGCCCGCGCCCCAGCGTGCCTGTGCCAAATTCAACAAAGGCGCGATGGGAGTCAGCGGCGCCGCGATGTCGGCTCGTTTCACCTCGACACTGCGCTCGAATTCAGAGCGGAAAATTTGCCGTCCCTGTTCGCCCGGCTCGTAGTAGGCAGCCACGATCAGCGGCATGAGGGTGATAGAGAAGAAGATCAACCCTGAGTAGGTAATCATCAACTGAAATGGCAGCGACAACACTGAAAGCACATTGTGTGCATCCAGCCAGGCGCGCTGCCCCTTGCCGGGGCGGAAGGTGAAGAAGTCGGCGAATATCTTCTTGTGGACGATGATGCCGGTGACGAGCGCCACCAGCATGAACATCGTGGCCACGCCCACCGCCCAGTAGGCAACATCCGTCGACAGGTAGTGCAGCCGGTAGTGCATCTTGTAGAGGAATTGCCCGCCGCCAGTGGCTCGCGCAGCCAGCGGCAAGCCGCTGGCGTTATCGAGTTGCTCGTTGCCGCCGCTGGCTCGCGTGCCATCCGCCGCCGGGGCAGCCTGCCAGCGGATGCGCAGATGCGGCTCGCTGCGATCCGTCGGCAGGTGGATGAACCAGCGCTCGGCAGCAGGCGCTTGCCGCCGCAGCCTTGCCATCGCAACGGCCACGATCTGTTCGGTCGGCTGCTGCGCCGTGACCGCCTGCGCTTCCGGCTGCATCCAGCGGTCGATCTCGGTATCGAAATAGCCCGCAGCGCCGGTGACGAAGATGAAAAGCAGCACCCAGCTCACCACCAGCCCGGTCCAGGTGTGCAGCCAGTCCATGGATTGGCGGAAATACTCTTTCATGGCGGATGCCTCAACGAAGCAGCCAGATCAACACGCCGCTCAACACGGCGGGCACGAGCAAGCCCAACCAGGCGAACCAGGCACTGCGAGCCGCGAACGCCCACAAAATCGCCGCCGTATAGATAGCAAAACTGAGCAACAAGGCGGCCAGTACGGAGTCGGCACGATGCATGGCCGGCAGGCCGGCCAAGGCGATGGAAAACAGGGTCGCCAGCGCATAACCGCCCAAGATGGCGGCGGCGATGCGCGAGGCGATGGCGAGGCGGTAGCTTGCCGTGGGTTGCCGGTCATTATTCATTTGAAATTCGGACGCAATCATACCGGTCAGAATTCAAGCCGCAGAGACCCCATGATGCTGCGCGGCTCGCCGTAATAGCTGTTCAGCCTGGTGCCATTGCTGCCGCCGTGGTCGAAATAGGTCTTATCGAGCAGGTTTTGCACATTGAGTTGAGCAGTAGCAGCCTTGGTGCCAAGCGCCTTGAAACGATAAGCCAAGAGGGCGTCCACACGACCATAACCAGGTAGCTGGAACGTATTTGGCGTATCTCCCTGGCGCTGGCCACGGAGAAAAACGCCAGCGCCGAAGCTAAACCCTTCGGTAGCGCTACCGGTATCGTATTTCGCCCAAAGACTGCCTGAGCGGAGCGGTACGCCGGGCAAAATCTTCCCTTGATTGCCATTGTTGTCCTTGGTGATTTCCGCCTGATCGTAAGTCAGGTTACCGATGACGCTCCAATTCCGATCGATGCGCCCGGCGACATCCAACTCGACCCCCCGGCTGCGCGCCTCGCCGATTGGAATAGAGAACGCGGGATTGGCCGGATCCCTGGTCAGGACGTTGGTCTTGGTAATTTCAAACAGAGCGATCGTCGTCGTCAACCTGCCATCAAGCAATTCACTCTTTACCCCGGCTTCATATTGCTTTGCTTGTTGCGGGTCAAAAGCCTGTCCGGTCGCGGATACGCCGTTATTGGTGCCGAATGACTCCACATAGTTTCCATACAGAGATAGCCAGGGCATCGGCTGATAAAGCAGTCCAACGCGAGGGCTGAACGCATTATCGTCCCGCATTACGACTTTCGTTGCTGCTTTTGCAACTGTACCGCCAACTACATTATCACTGCCCGCGCCACGGCTGGCATCGTCAAATCGCCCCCCCGCCAGCAGATGCCATTTGTCGCCCAAGCGCATCTGGTCCTGCAAGTAGATGCCTGTCCAATTTTCTCTGAAAACGTAGAACCAATTGTCATTGGTGCTGCTGGGATAGCCTGACAGGCCTATGCCGTTGTAGACTGGGTTGAAAATATTGATCGGTTGGAGATTTGGACCGTTTCCCATATTTCCAAAGCCATACTGGTCCATGCGGTAGTAATCTATCCCGAACAGAACGTTATGGCGGATGTCCCCCGTAGAAAACTTGCCGGTCAAATCCAGGTTGGTCGCGTATGACGCACGGTTCATCATAGTGCGCATTAAATTTTGGGTGAGAACCCCGGTAGTTTCATTCAGCGCTTTGGCAGCGGCATAGTAAATAAAATAGTCCACATCCATATAGCCGAACCGGTGCTTCAGATTCCAGTCGTCATTCAATGCATAGCTCCAGTCGAAACCAACGAAATCCCGGTTTTGTTGGTTTGGGTTCGCAACGGATATATTGGGGTCTCCAATATATCGCGACCTTGGAATGTCGGCCGGCCGATTGCCAACGGCGGGAACACCACCACCACTGGTGCCAAAGTGTACATATTCTTTACGCTGGTATTCGCCTTCCAGGTTGAACTCGAAGCGGGTCGAAGGGCGCCATGTCAGGGAGGGTGCTATAAACGTGCTCTCATTGTTGACGAAGTCGACAAATGAATTGTTTTTTTGATAAGCGGCATTGGCGCGGTACAGCAATGAGCCATCCTCCGAGATCGGCCCGGTGGCATCAACGGTCGTGCGATACAGATCGTAGGAGCCAACCTGTTGCTGGATCGAATAATAGGGCTGCGCTAAAGGCTTCTTGGTGACAACATTGACCATCCCGCCAGGCTGGATGCGCCCGTAAAGAATAGCGGCAGGCCCCTTCAGAACCTCGACTTGTTCAACATTGGCTGTCTGTTGGTCGCCAAATGACGGTTGTCTCAGGCCATTCCGATAGACATCTGTGCCCGTATCGAATCCACGAATCGTATAAGCTTCGTAGAAGCCATAGGTGGAGGGCAATACGCTGCTTATATTCTTGGTCGCCTCCTTGACGTTAATGACTTGCTGGTCGTCCATGACTTCACGGGGAACTACCTGTATCGACACTGGGGTTTCGTGTATTGGCGTGTCGGTTTTGGTCGCAGCTTTCGCCTTGCTTACCTGATAGCCTTCATCCTTGATCTTCTCGTCGGTTACGGCAATTTCCGGCAGCATGGTAATGCTTTCTTTATCCGCTGATTCTGCCGCATTGATTGTTTGACTGACCGCCAGCGCGATCACGCTTAATGCGAATACCTGCTTCCCTTTCATCTTCCATCTCCCTTAACGATTTTTATTATCAACAAATTAAAACGGGCGGATTGTATGGATGAAAAATCAACTTGGGAATGTGGCATATTGTCGCGCGACAAAATGTCGCAGCATGAATTGCTGCGGCATTTTGCGGTGCAGGCTAATCGTCCTGCGAGGCAGGATGTTATGCCGGAACCACAATCTGTCGCACCCCCAATTCAAGGCAATCAACATCAGTGCGATATGAAGCGAAAACAATTTCTTACAAAAGAAGCATTGCTGGATAATATCGAGCCGCTATACTTGAAAAAAATAAAACCCTATTCCCTGTTCATGCGTCCTCATCCAATGCGTTACGTTTGCGCCCTGCTCTGCCTCTGGAGCAGCCTGGCGCTGGCCGAAACAACTCTCGACCCGTTCGGCACGGAGGCGGCGCTGCCGCTCAAGCCTGCGTTGCGTTTGGGCGGCGCGGTCGGCGACCCCTGCGCGGAGTCGATGCCGGATCGAGCGCTCAATCGGGTGCCCGGCCAAAAGCTCTTCGGCTTGTTGGAGGTGGTCAATCTCGCGTTATGCAACAACCCGCAAACCCGCGAGGTATGGGCGAGTGCGCGAGCGCAGGCGGCGCAGGTCGGCGTGAGCAAGGCAAGCTACTTGCCCAGCGCAAACTTAAGCGCTTCCGGCAATCGCACCTCTCCCGGAACTGGCCAGCGCAGTTATGGCCTGACGCTCTCCTACCTGCTGTATGACTTCGGCACGCGCGCCGCCGGCCTGGAAAGCGCGCACCAGTTGCTCGCCGCCGCGAATGCCGCGCAGGACAGCACGGTACAGTCCGTTTTCCTCCAGGCGGTGCAGTCCTTTTACCAGACGCAGGCAGCGCAGGCCGCGCTGGATGCCGCTCTTGAATCGGAACGTGCCGCGAAAGAAAGCTTCGCCGCCGCCGAGGCGCGCTACGTCGCCGGAAGCGCCACGCCTGCCGATAAATTGCAGGCGCAGACCGCTTACTCGCAAGCCACGCTGAACCGCATTACCGCCAATGGCAACTTGAACAATACAAAAGGCGCGCTGGCCAACATGCTCGGGCTGGATGCCCACAAAAACATCCTATTGGCAGCGGCAAACACTGCGGCCATTCCCGCAAGCTTCGACCGCGACATCAGCGCGCTGATCGAGGAAGCCAGGCTGCGCCGCCCCGATCTGCAAGCCGCCGCCGCACAGGTAAAAGCCGCGGAAGCCGGCGTCGATGCGGCGCGCGCGGCAGGCAAGCCCTCTGTCTCGCTGACTGCTTCGACCAACCAGACCAACAGCGCGGGCATTACCTCCAGCGGTTCGTCGGTCGGCATCAACCTGAGCGTGCCGCTTTTTTCCGGCTTTGCGCCGACTTACCGGATACGCGCTGCCGAAGCGCAAATGGGAGCGCAAACCGCGCAACTGGAACGCCTGCGTTTGCAAGTGGCGCTGGATGTGTGGACGGCTTACCAGAACCTCATCACCGCGACGCAATCGTTGCGCACCACCGCCGATTTGCTGGGCAGTGCCGGTCAGTCGGAACGCGTCGCGCTCGGCCGCTACAAGGCCGGAGTGGGCAGCATCCTGGATGTGCTGAACGCTCAAAGCGCCTTGGCCAGCGCGCGCCAGCAGCGCATCCAGTCCACGTTTAACTGGAACATCAACCGCGCCACACTCGCCCAGGCGATGGGCAACCTGGATACAAGCCTGTTGCAGGATTTGTCGGACAGCAGCCAGCAGCCCGGTGCAAATTTCCAACGGAATAACAACCAGCCATGAAAAATATATTACGCTCCCCGATTGCCCTGTTCTTCATTGCCGTTGCCGTCATCGCCGCAGGCATCGCCACCTACCGGCAACTTTACATGGTCGCGCCGGAGCAGCAATACCGGTTGCAGGCCATGGAAAAAGGCGATATCACCCAGACCGTTTCCGCCAACGGCACGATCAATCCGGTGTCGCTGGTCAATGTCGGCACACAGGTTTCCGGCACGGTGAAAAAACTGTATGTGGATTTCAACAGCAAGGTTGAAAAAGGCCAGGTGTTGCTGGAACTGGATGATGCCTTGCTTGCCGCTCAGCAGAAGCAGAGCCTGGCCAATGTGCAGAGCGCCAATGCCTCGCTGGAGCTGACTACCGCCAATGAAGCGCGCATGCGCAGCCTGTTTGCGCAGGAATATGTTTCGCGGCAGGAACTGGATACCGCCGTGCAGGCCAGGAAAGCCGCCGAGGCGCAACTGCAACTGGCACACGCGACAGTGGAAAAAGACCGCGCCAACCTGGCTTATTCGGTAATCCGCTCGCCGGTATCCGGCGTCGTGGTGGACCGTTCGGTGGATATCGGCCAAACCGTCGCGGCCAGCCTGCAGACCCCGACCCTGTTCAAGATCGCGCAGGACTTGTCCAAGATGCAGATCCACGCCAACTTCGCCGAGGCGGACATCGGCAGCATCCGCGTCGGCCAGGCGGTGCGCTTCACCGTGGATGCCTTCGCGGGACGCAACTTCCAGGGCGAGGTGATGCAGATACGCCTCAACCCGACCACGCAGCAGAATGTGGTCACCTACGACGTGGTGGTCAACGTGGACAATCCCGAGCAGATCCTGCTGCCCGGCATGACCGCCTATGTAAGCATCGCGGTGGCCGAACGCAAGGGTGTATTGCTGGTTCCCAACGCCGCGCTGCGCTTCAAACCGGCCAATGCCGACAAGCGCGGCGGCGGCCATCCCGGCGGCGCAGCGGGCGGCGGCGTAGCGCCGCCAAAACGGGATGCTTTTTCCGGAAAGGTGTATGTGCTGGAACAGGGCGAACTCGCCCCGATCAACGTTTCACTCGGCATCACCGACAACCGCAATACCGAAATCACCGGCGGCGAACTCAAGGCGGGAGATCAGGTAATCGTTGGCGAAGCGCTGGCAGCCGGCAAACCGAAAACTGGCGGCACGCCGCCGATGAGAATGTTCTGATGTCTGATTCTGTTATCCGCATCGAGGGCCTGCACAAGTCCTACGAGACTTCTGCCGGGCTGTTCCCGGCATTAAAAGATGTCAGCCTCGGCATCGCCGCCGGCGAATTCGTCGCGATCATGGGGCCGTCTGGGTCGGGGAAATCCACTTTCATGAACCTCCTCGGTTGCCTCGACAAGCCCAGTGCCGGGCGCTATGTACTGGACGGCCGCGACGTTGCGGGGCTGAACAAGGACGAACTGGCCTTGCTGCGCAACCGCACCATCGGCTTCGTGTTTCAGGGATTCAACCTGCTGCCGCGCATGACGCTGCTGGACAACGTCGCATTGCCGCTGATCTATGGCGGGGTGGAGCGCGAGGAGCGCCAGCGGCGCGCCCGCGACATGCTCGCGAGGGTCGGGCTGGAAGACAAGGCGAACTCCATGCCCAACAAGATTTCCGGCGGCCAGCAACAGCGCGTCGCGATCGCGCGCGCGCTGGTCAACCGCCCGCGCCTGATCCTGGCGGACGAACCGACCGGCAACCTCGACAGCCACACCGGCGAAGAAATCATGGCATTGTTCGAGGCGCTCAACCGCGAAGGCATCACTATCATGCTGGTCACCCACGAAGCGGACATCGCGCGTCACGCCAAACGCCAGGTAAGATTCCATGACGGGCGCATCGTCGGCGATCAGCCCACGCCGCATGTGGGGGTGGCGGCATGAACACGGTGCGCGCAGCGGCGGTGCGGGTAATGCCGTCAACCGCCGCATCGTTCCCACGCTCCGCGTGGGAATGTATCAAGGGACGCTCTGCGTCCCGCACCGCTGGAGTGGCACGTCCACGTTCCCACGCGGAGCGTGGGAACGATAAAAAATACAGGCCTACGTTCAATGAGGCGGCAGCATGATTTTCGCGATGCTCGGCGAAGCCTGGAGCGCGATGGGCGCCAACCGGCTGCGCACCTTGCTGACCATGCTCGGCATGGTGATCGGCGTCGGCGCGGTGGTGTTGATGATGTCCATCGGGCAAGGCGCGCAATATGCCATCAAGCAGACCATCAGCGCGATGGGCAGCAACCTGTTCATATTGCATTCCGGCAGCACGACCTCCGGCGGGGTGCGCACCGGCAGCGGCGGCAACTACACGCTGACGGTCGGCGATGCCGAGGCCGTCGCCGAACTGCCCGGCGTGCAAACGGTCGCGCCGATGCACCCCGGCAATGCGCAAATTGTCTATGGCCCGAACAACTGGAACACCTCCGTCATCGGCACCATGCCGAGCTTTCTGGAGGCGCGTTCCTGGACGGTGGTTTCCGGCGCGGCTTTCACTGTGTCAGATGTGCGCTCCGCCACACGCGTCGCACTGATCGGCAAGACGGCTGCGGAAAATTTATTCGGTGATGAGGATCCGGTCGGCAAGACCATCCGCATCCGGCAAAGCCCGTTCGTCATCCTCGGCACCCTGGCAGTCAAGGGGCAAAGCATGGACGGGCGCGACCAGGACGACACCCTCATCATCCCGCTCACCACCGCGCAGCGCCAGGTATTCGGCACCCAGTTCCCGGGTTCGGTGCGCCTGGTCATGGTGCAGGCCGCCACCCAGGAAGCCATGCCTGCGGTGGAAAAATCCATAACCGAGCTACTGCGCCAGCGGCATCGCTTACGCGAAGGCATGGACAACGATTTTTTCCTGCGCAATCTCACCGCCGTGGCCGATTCCGCCGAGGAAAGCACGCGCGTGATGTCGCTGCTGCTCGGCGCGATCGCCTCGGTTTCGCTGCTGGTGGGCGGCATCGGCATCATGAACATCATGCTGGTTTCGGTGACCGAGCGCACCCGTGAGATCGGCATCCGCATGGCGATCGGCGCGCGCGAACGCGACATCCTGCTGCAATTCCTGCTGGAAGCCATCATCATCTCGGTGGCCGGCTGCTTTATCGGCCTGCTGCTGGGCATCGGCGGCGCGCTGCTGGTCAACGCGCTGACCGGCACGATGGTCATCATCTCGGGCAGTTCGGTCGTCGTGGCATTCGGCGTGGCGGCGACGGTGGGCATCTTCTTCGGCTTCTACCCGGCGCGCAAAGCCGCGCAACTCGATCCGATCGAGGCGTTGCGCTATCAGTAACGGCAAAGGCGCGCTGCCGTTGCATTATTCCTGTGCGTTGCGTAGTATCAATTTCGGGTGCCGCTGAAGCCTTTGAAACCTTCGCCTTGCCGGCAATGGCCGCCCGTCTCTGCCCTGGTTAATTCCGCTCAGGCGGAGAGTTTTGCAAGAAGCTCATATGGCACAAGATAAAACCGTACCTGATTCTGCACCTGGAAATTTCATGCCGAACACGCTGAATATGATGCGCGTTTTATATGTCGAGGACGATGACGACATTCGTCCTTTGATGGTTCAACGGCTAAAACGACAGGTTGCCGAATTGATTGTTGCCGAAAACGGCAAGCAGGGATTGGAACTGTTTCTGCAAACCGCCCCGGACATGGTTGTTTCGGATGTCCAGATGCCTCAAATGGATGGCCTCGCCATGGCAAGCGCAATCAAATCGCTCAATCACCAAACCCCTGTCATTCTTACCACCGCCTTCAATGAAACCGAATACCTGCTGAAAGCGATCGATATCGGCGTCGATGGCTATATCATCAAACCCGTCAAGATGGAGCTCTTGCTGGAGGTCATGACAAAGAGCGCCAGCGCGTTTTTCTATCAACGGGAAGTGGAACGCCAGAACAAGGAATTGCAAAGACTATACGAACTCGACCGGCAAGATCAGGCGATGGCTAGCACGCTTTTGCAGCATTATGATGCAAACGGATGGCCTGCGTGACGCGCAGCTCCGCTATTACATTCAGCCGGCGCAGGAGTTCAGTGGCGACTTCATTGCCGCGATGCGCTCAAACAACGGGGATTTGGTTATTCTGCTGGCCGATGCCATCGGTCACGGGCTCCAGGCAGCTATTTTTCTCGTGCCGATTAGCCGGGCGTTCTACAGCATGGTGAAAAACGGGCTTTCCATCCCCGACATCGCTGCCGAAATAAACCAGACAATGCGCGAACTCGCCATACCCGGTCGTTTCATAGCCGCCGCGCTGGCGCGCATCAGGTGCGATCAGCCGACGATTGAGGTTTGGAATGGCGGCATCCCGACGTTGATGTTCATCGACAACGCGGGCGAGGTAAAACGCGAATTTACTTCGAAACACCTGCCCCTCGGCATTTTCCCCCCGCAGGATTTTGATGCGGAAACCGAGATTTTCCGCTGGGAAAACCCTGGCTCCCTGTTCCTTGCAACTGACGGTTTGGTGGAGGCGGAAAACTCGAAGGGCGAAAGCTTTGGCGCAGCCAGGCTGCTCTCCACGCTATGCGCCGCCCCTCCAGAGCAACGCATCGACGCCGTTCTGGAATCTATCACCGCTCACCTCGCCGGCAATCAGGCTCATGATGACATGTCCTGGATTCAGGTAAATTGCGGCTGATTCAGGACACTCCCCGCGTTAGAACCATTGCAATCTAAAAACAGCAGAATTATTGCTGCCTGTTTTACTCAGTCTTCGTGATGCCGCTCGTGTTTTTTCTTGTGTTTTTTCTTGTGCTGCCCCAGATGAAGCCCGTTATCGTGACGCCGGCGGTCATCGTCGCTTTCCGCATCGCGGGAAGGCACGGCCTGCACCGGAACCTGCTTGGCCGCAGGCGCGCTGTCGCGGCTGCCGACTGCCGCACCAGTTGCGCCGCCGATCGCCGCGCCCAGGATCGCGCCATCCCTGCCGCCCATGTTATGTCCGATTGCCGCACCGGCCGCGCCGCCGACGGCGCCGCCGACTACCGCACCGCTATCTACGGCATAGGCATTCACGCTGGCAGAAAGAAACAAGACGATTATTAACGATATTTTCATGTGATCTCCATGTAATTTGCCGCATTGCCAAAAATTGGTTGCGGCGGTTAGTCAAACGCGGTGCAAGTATAGTTCCTGATCGCGATTGTCGGCAATCCGAGCCGCGTGATATTCTCGGCCATCCTGAAAGCGGCACCCCCGAAAGAAGCGCAAACCCTATGGCCGTATCCATCAAGACCCCGCAGGAAATCGAAAAAATGCGCGCTGCCGGCCGCCTGGCCAGCGAGGTGCTCGACCACATTGCGCCGTTCGTCAAGGCAGGCGTGACGACCAGCGAACTGGACAAGCTGTGCCACGACTTCATCGTCAATGTGCAACACGCGGTTCCCGCGCCGCTCGATTACGCGCCCGGCGGACATCCGCCCTATCCAAAATCGATTTGCACCTCGGTCAACCACCAGGTATGCCACGGCGTGCCGTGCGACAAGGCGCTCAAGAACGGCGACATCGTCAACCTGGACATCACGGTCATCAAGGACGGCTACCACGGCGACAGCAGCCGGATGTTCTATGTCGGCGAACCGTCGATCCAGGCCAGGCGGTTATGCGAGGCCACCTATCGGGCGCTATGGCGCGGCATCCGCGCCGTCAAACCGGGCGCGCATCTGGGGGACATCGGCCATGCCATCCAGAGCTACGTCGAGCCGCTCGGCTACAGCGTGGTGCGCGAATTCTGCGGGCATGGCATCGGCCAGCGTTTCCATGAGGAGCCGCAGGTGCTGCATTACGGACGCCCGAAGACCGGAATAAAACTCGAACCCGGCATGACCTTCACCATCGAGCCGATGATCAATGCCGGCAAGGCGACGATCAAACATCTCGGCGACGGCTGGACCGTGGTCACCAAAGACCACAGCCTGTCGGCGCAATACG
>CAYGIF010000014.1:0-27879 GCA_964349865.1 uncultured Gallionella sp. | reverse complement strand
TGGTGATGGAGCCTTTTGAGCGCGGCTACGGCCACACATTGGGCAATGCATTGCGCCGTATCCTGTTGTCTTCCATGCCTGGCGCCGCGCCGACCGAGGTGAAGATGGCCGGCGTGTTGCACGAGTACGCAACCATCGACGGCGTGCAGGAAGATGTCGTGGATATCCTGTTGAACCTGAAGGGCGTGGTGCTGCGCCTGCATAATATGCAGGAAGTCGTGCTGACCATCAAGAAAGAAGGACAGGGCGTGGTGACGGCTGCCGATATCAGCGGAAATGCCGATGTCGAAGTGGTCAACCCCGATCACGTGATCGCGCATTTGACTGCCGGCGGCAGGCTGGACATGCAAATCAAGGTTGAGCAGGGGCACGGCTATGTTTCGGCAAATTCCCGCCAGGTGTCGAGCGAAACGCGTGCAGTCGGCCATATCGCGCTGGATGCATCGTTCAGCCCGGTCAGCCGCGTCAGCTACGCGGTAGAAAGCGCGCGTGTCGAGCAGCGCACCGACCTCGACAAGCTGGTGATGAACATCGAAACCAATGGCGCCATCGATCCCGAGCAGGCGATCCGCAACGCGGCGCGCATCCTGGTCGACCAGTTCTCCGTGTTCGCCGCTTTGGAAGGCACCGAGCCGGTCGTCGAGAAGGTGCAAGCGCCCAAGGTTGATCCGATCCTGTTGCGCCCGGTGGATGATCTGGAGTTGACCCCGCGTTCTTCCAACTGTCTCAAGGCGCAAAGCATCCACTACATCGGCGACCTGATTCAGTACACCGAAAACGACCTGCTGCGCACCCCAAACCTGGGCCGCAAGTCGCTGAACGAGATCAAGCAGGTTCTCGCCGAGCACAACTTGTCGCTGGGTATGAAACTGGAAAACTGGCCTGTAGCCGCCGCTTAAAGCGGTGAAATAAAACAGAAGCCCAAGAAATTTAGAAGCCCAAGAAAATCAGAATCAAGAGAGGCAAATCATGCGTCACCGTTTAGGTTTAAGAAAACTCAACCGCACCAGCAGTCACCGTCTGGCGATGTTCCGCAACATGACAGTGTCGCTGTTGCGTCACGAACTCATCAAGACCACTCTGCCCAAGGCCAAGGAACTGCGCCGCGTCGCGGAACCCATCCTGACGCTGGGCAAGACCCCGAGCCTGGCGAATCGTCGTCTGGCATTTGCCCGTCTGCGTGACCGTGAAATGGTCACCAAGCTGTTCGATGAACTCGGCCCGCGCTACGCGGCACGCAACGGCGGCTACCTGCGCATTCTCAAGTTCGGTTTCCGCCAGGGCGACAATGCTCCAATGGCGCTGATCGAACTGATGGATCGCCCGGCAGAAGCCACAGCCGTTGATGTCGAGTAATTAGCGCATCCGCTCATGCTGAGCACGTCGAAAGATGTTTCAGCGTTAAACGAAAAGCCGGACATGTCCGGCTTTTTGCATTTTCAACACGATTAACAGGAGACACTCATGGCAAACTGGTTCGCAGACAACTCCCTATCCATAGGCCACACGCCGCTGGTGCGCCTTAACCGCATCACCGACGGCGCACCCGCCACCATCCTCGCCAAGATCGAGGGGCGCAATCCCGCCTACTCCGTCAAATGCCGCATCGGCGCGGCGATGGTCGCGGATGCCGAAAAGCGCGGCCTGCTCGGTCCGGGCAAGAAACTCGTCGAGCCGACCAGCGGCAACACCGGTATTGCGCTGGCCTTTGTCGCAGCCGCGCGCGGCATCCCGCTTACCCTGACCATGCCGGAAACCATGAGCATCGAGCGGCGCAAATTGCTGGTTGCATTCGGCGCCACTTTGGTGCTGACCGAAGGCGCCAAAGGCATGAACGGCGCGATCGCCAAGGCCGAAGAAATCGCCGCCTCCGATCCGGAACACTATGTGCTGCTGCAGCAGTTCAAAAACCCGGCCAATCCTGCCATCCACGAACAAACCACCGGCCCGGAAATCTGGAACGACACCGACGGCAAGGTCGATATATTCGTCTCCGGAGTCGGCACCGGCGGCACGATTACCGGTGTATCGCGCTACATCAAGCACACCAGGGGCAAAGCCATCATCTCGGTTGCGGTCGAACCGACCGCCAGCCCTGTCCTCACCCAGCAGCGCGCGGGCGAACCGCTGAAACCCGGCCCGCACAAGATACAGGGACTCGGCGCGGGCTTCGTGCCGGGCACTCTCGACATGTCGCTGGTGGACGAGATCGAGCAAGTGACCAACGAAGACGCGGTGTTGTATGCCCGCCGCCTGGCGCATGAAGAAGGCATCCTGTCCGGCATCTCCAGCGGCGCGGCGGTCGCTGCCGCAGTGCGCCAGGCCAACCGCCCGGAGAACGCAGGCAAGACCATCGTGGTCATCCTGCCCGATTCCGGCGAACGCTACCTCAGCTCGATACTGTTTGAGGGGATGTTTGACGAGAAGGGTGTAGCGGTCTAAAAACAGCGCTGCTGAAAGATGCAACTATTCCACTACCCTGCCGCGTGACGTTTTTAGCGCACCGCGTTTTGATTTAAGCTCCAGTCGCTTTTTTTTTGAACTTCTGGTTGGCTTCGTTGGCGTCCGCTTTTTCGGCAAAATGCCTGCGCTGGAGATCAAGGCCAGCAGACGGGCCAGCGCATCCTCCCGGTTCTTCTCTTGGCTGCGATAGCGCTGCGCCTTGATGACGATTATCCCGTCGCCGGAGATGCGCCGATCGGCCAGTTGCCTGAGTTTTTCCTTGTAGTCATCCGGCAGCGACGACGCATTGATGTCAAAGCGCAGATGAATCGCGGTGGATACCTTGTTGACGTTCTGCCCGCCCGCACCCTGTGCACGGATCGCATGCAATTCGATTTCGGCATCGGGGATGGCAATGTGGCTGGATATTTTCATGGATTATTCCGTCTCACCAAAGTCGTAGATAGTGAAATACGGGGGCGGATAAGCGTAGCATTATCCGCCGAATGGCAGTGCAACCGTCGGAAGGCGCTACGCTTTTGCCGCAAGCCCGAAACTTCGCTCAATGCATAAGATCGGCAATTGGAAACCTCTAAAATTCGTCATACCGGCGAAGGCTGGCGTCTAATTTATCGAAAATACTGGATTCCGGCTTTCGCCGGGATGGCGAATTTGAAAAATCGGAAGGAGGTGGGGCTACTTTCTGCCGCGCGCGTCTGCCATCTCGCGCAATTCCCGCAAATCACTTTCAATCATGGAAAGCTGGTAAAAGCTCCCGCCTGCCTGTTTCGCCAGCTCGAGTTGCTCAATTGCGGCGTACAAATTGCCCTGCCAGGCATAACTGTAGGCTTGCGCCTGGTGCTGTTCGAAGCGTTTGTCGAGCATGGCGTAACTGCGCGCCTGCAGGTTGTATAGCGTGGTGTCGCTGGGGTGGCGGACGAGCTGCTCGGTGAGCAGTTTGACGGCGGTTTCCGCCTGGTTGCTGTTCAGCAGCAGGTCGGCGTAATCGTAGATCAGCGCGCGATGCTGCGGGAAGGTTTGCACGGCGGCGCGATAGAACGCCAAAGCGTTGACATCATTTTTTGCGGCGCGCTTCACCCGCCCGGAAAGGGTTTCTATCATCGGATTACGTTTGGCCAGCGGGTCGTCCTGGGTTTGCTTGCGCAAGGTCGCCAGCTCTTCTGCGGCGCGCCCGATTTCGTTGTGGCGCAGCAGCGCGCTCACCAGCCCGTAGCGCTGCGCGATCGGGTTGCCGTGTTTTTGCGCGCCCAGCGCATCGTTGAAATAAGAGATGGCATCCGGCGCGGTCTTTTGCATGGCGATAAGTTTGGCGCGTACCAGATGGAAGTTCAGGCTATCCGGGATCAGGCGGTAAGGTTGTTTCTGTACGCGGTTTCCGATGTCGGCGATGCGTTCACTGGTGATCGGGTGGGTGCGCAGATAGCCCGGCATGTTTCCTTCCAGCAAGCGGGTGGCTTTTTGCAACCGGTCCAGGAATTCCGGCATGGCGTGGATATTGAAATTTGATTTCTGCAAAATTTCCAAGCCGATGCGATCCGCTTCCTGTTCGTGGGTGCGGGTAAAATCCAGCTGCTTCTGCATGGCGCGCGCCTGCATGCTGGCCAGCGCCGCCTGCGAAGCCTGCGAGTTGTTGCGCGCGGCGAGAATGGCGATGGCGAGCGCGGCCATCGAGGCCAGGCTGTCGTTTTGCTGCCCGGCCACCATGCGTGCCAGGTGATGTTGGGTAACATGGGCGATTTCGTGGCTGAGCACGGCAGCCAGTTCCGATTCGCTCTGTGCGGTCAGCAGTAGTCCGCTGTTCACGCCGATGAAGCCGCCCGGCAGGGCAAAGGCGTTGATGTTGTAATCGTCAAGCGCGAAAAACTCAAAGCCCAGGCTGGGTTCGGCGCTATTCTCGACCAGTCTGTAGCCGAGTTGATTGAGGTAATCATTGATTTCGGCATCGTCGAAGAACTGCTTGCTGGCGCGAATCTGCATCACGCTTTGCTGGCCGATCTGGCGTTCTTGCAGCGGAGTCAGCACGGTTTGCGAGACATCGCCCAGGTCGGGCAAGCCATCGCTCGCGGCATAGGGTGAGAAGCACAGCAACAGCAGCAGGATCGAATTTTTCATGATCGCTATGATAGTTGTTTTTGCTTCTGGTTCACACTTTTCGAAGACATGGCTTTGCGGCAAGGCGCGGTAAGGTGGACAGTGCGGCGCAAAGTGCGCAGAATTGCGCCGTTCCTGACAAAACGATCCAAATGGACAAAATCGGCAAATATGAAATCGCGCGCGAACTCGGTACCGGGGCGACCAGTACCGTGTATCTGGCCACCGATACCTTCGCCAAGCAGCGGGTTGCCATCAAGCTGTTCGACCTGAAAAGCCTGCGCGATCCCAATAGCGCCAAGATTTACCGCAAGCTGCTGATGACGGAAGCATCGCTGGCGGGCAAATTATCCCACCCGCATATTGTGAAAATTCTCGATGCGGTGATGGAGGGCGATATCAATTACATGGTGATGGAATATGTCGAGGGCAGCACGCTCGAGCAATACGCAGAGGTGGACAACCTGTTGCCGATCAGCACGATTGCGGAAATTATCTACAAGTGTTGCAAGGCGCTCGAATACGCGCAGTATCAGGGCGTGATCCATCGCGATATCAAGCCGGCCAATATCCTTTTGCAGGGCGAAACCAACATCAAGATTTCCGATTTCGGTGCGGCGGCCATCCAGAACCAGCAAACCACCCAGGTCAGCGGAGTGGGCTCGCCGGCTTATATGTCGCCCGAGCAGGTCAAGGAATTGCCGCTGACGCACCAGACCGATATTTATTCGTTGGGCGTGGTGATGTACAAGCTGCTTACCGGCAAACTGCCATTCGATGCGAGCAACAACTTCAGCATGATTTATCAAATCCTCAACATCGAGCCGCCGCCGCCTAGCGTATTCCGCCCCGAAATACCGCAGGAACTGGATGCGATCGTGCGGCGCGCGATGGAGAAGGACACGGCCAGGCGCTATCAGGCCTGGGATGAATTTGCGCGCGACCTGGTCGGGTTTTTCAGCCATGTTACGGCGGCGCGGGAAGGGATTTTTGATACAGAAAAATTCGACACATTGCGCAGCCTGGCATTCTTCAAGAATTTCAGCGACGTGGAACTTTGGGAAGTGTTGCGCATCAGCGAGTGGCGCAAGGTTCCCGAAGCGGAATATATCCTGCGCGATGGCGAAAGCGGGCGCACTTTTTATATCCTGGCGCAAGGCACGGTGCGTGTGGTCAAGCAGGGCAGGTTGCTGAGCCTGTTGCATCGCGGTGACTGCTTCGGCGAAATGGCGCACCTTTCCGAGCACGAGTTCATACGCAGCACCGACGTGATCGCCAAGAGCGATACGGTACTGATCGAAATCAACCCGGATAAGCTGGTGCGCGCCACGACCGGATGCCGCTTCCAGTTCGGCGATGCGTTCCTGCGCATGCTGGTGAAGCGGCTGGCGGTGGCGAATAAACGTCTCTCGCATTTGCTGGCGGATCAGGAACAAACGGGAAGGGAATAGGAAATGGAATTCGATATGGAACTGGATGCGCGCAAATTGAGCTGCCCGTTGCCCATTTTGCGCACCAAGAAATCCCTGTCGCAAATGAGCAGCGGGCAAGTGCTCAGAGTGTTGGCGACCGATCCGGAGTCGCCGAAGGACTTCGAGGTGTTCTGCCGCCAGACCGGCAACGAATTGCTGTCTTCAATCGAAGAGAACGGCGAATTCGTGTTCCTGATCCGCCGCCGTTAACCCAACTTGCCGCGCTGCGCCTGTAGTTGCTCTAGCGTCGCACTGAAACCTCCCATGCGCTTGCGTTCCTGCTCCACCACGGCGGCGGGGGCGCGATCCACGAAGCTGGCGTTCGACAGCTTGCCTTGCGTCTTGGCGATTTCGCCTTGCAGGCGCGCGATCTCCTTGTCCAGCCGTTCGCGTTCGGTGGCAACATCGATTTCGATCTTGAGCATGAGGCGGAAATCGCCGACGATTTGCACAGGAGCATCGGAATCGGGCAAGGCATCTCCCGGGGTGGATATTTCGGAAAGCCTCGCCAATGCGGCGAGATAAGGCGCATAGGCTTCGATCGCGCTCTTGTCGCCGGCGGCGGCCAGAGGCACCTTCAGCGCCGGAGAGATGTTCATTTCGCCGCGCAGGCTGCGGCAGGCATTGATCATCGATTTCAGCGTCGCCACCCATGCTTCGGATTTTTCGTCGCAGCGCTTCAGGTCGGCGCGCGGATAAGCCTGCAGCATGATGCTTTCGCCGCTGCGGCCGGCGACCGGCGCGACCTTTTGCCAGAGCTCTTCGGTGATGAACGGGATCAGCGGGTGGGCGAGGCGCAACACGGTTTCCAGCACGCGCACCAGCGTGCGCCGCGTGGCGCGCTGCTGCGCATCGCTGCCGTTCTGCATCTGCACCTTGGCAAGCTCCACATACCAGTCGCAGTATTCGTCCCAGACGAATTCGTAGATCGCCTTGGCCAGCAGGTCGAAGCGGTAGTCGGCGTAATGTCTCGCCACCTCGTCCTCGACGCGCTGCAAGCGGCTGACGATCCAGCGGTCGGCCGGCGAGAAATCGAGGTAGCCGCTGTGGCAGTTGTCCTTGCCATGCTCTGTCAGCCCGCAGTCCTTGCCCTCGCAATTCATCAGCACGAAGCGCGAGGCGTTCCACAGCTTGTTGCAGAAGTTGCGATAGCCCTCGCAGCGCTGCATGTCGAACTTGATGTCGCGCCCCGGCGAGGCGAGCGAGGCGAAGGTGAAACGCAACGCATCGGTGCCGAACGCCGGGATGCCGTTCGGGTACTCCCTGCGTGTGCGCTTCTCGATCTGCTCCGCCTGCTTCGGGTTCATCAGGCCGCTGGTGCGTTTCTTCACCAGTTCGTCGAGGGCGATGCCGTCAATGAGGTCAATCGGGTCGAGCACGTTGCCCTTCGACTTGGACATCTTTTGCCCTTCCGCATCGCGGATCAGGCCGTGCACGTACACGTCTTTGAACGGAATTTTGCCGGTGATGTGCTTGGTCATCATCACCATGCGCGCCACCCAGAAGAAGATGATGTCGAAGCCGGTGACCAGCACCGAGGACGGCAGGTACAGGTCGAGCGCGGGATTGGATTTCGCCGGATAGTCCGGCGTCCAGTCCAGCGTGGAGAACGGCCACAGCGCGGAGGAGAACCAGGTGTCGAGCACATCGGCATCGCGGTCGAGTTGTCCGGCATAGCCCGCATTGTCCGCCAAGCGGCGCGCTTCGGCTTCGTCGTGCGCGACGAACACCTCGCCGTTCACGCCGTACCAGGCAGGAATCTGGTGCCCCCACCACAGTTGGCGCGAAATGCACCAGTCCTGGATGTTGTTCAGCCACTGGTTGTAGGTGTTCACCCAGTTCTCCGGGTGGAACCTGATCTCGCCGCTTGCTACGCATTCCAGCGCCTGTGCGGTGATGGATTTTCCTTCTTTTCCGGGCTTGCTCATTGCGACGAACCACTGGTCGGTGAGCATCGGCTCGATCACCACATGGGTGCGGTCGCCGCGCGGCACCTTGAGCTTGTGCTTGTCGATCTTTTCCAGCAGCCCGGCTGCTTCGAGGTCGGCGACGATCTGCTTGCGCGCATCGAAGCGGTCCATACCACGGTAATTTTCCGGAGCATGGTCGCTGATCTTTGCATCCAGGGTAAGAATGCAAATCATCGGCAGCTTGTGGCGCTGTCCTACCGCATAGTCGTTGAAGTCATGCGCAGGCGTGACCTTCACCACGCCGGTGCCGAATTCCTTGTCCACATAATCGTCGGCGATGATCGGGATGTCGCGCCCGCACAGCGGCAGTTTTACCTGTTTGCCGATCAGGTGTTTGTAGCGTTCGTCTTCCGGATGCACCATCACCGCGACGTCGCCGAGCATAGTCTCGGGGCGGGTGGTGGCGACGGTTAGGTGAGTCAGCCCATGCACGGTATCAGGCTCGGCGAGCGGATAGCGGATGTGCCACATGAAGCCGTCTTCTTCTTCCTGCACCACTTCCAGGTCGGACACGGCGGTGTGCAGTTTCGGGTCCCAGTTCACCAGACGCTTGCCGCGATAGATCAGGCCTTCGTTATACAAGCGCACGAAGGTCTCGGTGACGGTCTTGTTCAAGCCGGGGTCCATCGTGAAGCGCTCGCGCGACCAGTCCGGCGAGGTGCCGAGGCGGCGCATCTGCTGGGTGATGGTGTTGCCGGAGTATTCCTTCCACTCCCACACTTTTTCGATGAATTTTTCGCGGCCCAGGTCGTGACGACTGATGCCCTGTGCGTCGAGCTGGCGCTCGACGACGATCTGCGTGGCGATGCCCGCGTGGTCGGTGCCGGGCTGCCACAGCGTGTTGTCGTCCCTCATCCGGTGGTAGCGCGTCAGCGCGTCCATCAGCGTCTGGTTGAAGCCGTGCCCCATGTGCAGCGTGCCGGTGACGTTGGGCGGCGGGAGCAGGATGCAGAAATTTTCGGTTTTGCTCGGGTCGAGCCCGGCCTTGAAGTAGCCGGATTGTTCCCATCGGGGATACCAGCGCGCTTCGATGTCTTTCGGTTCAAAACTTTTGGCGAGTTCCATGTTCGTGGCTTTACTGTTTGATTGGGGATGTTCGATTGAGGGTGCTGCGGGAAGGGGGCGCGATTATAGCTCGGGATGCGCCTTCAGCGCGTCGCGCAGCAGTTCGGGCAACTCGGCTTTAAGCTCGCTGACCGCCTGCTCGACGGCCTGGCGTTGCAGTTGTTCGAGATTGGCGCTGAGTTTATGGGTAAATGCGTTTTCGAGGTGTGTTTCGATCTGCCGCAACAGCCGCTGTAGATCTTCATCGTCCGGTGCGCATGATGCGGGTATGGCTGCTTCTGGAACGGGAACTTCCCGGTCGGCGTCGGGTTGAAGCACGGCGTCGGGTTCGGCCTGCTCTTCTGCGACGACCTCGGTGAGGGTCGGCAAATCGTCCGGCGCATCTTCATCCGCCACCTGGGTCAGTATGGGCAGGTTATCCGGCAAGTCGCCGCCGGGACGTTCGATGGGAGTCATGGCGTTTTTGACAGATCGATATGGTTCAGTTCATAGCCGCGATCGCGATAGAACTTGAAACGTTCGCGCCCCAGGCGGCTGTCCTCGGCATCGTGGCCGACAATCTCGATGACGCGTTCGAAGCGGCTGAAGAACGATACGCATTCGTCATGCAGGCTGATCAGCAGGCCGTAATGGGGGAACCTGTCGTTGCCGCTGTTCAGCACGACAGGCCACTGCTCGGCCTCCTCGGCATCGCTGCGGCAATGCGGGATAAAAGCGGTGGCCGGAAATTGCCAGAGCAGTTTGTCCAGCGCGTCGGCGGTCGCCACATCCGGTGTGCTGAGCGCCACGCGCACGCCGTGCTGCATCGCCTTGTGGCTCAACTGACTGGCGGTGCGCAGCTTGTCGGTGGAGCCGGTGTAGAAGTCTATCTTGGTCATGGAATAAAACCGTTAAGCCACATAACCAGCGACTTGGCTGACGTCTTTTGGCAGCCTAGTCGAATGGCTAGGGGTTGCATCAGAGGGCACAGAGCACACAGAGAAAAACCTCTGCTTATTTACTCTGTGATCTCTGTGTCCTCTGCGGCAAATCATTTGCTGTTTGCGCGGTTGACTAGGTATTGAGTCAGCAGCGGCACCGGACGCCCGGTCGCGCCCTTGTCCTTGCCGGACTTGTGTGCCGTGCCGGCGATATCCAGATGCGCCCAGCGGTAGCCCTTGGTGAAGCGCGACAGAAAGCATGCGGCGGTGATGCTGCCGGCGGCGCGGCCGCCGATGTTCTGCATGTCGGCGAAGTTGCTGTCCAGCTGCTGCTGGTAATCGTCCCACAGCGGCATGTGCCAGGCGCGATCATGCGCATAGTCGCCCGCTTCCAGCAATTCCTTGGCAAGCTTTTCTTCGTTGCTGTACAGGCCGGTGGCGACATGGCCCAGCGCGATGACGCAGGCGCCGGTCAGCGTGGCGATGTCCACCACGGTGTCCGGCTCGAAGCGCTTTGCATAGGTCAGCGCATCGCACAGGATCAAACGGCCTTCGGCATCGGTATTGAGGATCTCGATGGTCTGTCCGGACATGCTTTTCACGATATCGCCGGGCTTGCTGGCCGAGCCGCCGGGCATGTTTTCGCAACTCGGGATTACCGCGACCACATTCAGCTTCAACCCCATTTCGGCGATCGCCTGCATGGTGCCGAGCACGCTGGCCGCGCCGCACATGTCGTATTTCATCTCGTCCATTTCCGCGCCGGGCTTGAGCGAAATGCCGCCGGAATCGAAGGTGATGCCCTTGCCGACCAGCACGATGGGTTTCTGCTTCCTGTCGCCACCTTGGTATTCCAGCGTGATCAGCTTGGCGGGCTGGTGGCTGCCGCGCGTGACCGACAGCAGGGAGTGCATGCCCAGTTTCTGCATGTCCTTCTCTTCCAGCACCGTCGCCTTAAGCTTGTGCTTCCTGGCGATGGACTTGGCTTGTTCGGCGAGGTGGGTCGGTGTGCAGATGTTGCCGGGCAGGTTGCCCAAGTCCTTGGTCAGTTTGACGCCGTGCGCGACCGCCACGGCCTGTTCGACTGCTTGTTGTGCGGTAGCACCCGGCTTGGCGGCGCAGCCCAGCATGATCTTGCGCAGCACCGGCGCATCGGCGGGTTTGCTCTTGAGCTGGTCGCAGCGGTAGCCGGATTCGGCGGCGACGAAGACGGCCTGCTTGATCTTCCACGCCTCATCGCGATCCTTGACGGCGAGGTCGGTGAGATACAGCGCGGCATCCTTGCTGGCGGTCTTTTGCAGCACGCCAAGGGCGGCTTGTAACGCATCGAGGAATTGCCTGGCGGTAAATTCGGCAGCCTTGCCGAGCCCGACCAGCAATACGCGTTCGGCGGCGATGTTGGCGACATTGTGCAGCATCAGCGCGCTGCCGGTCTTGCCTTTCATGTCGCCGCGCGCGATGAGATCGCTCAATTGATGCGCCGCCGCCTTGTCGAGCGCCTGCGCCGCCGGCGAGAGTTTCCCGCCTTCATACACGCCAACTACCACGCAGCCGCTGCGCAGCTTCTCCGGACTGCTTTGTTTTATGCTAAATTCCACGCGTTGCTCCTTAAATATAGAAAAACCTGCTTCTCAATGCACGATTATCCGCAAACTCACCGCATAAAGTCAAAGCCGACAGGTTTCGGGCTTTTCCGTCGCGCCTTGATAGGCGAATTTGCCGGCAATGGCTTGCTGGTGTTCGCGGTGTTGCTGGGCATCGTGGTGGTCAGCCAGTTGATCCGCCTGTTAGGCGATGCGGTCAGCGGTGTAATCGCGGTGGAGGGTGTGTTGGTGCTGCTTGGCTTCAGCGCCATAAATTTTCTGCCGGTGTTGCTCTCCCTCAGTTTGTTCATCTCGGTCCTGCTTACCCTGTCGCGCTGTTATCGCGACAGCGAGATGGTGGTGTGGTTTTGTGCCGGCACCGGGCTGCCGCGCTGGATACGCCCGGTGTTATGGTATGCCGTGCCGGTGGTGGCGCTGATCGCGCTGCTCAGCCTAGTGCTGTCGCCGTGGGCGTTGCAAAAAGCCGATGAATTCAAGAAGAAACTGGAAAGCCGCGATGATGTGGCTGCCACCACTCCGGGCACGTTCCGCGAATCGAAACAGGCCGACCGGGTGTATTTTGTCGAGAATATGTATGCCGGATCCAATCGCGTCGGCAATGTCTTTGTGCAGTCGGAGCAAAACGGCAAGCTCGGCACGATGGTCGCCCGGCAGGGCTTGCAGGAGACGCTGCCGAACGGGGACCGATTCCTGGTGTTGCTCAATGGCACGCGCTATGAAGGCGTGCCCGGGCAGCGCGACTACAACATCGTGGAGTTCGAGCGTTATGCGATCCGCATTGATACCGTGCCGGCCAAGCTGGCGCAGCCTTGGGCGCGCACCATGTCGACGATGGAGCTATGGCGCAACCGCACCACGTGGAATATCGCCGAACTGGAATGGCGGCTGGGGTTGCCGATCAGCGCATTGGTTCTCGCCCTGCTGGCGATTCCGCTGAGCTACGTCAACCCGCGCGCCGGTCGCTCGCTTAACCTGGTTCTGGCGATCGTGCTGTATATGCTATACAGCAACATGATCAGCGTGACCAATGCGTGGGTTGGCCAGGGCAAGCTGTCGCCCGGCATCGGGCTGTGGGGCATCCACACGGTGATGCTGGCGATAACGGTGCTGATGTTTTATCGCCGCATGACATTGTTTTCATTGCGCAGGGTGCTGGCGAGAAAACGCCCTCACCCTTCCGGAGAAGCCGGGGCGGGAACATGAACCTGCTGACGCGCTATCTCGGCCGCGAAATTTACCTCAGCATCGCGCTGGTGTTTGCCGCGCTCATCATGCTGTTCGCCTTTCTGGATTTGATTCATGAGCTGAATGTGATGGGGCAGGGGCAGTATCATTTGGGCTATGTGCTGCTGTTCGTGATCCTGACCATCCCCGGCCATGTTTATGAGCTGTTTCCGGTGGCGGTGCTGGTGGGCACGATTTTCGCGCTGGTGCAGATGGCGGCCAGTTCGGAGCTGACCGTTTATCGCGTGTCCGGCGCGTCGCTGTGGCAGATGATCGGCGCGCTGTTCAAGATTGCGCTGCCGCTGGTCGCGCTGAGTTTTGCCTGCAGCGAATTTGTTGCCCCGCCAAGCGAGCGGATGGCGCAGCAATTGCGCCTGAAAGCGCAGCATGCGCAAGTTTCGCTCAAGGAGTTCCGCTCCGGTGTGTGGGTCAAGGACGATCGCAGCTTCGTGAACGTGAAGAACGTGATGCTCGACACCAGCCTGTTGCATATCGATATTTACCGGTTCGATGAAACCTATCACTTGCAGGCGATCACCCATGCCAAGCGGGCAAACTTTATCGAGCAGGGGCGTTGGCAGCTTGAAGAAGTGCTGGAGACGCGCTTCGGCAAACAGGGAGCCAGCATCAATGCCGCTGCCAGCCAGGAATGGCATTCGGCGCTGAACCCGAGCATCCTGAGCGTGTTGTTGGTGGTGCCGGAGCAAATGTCCGCCTACGACCTGTATCAATACACCAGCCACCTGAAAGATAACCGCCAGAAGAGCGCGCGCTACGAAATTGCCATGTGGAACAAGCTGGTTTATCCGTTTGCGTTAATGGTGATGATGCTGCTGGCGCTGCCGTTTGCGTCTTACCATAGGCGCGCGGGAGGGATCGGCGCGATGATATTCATGGGCATCGTGCTTGGCCTGGTGTTTCACTTTGTCGGGCGGTTGTTCGCCAACCTGGGCGCGCTCAACGACTGGCAGCCATTTGCCAGCGCGACGGCGATGACAGGTTTATTCCTGTCGGTGGGAATGCTGATGCTGTGGTGGACCGAGCGGCGCTGACTGGGTATTGATAAACCTGGAAACGGCAGTTGGCGGAAAATTTTCCATAGACTCGCGTTTTCCCGGCGCGGGCGGCGCTCTTCAGCAACCGCTCAATCACGATCGGGTGGCGCAGCAGCAGGAATCCCGCTGGCGGATTGCAGTTCCTTCACCTCTTGATTCTGCCTGACCATTTGTTTTACCTGCTCACGTTTTTCCGCCGGTACTTTGCTGAAGGCGCGATATTTTTCACGGGCGGCGTTGCGTTGTTCGGGGGTGAGCTTGCTCCATGTCTCCAAGCGGTCACGGAAGCGTTTTTGTTGTTCGGGGGCAAGATTTGGGTAGCGCTTGGCCGTTTTGAGCAGGCGGTGTTGCTGTTGTTCCGGCAGGTTATCCCACTGCTGCGACAAGGGCGCAAGGGCTTCCTGTTGCGCGGGGGTGAGCGAACGCCAGGATGTTGTTGCTGCGCAGGCAGGCGTACCGGCTAAACCCAGCAATAACAATGCAATGATTATCAGATTTCGCATGGATCGGAATAAATTACAAAAATCAATCAACAAAAACTTCCAACGGCAAATCGTCGGTCAGGATGGCAGTATCCAGACGGCTCAGGTCGTTCTCATGGGCATGTTGCCAGTAACTTAATCCGCCGAAAAGTATCGCCGCGAGCAGGATGACCGTTGCCACCCATTGGTGGGCGGAATGCGGCATCAGCCAGCGTATGCCGTGCCCTGTGCTGAGCGCGAAAACCGGTTTGCCCGGCGGCTGTCTCTCCAGTGCAGCGTTGTGCGCCCGGCGCAGCGCGGCGACGGTATTGTCATCAAGCCGCTGTGCGGCGCGCGTAAGCAACTCGGCAATACGTTCCGGAGCGGTGTCTCGAGGATGATTGTTTGGCGAATCGATATTCATGTTCATGGCAGCTCGATCCCTTTTCCCTTGAGAGATACGGCCAGCGCGTGTGCCGCGCGCGAGCAGTGGGTTTTTACGCTTCCTTCGGTGCACCCCATCACTGCTGCAGTTTCTGCCGTGTCAAAACCTTCCCAATAACGCAGCAGGAAGGCTTCGCGTTGACGCGCCGGAAGCTTGGCGAGCGCCTGTTCGATCAGCGCGATGACCTGGCTTTGCTGCAGTGAATCATCGGGCGCGGCGGGGGCGCTCCGGTTTTCGTCATCTTTCAGGTTATCGAGCGGATCATATTCGGCCTCTTCATTTTTGGGGGTAAATGAGGAAAATAAGGTTGTCCAGGCATTTCTGACCTTTTGCCTGCGGTAGTAATCACGGATGGTATTTTGCAGGATACGCTGGAATAACAGCGGCAATTCTGCGGCCGGCTTGCCCCCATATTTTTCGGCGAGCTTAATCATCGCGTCCTGCATAATATCCAGCGCGGTGTGCTCATTACGCACGGCATATAACGCCTGCTTGTATGCGCGGCGTTCAACCGTACTGAGAAATTGGGACAATTCGGTGCGGTTGGCCAGTTTGATCGCTCCTTATGCAATGCAGAATGGTAGCAAATTACCACGCATACAGCATAAAACCCTGCTGTTTATGCAGCAATATGTGGGTTAACAAAAAATATCAACAAATTTCATTAACCGCCCCTTGACGATACCGTTCATTTTAGTGCATTCTGGCGGGGCTGCTTGTTGAGGAGAAATTTTCTGGAATCTTTGATTGGGCAGGGGAGTCTTTAATGATCTTAAAATTTGGGGAGGCAATATGAGCAAGAGTTACAAAAACATACTGGCGGCACTGGCGATGATGGCGGCTCTGCCGCTGGCCATTTCCAGCGCTTACGGTGCGGAGCCACCGAAGAGTACGGCGGAGTATCTGGCAGCAGCCCCGGCAGGGATAGCGATGTCTGCTGATGATTTTACAAAGGCAAAAAAATTGTATTTTGACCGGTGCGCCGGTTGCCACGGGACGTTAAGAAAAGGCGCTACAGGACCCAACATTACCGATGAGGGCATGAAGAAGAAGAACTACGATGCAAGCGTGGTGAATGTATTTATTACCAATGGAACGGGCGGCGGTATGCCGGCTTTTGGCGGCGGTGAACTTTCGGCAGCCGATATAGACCTCCTTTCGAAATTCCTCATGCAGCCGCCTCCCGCGCCACCGGAGTTGGGAATGGCGGAAATAAAAGAGAGCTGGAAGCTGATAGTTCCGGAAGACAAGAGACCCAAGAAGCCGGAGCACACCAAGAACTGGAAGAACTTCTTCGGCGTCGTCTTGAGGGATGCCGGCAAGGTGGCCATTCTTGATGGGGATACCAAGGAGCTTATCAATGTTGTAGACACAGGCTTTGCGGTTCATATCCTGCGCTCCTCCGCATCGGGCAGGTATTTCTATTCCATCGGACGTGACGGCAAGGCGACCATGATCGACCTCTGGATGGCTAAACCTGGCGTGGTGGCAGAGGTAAAGACATGTCATGACGCGCGCAGCATAGACTCCAGCAAGTATAACGGCCCGAAAGGGAATTTTGAGGACAAGCTTGCCATCATCGGATGCTATTGGCCGCCCCAGTTCGCCATCCTTGATGGCCAGACGCTGGAGCCCAAGAAGCTCGTAAGCACCCGGTCTTTCACGTACGATACGAACGAGTTTGTCAATGAGGCGCGGGTGGCGGCCATTATCGCCGGACATAAAGATCCGGTGTGGATAGCCAACATCAAAGAGGCCGGATATATCTGGACTATTGATTACTCTGATTTAAAGAACCTGAAGATCACGATGGCTGAAACAGAGAGATTCCTTCATGACGGCGGCTGGGATGCCACCAAGCGGTACGTGCAGATGGCGGCCAACATGAGGAACAAGATGGTGATTGTGGACAGCTATACGGGCAAACAGATTGCCCAGATTGAGACCGGTCAGAAGCCTCATCCTGGCAGGGGAGCAAACTGGGTAGATCCTAAATTCGGCCCGGTTACAGCTACTCCGCATTTGGGAGAAGCGACAGTTGCCGCATGGGGCAGCGATCCGAAGGGACATAAGGAGCATGCATGGAAGGTTGTAAGAAAGGTGGAGACCCTTGGCGGCGGCGGCTTGTTCGTCAAGACTCACCCGAATGCCAAGCATGTTTGGGTTGACCATACCTTGAATCCCGATGACGCTATCAAGAGGAGCATTTGCGCCTTCGAGAAGGCCGACAACACCAAGAAGAAGTGCTGGCAGGTGGCGGATCATGGTCGTGTAACTCACTTCGAGTACAACCAGGCGGGCACCGAAGTGTGGGTTGCCGTATGGGATCAAGTCGGCGAACTGGTTGTTTATGATGACAAGACCCTGAAGGAAATCAAGAGGATCAAAGGGGATTGGCTCAGGACACCTACCGGACACTTCAATGTCTATAACGGTATGACTGATACTTATTAATAGTTCACAACGCCTGCAAAGGGTTTATCCCTTTGCAGGATTTTTATTTTATAAAGGAAAAAGCATGAAAAAGATAATTTCTACGGCATTGGCGGCACTGATGGTTCTGGCGGTTTCGGCTGCTCCTAGTTTTGCGGCGGAAAAGGCGAAGGCAGCGGCTCCAGCAGCAGCGGCACCAGCTGCTGCGCCAGCGCCAGTAAATTACTGGGATAAGTGGACAAAGGTCTATTCATTGGACATGTTTCCAGAGTGCGGCGTGAATGTTCTTGGCGCGGGCGGCGATGACATCCTTCAGTTGACCGTGGATACCTATTGCGGCGTAAAACCGGGCGGATATATTGCTTATATCAACCCGAAAATGATGGATATCTACAAGAAGAAAGGCAACAAGTATCCAGATGGTCAAATTGGCGTGCTGGTCTTCAAGAAGATCGGCGCTGCATTTACAACAGACATCAAAGATGGCAAGCCAATTATGGATGTTAAGGCCATTGCAGATGGCAAGTCAATCGCGTCAAAAGATAAGGGACACCCCTTGAATCCGGAGACCTGCTTTAACTGCCATGAAACTGTACAAAAAGGCGTGTGCAAGAGCCATGGCTATGTATGCGGCGATGTGGTATTCAGGACGAAGTAGTATTCAGGATGTATTAAGTGAATTAGTCTAAAGCTTCATTAATATAAACGGCCAAGGGCGAAACCCCTTGGCCGTTTGCTATTCATCGTCAGCCCTAATAGAATCACCTCCCCCGTGTTAGCTTGTATCGACATTTGATTGACCCCTGCCTTTTTCTTCTCTGACTTGAGCGGATTTCCATTTTGCGACATGCTGTTAACCAATAAACCCATAGAAAGAACTTAATGAAAACCCAATTAAATAAAGCGCGGTTGTTGTTTGCCTTGGGCTGTATTTATGGCCTGGTCACTGCGGCGGGCGCAGCGGAGAGCGGTGAGTCGGTGGAACTGGGCGAGGTGGTGGTAACGGCAACCAGAACCAGCGCTTCGCTCTCCGATGCGCCTGCCGCAGTGACGGTGGTTAATGCCAGGAGCATTGAAACAAAAAATGCTTCACGCTTGGGCGATGTGCTGGATCAGGTGCCCAGCCTCTATTTGCGCGGCGGCGCGCTCGGCCAGTCGCAGGGCACGATAGGGACAAGCGGCATGTCGCTGCGCGGCATCGACCAAACCAAGACGCTCATTCTGCTCGACGGGCAACCGATCCAGGATGCCAGTTCCGGGAAGGTGAACTGGCGGGTTCCGTTTGTCGAGGATATCGCCCGTGTCGAGGTCGTGCCCGGCGCGTTTTCTGCGCTGTATGGCAGCAACGCCATCGGCGGCGTGGTCAATATCATCACCAAGCAGCCTGACAAACGCGAGTTCACCGCGAAGATCAAGAAAGGCTGGAGAGATGCCAGCGGCGAAGATGCCAGCGTTTATTTCCGCGACAGGATGGACAACGGCCTGGGGTTCGTGGGCGGACTCGGCTATCAAAATCGCGACAGCTACGTGAACGAATTTATTGTTGTCACACAGTGTACGCCGTCGCCAACGTGCCCGGCGGGCACTCCTGTATCAGGCATGCAGGCGACTACTACCAGAGAGGGTGTGCCGGCTTATCTTGTAGGAGATATGGGAACCACGCCGTGGAATTCCACCAATGCAACTGCTAAATTATTTTATGATCTGAATGCCCGTGACAAAATTTACGCTGGCATCAACCATCAGGAGACCGATCAGGAATATACGCAATTTAATACTTATATCAGGAATGCCGCCACCAGCGCACCCGTTTCGGGCGGGACACTCAACATTAATGGGCAGCGCTTCAACCTTAATTTCAACACGTTTTCATTCCTGCCGCTGCATGAATCCACGACAAGATATTTTGTCGGCTACGACGGAGCCATCGGCAATGACTACCTGCTGAAGGCCGACCTCGGGAAAATCGAGCGGAAATACAACTTTACGCTGGCAAACCCGACCGCTACCTGGAACAGCGGTACGGGCATGCTGTCGGACACACCGAACGACGGTCTCGACGGCACCGTTCAGTTAAGCTTTCCAGTTGGCGGTAAGCACTTCGTGGTAACGGGGCTGGCGCTGCACAAGGACTCGGTGAATCAGCAAATCTACGCGCTGTCCAACTGGCGCACGCCGGGTTCCAAAACCGCCGTGAACAGCGGCTACAACGGCGATTCGACGACAGTTTCCGTTTTTGCGCAGGACGAGATCAGCGCAACGGGCACACTCAAGATATATCTGGGCGGGCGCTGGGATGACTGGGAAACCAAAGGCGATAATTTCAGCAATGTCGCGCCCATCGGCTCGACGCTTTATCCGGCGCGCAGCGTCTCGGCATTCAGCCCCAAGGTGTCTGCGGTGTACAAGCCATCCGAAGCGGCAATGCTGCGCGCCTCGTTTGGAAGATCTTTCCGTGCGCCGACCAATCAGGACATGTACACATCTTCGACCAGCAGAGGGCGGACAACTACGGGCGATCCCAACCTGCAGCCAGAGCGCGGCACAACCTGGGAGGTAGGCGGGGAATTCCGCTTCACGGAGGACGCCAAGGCGACGGCCACCTACTACGACACGCGGTTAAGCGACCTGATTTACCTGATGCAGGCCAGCACGACCAATTCGCTGCGCATCAATGCGGCGAAAGCGAAGGTGCAGGGGATTGAGTTGGGTGTTGCGATAAAATTGGCGAAATGGCTCGAACTGGATGCTAACTACGCCTATATCGATTCTAAAATGCTGGAAAATGCAACCGACCCGTTGAGCGTCGGCAAGCGGCTGACCGATTCCCCCAGAAATATCGCCGGCATCGGGCTGACCGCGCAGCAGGGGGCATATTCCGGCATGCTGAATGCGCGCTATGTGAGCCATATTTTCTGGAATGCGCAAAACACAGATGTTGTGGAAGGCGTGCCGGGCAGTTACGACGCGCACACCATGGTGAACGCCAAGCTCGGCTATGCTTTCTCCAAAATGGTGAAGGGATCGGTTGCAGTCAATAATCTGCTGGATAAAAAAGCCTACTCATACTTCCTGCTGCCGGGTCGCAATGTGACGGCCGAAATGGACTTTTCTTTTTAGGAGTGTCGGACATGAGCTACCCGGATTTTTTTGACGAAGTGCCCAGGATCAGCCTGCATGACCCGCTGGCCGAATTCCTCGGCGCGACGGAAGGCGGGATTCTGCAATACGGCTATTTCGATGCGGTGCGGCTGGCCGGCCATTCCTGTCCGACGGTTGCGTCGGCCTACTGGTCAACTTGCAAGGCATTGGCTTTTCTTTATCCGGACACCATGCCGGTGCGCGGCGCCATCCGCGTGGAGTTCAGGCAGGACAGCGCCAGCGGCGTGACCGGCGTCATCGCGAATGTCGTGAGCATGCTGACCGGCGCGACGCAGGAGACCGGCTTCAAGGGACTGGCGGGTCAGTTCGACCGGCGGCACCTGATTTTCTTTGGGGTGGATATGCAGGGAGAGCTGCGCTTCACCCGGCTCGATACGGGGCGGGCGGTCTATGTCGCGGCCAATTTGCAGCATGTGCCGGGCTCGCCGCGCGTATCGGAACTGATGGTGAGTTGCCTTGACCACACGGCAACCCTGGGTGAAATCGCCGAATTCCGCCGCCTGTGGCAGGAACGGGTGCGCCGCATCCTGCTCGAATATGGCGATGATCCGCAGGTTTTTGCGGTGACGCCGGCCTGATCTGCGCATGCCATGAAAAGAAGCACGGCCTTGCAACCCTTGTCGCGCGAGCATCACACCGCGCTCACTCTGGCGAAGGCCTGCGAGCGGGCGGTGCAATCGCGCGATGAGGAACGGGTAGCCCAAACCTGCCAGCGCGTGATTCAGGCATTTTCCGACGAGCTGGAGCCGCATTTTCAGATTGAGGAGCAGGCGTTGCTGCCGCATCTGCATAGCGCGGAAACCCAGCCGCTTGCGCAGCGCACCTTGGCGGATCACCAGCAGCTGCGCGCGCTGCTCGATGGTTTGCAGCAGAACGATGTCGGGGCATTGGACAGCTTCGGCAAGCTCCTGTCGGCGCATGTCCGGTTCGAGGAGCGGGAGCTTTTTCCGGCGCTTGAAAGTCTGTTGCCGTGAAAGTTGCGAGGTAGCAGTGGTCTGCTTCGGAATAGCAGAAACCACTTGATTCGCAGGCAGCGCGTTACTTTTCCATGGTCCAGCTCGGTATGGCGTGCTCGATCATGTAGTCCACCGATGCCTTGACCTCCTCCACGGACAGCTTGGTGTTGGAGCCGCGCGACGGCATGTTGCCTTTCTTCCCCCTGTAGCCGTTTATGGCATGGTCGTAGAGGACTTCCTTATCCTGTGCGAGGCGCGCCTCCCAATCCTGCGCCTTGCCCATGCGCGGCGCGCCCCTCAATCCGGACTTGTGGCAAATGCTGCAAGTGCTCTTGTAGACCTTCTCGCCGGTCGCCAGATCGGGAGCCGTATTGGAAGTTGCGGCAGCAGCGGGCGCGGACACAGGAGCGGCAACGGCCTTGTTCTCGCCGCCGTATCCGGAGAGAAGCGCAAGCGATGCGAAGGCTGTCAGTATTTGTTTTTTCATGTTCGTCATGGTCCTTCGGTTAGCGAATTGTAAATTATTTGGCCATAGCGGAAAACAGATGCGATTCGAGCTGGTGATCGGAGGCTCGCTGCGCGTGGCAAACAACCCAACAGCGCCGGTGCCGAAGCCACGGATGAGACGAGATGGGATGCGGCGAGTTCCCCAATGCGGCCAAATATGCCTGCATCCCTGGCAGAGGCATGGAATCGGCGTGCCCGGATTCAGGCTTGCATTTTTGGTATATCCTATTAAAATAGTCGGGCTTTATTTTTTAACCCATCCATCTTTAAGGAACCCAAAATGATCCACAACTGCGCCAATTCCACCTCTCCCGACATGCGTTACCCGTTCGATGCCCGTGGCGTCGCCAAGCGCTTCCGCCATGCTGCCATTTTTGGCGCGTTCGATTCACTGCATCCCGGCGAAACCATGCATTTCTGCAACGACCACGACCCGCTGCCGCTGCTTGCCCAACTGAAAGACCGCTACGGCGAAGGCATCGATATCAATTATGTCGCCCGCGAACCGGGCCAGATCATCATCGATTTCACCCGCAAATAATCGCTTCATGTGTTCCGGTGATGGCGGCTGCCTGCCGCCGTCACCGCATTAAATTTGCTGCGGTTACCTCTATAACCGCCCAGTTATCCAATCAGCTACCTGTTCTGCCCCTTCCGGAATAACCGGCCTGGGGCGCGGCGCATTGCAGATTTCTTCCAGCGCTCCGGCAAAATTTCCCTGCTCCAGTATATCCCTTGAGACTTCGCGGCGCAGGCCATGTTGTCGCAGCCATCCGGTCAAGGCGGGCGATTCCGGCCAGTCGGCGCGGCTGGGCGAACGGCACATGGATGCGCGAACGAAACGGCACGGATGAGCGCACCCTGAGGCGCATGCGCTCATGCAGCCGGTTCATGGCCGGCGCGCTCTGAGCGACATGGCCGAAACCGTGGCCGGAGATGGAAACGACAAAATGGGGCATGGGGCGTTTTATCCATAAATCCTGAAAAACCGGTTGAGCCCGAACTGCGCTTGCTCGGGGCGCAATAATGAACTGGCATAACACCAAATTTATTGTATTCTATACGCGCTGCAAGCCTGAATTCACAGGAATGGACATGATGGACAAAACGGTAAAAATTCGCCCCTATTCCGGCGACGCAAAGAGCGATGCCCCGCAAAGCAATCTTACGGAAGATCAAGATAAATCTCTTGAGCTTGCCAAGAAAAATGCCCTGCTTGAAGAGGAGAAGAAAAAATCTCTCGAACAATTAAAAATAATCGAGCAGCTCAGGGAAAGCCTCAAGCAAGAGCAGGCCAAAATGGCTGAGATGGTGAAGACGGCGGCTGGGCCGGATGCTAACGAACTCGCGGTGAAAGATGCTCAGCTTGAAGAAGAGAAGAGCCGGTCGCTCGAAAATTTGAAAACGATCGTGCAGTTGCGGGAAAGCCTCAAGCAGGAGCAGGCAAAAACGGCCGGGATGGCCAAGATGATGGCCGAGCGGGAAGCCAGGATAAAAGAATCGGCCATGTCGGAAACGAATGACCTTGCCAGGAAGAATGCTCAGATCGAAGAAGAGAAGAAAAAATCGCTCGAACAATTGAAAATAATCGAGCAGCTCAGGGAAAGCCTCAAGCAGGAGCAGGTAAAAACGGCCGAGATGGTCAAGATGATGACCGAGCAGGAAGCCCGCACGAAAGATTCGGCCGCGCTGGAAGCTAAAGCCAAGGAATTGACCGAGGCGCTTGGCAAGATCGCGGCTATCGCCGCTGTGGGGAAGGCGAGCTAGCAAATTCCTCGGGGTACGCGTTGTTTCATTCCAAACCACTCGCTACGGTCAGGAGGATGCCATGGACAGACGCTCATTCATCAAGTTGGGAGCCAGCGGGACAGGTGCGCTGGTATTGTCGAAGTTCCTCATGGCGGGGCAGGTTGTCGCCGCCGAGCGCATCGACAAGATCGTCAGGAGCGATGCGGAATGGAGGAAGCTGCTCACCCCCGAGCAATATGAGGTGTTGCGTCACGAAGGCACCGAGCCGCCGAATTCCAGCCCGCTCGACCGCGAGAAGCGCAGCGGCCTGTACCTCTGCGTCGCCTGCGACCTGTCGCTGTTCCCCTCCAAATTCAAATTCGACAGCGGCACCGGCTGGCCGAGCTTCTATGACGTGCTGCCCGGCCACGTCGAGACCAGGACCGACTACAAGCTGATCCTGCCGCGCACCGAATACCATTGCGCGCGCTGCGGAGGTCATCAAGGCCACGTGTTCAAAGACGGCCCGCAACCCACCGGCCTGCGCTACTGCAACAACGGCGTGGCGCTGAGGTTCGTACCGGACAAGGTGTAAATGAACAGCCTCGACATCGGCTGGTGGCGGCAGGCGCAGGCCGAACGGTTTCAGATCGCACAACTCTCCGTCTCGCGCAACTGCTTCAGGTAATCCTCCACCCGCTCCTTCAGCGTCGCAGGCTGAGTGACGATGTCGCGCACCAGCGAAAACAGCGGATAGGCGCGCCAGTCGAACACGCGATATTTCTCGATCATCTGCAAGGTATGCACCCCCTCGCCGGAGATGTCCGACCACTCGCCGCGCACCAGTTGTCGTCCGAGCGCATGGTGGTGCGAACCCTCGCTGGTGGCCGTCGTCAGCAGATCGCCCAGGCCGGCATAGCTGTATGGCGTATGCGCCTGCCCGCCGAACGCCTGCACGATGCCGGACAGCTCAGCGATCGCGGCGACCATCAGGTGCCCGCGCATGTTGTCGCCCAGCTTCAGCTCATCCGCGACGCCGAACAGGATCGCATAGACGTTCTTCAGGATCACCGACCAGCTCCGGCCGTGCATGTCCGACGCCTGCTGGCACACCAGCGTGCTGCCGCGGAACAGGCTGTGCATCACCTCGAAATCCGCTGCATCGGACAGCACCGCATCGGCAAAACCATAGCGCCCCGCCCTGAGCTCCTCCGAGATCATCGGTCCATACACCACCCCGTAGTGATGCCTGCCTGCAAATATGGATTCAAACACCTGCACCGCCGTGCGCCCCGATTCATCCAGCCCCTTCGCGATGGTCAGGCACAGGCTGCACTGCGCCAGATAAGGCGCAATGCGGCTGGCGATTTCATGGTGCGGATTCACCGGCAGGCAGAACAAGATCACCTGCGCCTCGGCGACCTCATCCTCCAGCGTCGCTTTGCTGCCCTTCACCACGACGCCCATGTTCCAGATGCGCACATCGTGCCGCACCGCCAGCAGATATTCCATGGCATGTCCCATCTCGCCGTAGCCCAGAATCAATACGCGTAGTTTCATTCCTGCTCCTCGTCCAGATAGGTGAACGATATCCTAAATTGAAAAGCCCCGCGAATGCAGGTTTCGTCTATGCTTAAAAGCAATTCTGACCTTACTCATTTTGGCCGCCCTTCTTTGGTTTGGAGCAACATACGCCGCACGGTTATAATCAAATTTAATACAGAAGAGTAAATCCGATGAACGAAGTGATATCGAATACCGATTTAACGACCAATCCCGGTGTGATAGCTCCTACGCGCGAGGGGGACTACACCGGAATCCTTCCGAGCCAGAAGATCGAGGAGATGCTGAATCGCAACGAGATCAAGACGGTGATGAATCTTGATCACGATCAGGTTCAACCCGCCAGCATAGACCTGCGCCTCGGCGATTATGCCTATCCCGTGGATACGAGTTTCCTTCCCGGCAAGGGAATGAAAGTACTCGATAAAATGGGGCAGCTCGATGACCGGTTTGCCGACTTCAAAGTCGATCTACGCAACGGCGCCGTGCTTGAAAAGGGGCGCGTCTATGTCGTCCCTCTTCTGGAAGCCATCAGCTTGAAAAGCGATGTCGCCGCCTTCGCCAACCCGAAGAGCTCGACAGGCAGGCTGGATATCTTGACGCGCCTGATCGCCGATGGCGCGACCAGTTTCGACCGGGTAGGAGAGGGCTACAAGGGCGAGCTGTTCATCGAGGTTGCGCCCCGGAGTTTCAGCGTCGTGGCAAAAACTGGCACCCGCCTGAACCAGCTCAGATTCCGCCGCTCGCGGGGAGAAGAAGCCAAATCCATCCCGGCTGCGGAGTGGAAAAAGCTTCTCGATGACGGCCAGATTGTCGACTCCAGCGACCACGAGACAAACGCGAAATCAATCAAGACAGGGATGCTGCCTTTTACCGTGGATTTGCAAGGCTCGGGCAAGGGAGGCGAAATAATCGGATATCGCGCGAAAAAACATACCAGACGCATCGACCTGGAAAGGCGCGATTACGACCCGCTGGATTTCTGGGAGCCGCTCCGCTTTCACAAGACCTCTTCGCTGATCCTGGACCCCGACGAGTTCTATATCCTGATGACCAAAGAAGCGATCGCGGTGCCGCCGGAATATGCCGCCGAGATGCTGCCGTACGACACCCGCGCCGGCGAATTCCGCGTCCACTATGCCGGCTTCTTCGACCCCGGCTTCGGCTGGAACGCCAAGCTGAATAAGGCGGGCAGTAGCCGGGGAGTTCTGGAAGTGCGCTCGCATGAAGTACCCTTCCTGCTCGAGCATGGCCAGACGGTCGGATGGCTGCGCTACGAACGCATGGCGGCCAAACCCGAGCTCCTGTACGGCCAGGACCTCAACTCGAACTATCAGGGACAGAGCCTCAAGTTGGCCAAGCAGTTCAAGCAACTGTGAGATGGACACTCAAATCAAGCAATCAATTCGCCCCCTTTAGCTGGAAACCGTGGTCTGTCCCCGATTGTTACGATTGTTATACAGTCACTAAACGGTGAGCAGTGCAATGCCCCTCTTGTCTGTATCGCAAACTAAGCATCGCAGTCTCTACCATTACCAACCTTACACAGAGGATTGGCGCGGATATCTCGAGGCCACACTGCGAGATAGGACCATCTATCTCCCCTCTCCGTCTTACTTTAATGACCCTTGGGACTGCCGTCCGTGGTTCGATCTTGCCGTTTTAGATGACGCGGTCATGCGAGAACGCCACATTGAATGGTACATGCGCGTCGCGATTAAGCCTGTAACGGAACACGCGGACGAACTGAGGCAGAACCGTCCTCTTTTAAATCACTTTGTCGAGGAAACCTCACGGAGGCTTTGGGCCAGAATTGACCACGAATACCGCTTGTACTGTCTAACGCCAAATTGTGACGACCTTTTAATGTGGTCACATTATGCAAATAAACATAAGGGTGTGTGCCTGCAATTTGACGCGCGTACAGATCCAATCTCCGCTGCATTCAAAGTGTCATATCAGGATCAGTTGCCATGCAGCATTATTCCTGAACATGGTGAGGATGATGCAGAAAAGGCACTGCTGACCAAATCTGATGCGTGGGATTACGAAGAAGAGTTCCGGCTAATTGCACGAGATTCTCGCGTCCCACCACTGCCCAATACCTTAATAGCAACCGATGGAATCTTGCCAATCGGCGACCGCTCTTTAGTCGGCATTATCGTGGGGTGTCAGTGCAACGGTGCTGACGAAATCATCGACATGGTTCGCCGACATCAGCCGAGTATCACTGTGCGCCAAGCCAAGCGCCAAGCGCACCGCTATGGACTCGTTTTCGAAACCTTGCCGACTGGCGTTTGATGCACAGCTCGGAATGCTTCATTAAAAAAGCAACCAGAGCCGTATTGATTCTGAAAATCTACTACACCAGCTTCTTCAATTGATAAATCCTTTCCAGTGCTTCCTTCGGGCTCAATTCATCCGGCTGCAACTCACGCAGTGACTTCAGCAACGGATGTTCCTCCGGTTCCGGCGCTTCCGGTTTGCGATCAAACAAATCGCCCTGCGGATTTTGTGCGGCGCTATTCTGTTCCAGCTTGCGCAGTTGTTTCTTCGCGGCCTTGATGACGTCGTTCGGCACGCCTGCCAGTGCGGCGACTTGCAGGCCGTAGCTCTGGCTGGCCGCGCCCTCGTTCACGCTGTGCAGGAACACGATACTGTGCTGGTGTTCGATGGCGGCGAGGTGGACGTTGGCGAGCTGGACAAATTCTTCGGCGAGGCGCGTGAGTTCGAAGTAGTGGGTGGCGAACAGCGTGTAGC
>CAYGIF010000013.1:0-28112 GCA_964349865.1 uncultured Gallionella sp. | reverse complement strand
AAAAATCCTTCAGCACGCCGTTCTCCAGCACGCTCACCTGCTGCTGCGCGTCTTCGAGGCGGCCGCGGCAGAACGCCAGCAATTCCGCGCCGCGCTTGTAGGCTGCCAGCGAATCTTCCAGCGGCAGCTTGCCCGCCTCCATGTCGGCGACGATCTGCTCAAGTTCGGCCATCGCCGATTCGAAATCAACCGTTTTCTGCGCTTTACCGGCCATAATCATCTTTGTATTGCGAAAGACTGGCATTTTACCCAACCCGCCCTGACTGAGCCAATTTATATTGCCCCATGCAAAAAATTCGCGGAGAATCCGCGCCCCTTTACCCATACGCCGACAAACAAGGTGATGCCTAAAAATCAGCTCATGGAAAATCCCGCATGAAATCATCCTGGATGCTGGTCGCCGGATTGCTGTTCGGCTGCATGGGGGTGTTCGTCAAGCTCGGCGCGGCGCATTTTTCCCATATTGAACTGGTGCTGTACCGCTCGCTGTTCGGCCTGCTGCTGGTCTACGGCATCATGCGCCAGCAGCATATCGGCGTCGCCACGCGGCACTGGCGCGCCCACTTATGGCGCGGCATTTCCGGTTCGGTCGCGCTCGCGCTGTTCTTCTACTGCATCACCGTGCTGCCGCTCGCCACCGCCGTCACGCTCAATTACACCGCGCCGCTGTTCCTCACCCTCCTCACCATGCTGGTGTTCAAGGACAAGTTCCACCTGCCGCTGACCATCGCCATCGCGCTGGGATTTTGCGGCGTGGTGTTGCTGCTGCAACCGGCGCTCCAGCAGGACCAACTGCTGCCCGGCCTGCTCGGCCTGATCTCCGGCTTTCTCGCCGGGGTCGCCTACCTCAACGTCAGGCAACTCGCCATGATCGGCGAACCGGACGCGCGCACGGTATTTTATTTCAGCCTGATCGCCACCCTCGGCAGCGGCGTCTGGATACTGTTCGACAGCGTGCATGCGATCACGCTTGAAGGCTTCACGATCCTGCTCGGGCTGGGCGGCTCCGCCACCCTCGCGCAACTCGCCATGACGCGCGCCTACCGCACCGGCAGGACGCTGGTGGTCGGCAGCCTGGCCTACAGCACCATCGTGTTCGCCAGCCTGTTCGGCATGCTGCTGTGGAATGAGACCCTGAGCCTGAGCAGCTGGCTGGGCATGGCGTTCATCATCGCCAGCGGTGTGCTAAGCTTGCGCCTGTCACCCCAACATCCGCCAAAAGAAGTGCCCGAAAAAGGAAAGCCATGATCACCATCGAACAAACCGACAACCTCGTCAACGTCGCCATCCTCGGCGAATTCACCCTTGCCGATTTCAAGATGTTTGAAGAGCAATCGCTGTACAAGCTGAAATCGCCCGGCCCGGTGAACCTGCTGTTCGACCTGCGCGCGATGATCGACTACACGCTGGACGTGGCTTGGGAAGAAATCAAATTCTTCAGCCGCGAACACAACCACGACTTCAGCAAAATCGCCGTCGTCACTGACGACCAATGGCTCACTTGGCAGGCTTGGCTGTCGCGCCTGTTCATCGATGCCGATATACAGGTGTTTACGGATTACGATGAGGCACAGGCCTGGGTACAGAGCTAACGCAGCGTCCGGCCAGATAATCCGGGAGATCAGGCAATGGTGTATTTATCGGGAAAATTAGGGGGCGCCATAATTTCACCTCAAATAAAAACAAGGCACTGCAGAGTGGGTGCCGGATTGTACCCCTCGAAGGTGTCTTTCTCGGCATTTTTTAGGGTGTCTACTTCACGTTGTGCACCAGAAGAATGGAGAAATTTTCCCTGTGAATTCTAATAATTCAACATACAGTATAAAAATCGTTAATGATATTAATGTAACAGTCCCTGCATCGTTCCAACTCATGACGCCATATGTTCTGCGCGAACAAAATGATTGGTTCGAAGATGAAATTAAATTTATCCGTACTTTTGTCAAATCAGGCATGAAAATTATAGACATCGGTGCAAATTACGGTCTTTACACTCTAACTATTGCTAAAATAATAGGTGACCAAGGAAAAATATGGGCTTTTGAGCCGACAACTACAACTGCTGCTTGTTTGAAACAGAGTATTTCTGAAAATAAGTTTAACAATATTGAGTTGATACAAGCTGGTCTTTCCGATCGTATCGGGAAAGCGAAACTTTTTACTACTCAAAACTCAGAGTTGAATAGTTTATCCAATGAAGTCTCATCAGGAAATTCACATGAGACAATATTATTATTTACTCTTGACCATTGCTCAAATGAGTATCGATGGAAAGATATCGATTTCATCAAGCTTGATGCTGAAGGAGAAGAAATTAACATATTAAAAAAAGGGAAAAAATTTCTTTCTTCGGCATCTCCATTAATTATGTTCGAACTTAAGCACGGGAAAAACATTAACCTTCACCTTATAAAAACACTTAGAAATTTAGGTTACCAAAGTTACCGTCTTATCCCAGGTCTTAATGTTCTCGTACCTTTCAATTCCGAAGAACCATTTGATGGTTTTCTGCTGAATCTTTTTTGTTGCAAACAGGACAAATCAATCCTCCTTGAGTCAACAGGAATAATAGTTAAAGAGTGGTGGAAATTAGATTATTTGCCAAATACTAAAGTGGCAGAAGATTACCTATCACAACTCCCATTTGCAAAACATTTTAAAAATAAAATCGTTGATAACAGCGAGGCATCGAAAAATTATTTGGGGATTCTTGAGGCATATTTACTGGCACATTCCGCGTCGATTACCATAACTGAAAAAGTTGGATATCTAATGACAGCATTAAGTCACCTCCGTATTTCAATCAAAAATGGAGAGAAAAGTACTACACGTTTAGCAACTTTTGCAAGGATTGCCTTTGATGCCGGTGAAAGAGTTCTTGGCAAAAATATTTTGTCATTTCTTATAAATAGACATAATGACAATTTGAATTTCGAAATTACTGAGCCATTTTTACCCGCATCTTCCAAATATGATTCAATAAATCCCGATAATAATATAAAAGAGTGGCTCATCTCTTCAATTATTGAGCAATATATTATTATGCATGCATTTTCGACTTATTTTACACTGAGAAAAACATTACCTTTACTAGAAAAACTTTCAGATCTCGGGTTTTTTGATGAAAATATGAAAATGAGAAAAGAATTGATTGAAAGTTATTGTTAGTCGCAACTAGAGTGCATGTAGATGCTACACAGCAATACGCTCAAGTTCGTGCTTCGCACGAGACGCAAAATAGCGTCGCGCCCCTTAGCTAGGCGCTGTGGTTGAATGGTATTCCGCAGGGCAGGCGTGAAGCCGGACCATCGAATGCTAGGTTGTCGGGGTTTTCATCCCGGCCTGAACGGGCAGAAAAGGCGAGAGAATCTAGCGAATCACCCGCCGCGCCGGAACTTTCAGTTTCTTCGCGGCGGAAAGCATTCCACCGTCCAGGGTGGCGATGAATTCCACCCCATTGTTATGCGCTACCGCCAGATGCAGGGCATCCGGGCCGCGTAGCTGGGTGGCAAAGTTGGCGACGTACTCATGCGCAAGATCGAAGTCATTGCCGCTCGGAATCAGCACAACCAGAGATGCAGTCACCATCGAATCAAACTCGGCGATCAAACGCCGCCCTTGGCCTGCCGTTAGCGCGCCCATGCGCACATCGCGGGAAACCAGGCTGGCAAATTCGACGGCTGTCCATTTGCTGATTGCCAGCGAACCCGCCGCTTGCCGGGAAAGAAAAGCCGCAACCTTTGCGGAAGTGGCCTCTTCCCGGAACAATGGGGTCAGGAAACTGGTGTCCAGATAAATCATTCTGTATCGCGCAACTCACGAAGCAATGCGGCGCTGCTGCCTTGCCACGCGGGAACCTGCTGGCGCAACTCTGCCAGCCGTTGCAACGGCAATGCCTGCTTGAGCGGGCTGGCGGGGAGTACGCGCGCGACCGGGCGGCCGTGACGGGTAATAACGACCTCCTCGCCGGATTCAACCGTGTTCAGCAATTCGCTCAGGTGCGCTTTGGCGTGAGCCAGGCTCATTGCTTGCATATCCATGCTCCTTATGACCAGAAAAGTAGTCATATCATACGCCGCATTGCGAATGGCGGCAAATGCTATGACTATTTACCGCAATCCGGTTGGCAAGGCGCGGATGGCTGCGCAGCATTCTCCGACCAATGCCGGGCCGCGATAGATCAGGCCGCTGTAAAGCTGCACCAGCGCCGCTCCGGAGTTGATCTTTTCCGCCGCACCTTCGCCGCTCAGGATGCCGCCCGAGCCGATGATCGGCAGTTCACCCTGCAACTCGGCGGCAAGCGCACGGATCACGGCGGTGGATTTGTCGCGCACCGGCGCGCCGGAGAGGCCGCCGGTTTCCGCACCGTGCGGCAGATGTTCCACGCCTTCGCGCGACAGGGTGGTGTTGGTGGCGATCACGCCGTCGATGCGGTGCTTCATCAGCAGGCGCGCGATTTGCGCGATCTGTTCGCCTGCCATGTCCGGCGCGATCTTCAGGGCGATGGGTGCATATTTGCCATGCGTGTCGGCGAGTTTCAGTTGTTCCGCTTTCAGTTGCGCGAGCAGCGCGTCGAGTTCGTCGCTGCTTTGCAACTGGCGCAGGTTCCTGGTGTTGGGCGAGGAGATGTTGACGGTGACGTAGCCGGCGTGTGCATAGACTTTGCGCAGGCAGATCAGGTAGTCGTCCGCCGCCTTTTCGATCGGCGTGGCGGCGTTCTTGCCGATGTTGATGCCCAATATGCCGCGATAGTCGGCGCGCTGCACGTTCTCGATTAACCTGTCCACGCCGTCGTTGTTGAAGCCCATGCGGTTGATGATGCCCTGCGCCTGCGGCAGGCGGAACAGGCGCGGCCGGGGGTTGCCGGGCTGGGGCAGCGGCGTGACGGTGCCGATTTCGATGAAGCCGAAACCGAGCGCCGCCAGCCCGTCGATGCATTCGCCGTTTTTGTCGAGCCCGGCGGCGAGGCCGACCGGATTGGGGAAAGCCAGCCCCATCACGGTGCGCGGATCGCCGGCGGGGCGCCTCGCGATGAGGCCGCTCAAGCCCAGCGCATACGCGGCCTTCAGCCCGCCGAGCGTGAGGTGGTGGGCGGTTTCCGGGTCAAGCCGGAACAGGATAGGGCGCAATAATGAGTACATATATGTGAGCCTCTTTAGTTAGAGCGATTCTTTGTCCAGTGTGCGCCAAACGCCGCCTATCAAGCCTTGCGCGGGCTGGTAGCCGGTCTTGTAGGTCATCTTGCGGCTGTGTTTGATCCAGTAGCCGAGATAGACGAAATCCAGGTCGAGTTTGCGGCATAGTTCGATTTGCCACAGCACGTTGTAAACACCGAAACGCGCGCGCGGCAGATACGGCTCGTAGAAAGTGTACACCGAGGACAGGCCGTCGCCGAGCAGGTCGATCACGCTGACCATGCGCAGCACGCCCAGCCTGTCCTGAGCTTCGTCGAAGGGCTCGCGGAATTCCACCAGCAGCGAATCGACGTGGCTTTGCAGCAGGAAGTTCTGGTACGACTCGCGGTCATCGTTGTCCATGCCCCCGTTCGGGTGGCGCGCGCGCTGATAACGCTGATACAGGCCGTAATACTCGGGGCGGTCTTGCAGGCGGTGCAGGCTGGCCTCCAGATGGGCGTGTTGCGCCCAGGCGCGCCGCTGCGAGCGATTGGCCGTGAATTGTTTGGCCAGCACGCGCAGCGGCACGCAGGCGCGGCAGTCGTCACATTGCGGGCGGTAGGTATAGGTTCCGCTGCGCCGGAAGCCGTGCTGCACCAGTTGCGAATAGACCGACCCGTTAATCAGGAAGGCGGGCGTGGCGACCTGGGAGCGCGCCTGCACGGCAGGCAAGTAGCTGCACGGATAGGGCGCGGTCATGTAAAAATGCAGCGCGGAGAGCGGGATGTCGTTTAATAAACTCATGTAAAGAGGTCGGTGTCGAATTGCCAGCGAGTAACAGGTTCACAGTTTATCAATTCCTGCAGCCGCGCGATGAATTCGCTGCGCGGAATTTCGCGCGCGCCGAGCGAGGCGAGGTGCGGGGTGTTCATCTGGCAATCGATCATCTTGAACTGCCAGCGTTCGAGCTGCCCGGACAGGTGCGCCAGCGCGATCTTCGAGGCGTTGCCGGCATGGCTGAACATCGATTCGCCGTAGAACATGCGCCCGATGGCCATTCCATACAAGCCGCCGACCAGCTTGCCGCCCATCCAGGTTTCCACCGAGTGCGCATAGCCCATCCGGTGCAATTTGCAATATGCCGCAATCATGTCTTCGTGGATCCATGTGCCGCGATGTTCACCGCGCGGCGCGGCGCAACCGCGCATCACCTGCTCGAATGCGGTGTCGCAACGCACTTCATAAGCGGCGTTGCGCAGCACCTTGGCGAGCGAGCGGGAGATTTTGAATTCGCCCGGAACCAGCACCATGCGCGGGTCGGGGCTCCACCACAGGATCGGCTCGCCGGGGTTGAACCACGGGAAGACGCCGTGGCGGTAGGCTTCCAGCAGGCGCGGCGCGGACAGGTCGCCGCCCGCCGCGAGCAGGCCGTTTGGCGAGCGCAGCGCGCGCTCGACCGGCGGAAATGGCGCGTTACCGGTCAGCCACGGAATCAAGCCTTGCTCCTTTCAAAATATTATTCATCGAAGGCGTTTTGTGGTTATATTGCCACGGGTTAAAGCAATCGGCTTGCGAGGTGGAAAATGTTATCGGGCATATTCGGCAATAAATCTGATCATCCGATGGCGGACATCAAGTCCGCGCAGGCATTATTGAACGGCTTGCCGAAAAATGACGCATATAAATCGCTCATGGAACTGTCCGAGTGGATCGAGTCGGTGGCGGGCAATACCGATTTCAAGCCGGATCATCAGTTTGCAGTGTTGCGTCTGCTCGATGAAACCGCCCAGCCTTATGCGCGGAAACTGGCGCGCGATTATTTTACGCCGCAAGAGCTGAACAAGTTCCAGGAAAATCGCTTGTGGCTGGTACTGGACAATTTCTACCGCCATACCGCCAGGGCTTATTGCGCGGTGTTCAACCGCTATTGCGGCGGCGACAAGGGAGCCGGCGCCATCAAGGCGCAACTGCCGCTGCTGGCGGCGCGCGCGGTGTACGCCATGACCGGGCAATTGAAATATATCTGCGCGCACTATGGCCCGGCCGATAACATGGTCTGGGGCAACCTTGCGCAACTCTATAAACATGCCGAGCAGCAGCAATACCTGAATACGCCGCTTGCTCTCTATTCGGGCGTGGCCGGCGACACCACGGTGAAAGGCGAGCTGGGGCGGTTGCTCGGCTGGTACGGCTGCGGGGTCAACACCCTGAAGCCGCTGTACATGCACCTGACCGAGCGCATTGCCGGGCAGTATTGTTCCGACATCAAAATCGGCGCGCAGCAGGACGCGAACAGCCGGTTCGGTTTCGATCTGGATCGCCCGGCTGCGCCGATACAATACAAGACCGACGCCGCAGTGCAGCCATCCATGCGCTTCGTCGGCATGGCGGAGATGCAGCCGAAACTGGCGGCATTGATTAAAACGCTGGAAAAGGGCACCGTTCCGGAAAGCCTCAATCTGGGCGGCCCCTACGATGCGGAACCGGTGCGCGAGGCCGCGCAGTACCTCCTGAATTACCTGACCGCGCCGCCGTCGCGGCGCAGCGCGCGGCGCGGGATCAAGGTCGATTTGAATGTGGTGAACGGTTTTGCCAGGATGATCGAACGCACCGATATCACGCTGAATTTCAGCGCAGAGCAGCCGGCGCATTGGGGTGTCGAGGACATCAGCGCCAGCGGGTTCCGTACCGTGTTGCCCGCGCAGGGAACGGATGGCATACGCATCGGCAGCCTGCTCGGCGTGCAACCGGACGGGGTGCCGCATTGGGGCGCGGCGGTGGTGCGCCGCCTGATGCGCGACGACGCAAACCGCTTGCACGTGGGCGCGGAAATGCTGGCCAACCAGATCACCGGCGTGGCCTTGAGCCAGAGCGGCGGGGGCGGCGGATTTGAAGACGGGCAGCCCGCGTTGTGGCTGATTGCAAAAACGGGGGAATCGTCCGGCAAGGCGCAACTGTTGATGAAGGCGGGCGCCTTCTCCGCGCATCGCAGTTGGCAGACGAGGCTGAACGGGAAAAGCTATCTGCTGATCCCCGGCAGCTTGCAGGAAAAAGGCCTTGATTACGACCTGGCAAACTTCCGCATCATTGAGCAGGAGTCCGGTTCCGGGGAGTCTTGATTGTGTGCAGCGCCTAATTCAAGTCGTCATTCTTGTAGTACTTGGTGCCTTGAATGGTCGCCTGAAATGCGAGTCCATTTTCTGTGAGCTGATACAGGTCGACGCCGGGTGCAACGGTGATCGCGCCTGCCGCAGCGCCTCCCTTTTCACCTGACTTGGCTGCGGCATCCGCCTGGGCGCTCGCTTCCCAGCCGCTTTCGATGAATTGTTTGAAGGCCTTGTGGTTCGAGAACACGAAGACGCCGCGAAAATCCTTGACGCCGAGACCGATCCCCAGCCCGCCGGAGACCATTTTCATGTAAATATCCTTGCCGCTCCGGTTGTCGTGCGCCACACCGGAGCCGCCCGCAGCAGAGAGAAAAATCAGGTTGATCCCGACATTGCTGAATACTGCATAGCCAGCCGCCTTTTGTATGCTTGCCCTGGCGGCAGGATGCACCTTGTAGAGTTGTGCGAGGGTGTCCTTACGCATTTTCCGGATGTCATTCCGCTGTTCTTCCACGGAGGCGGCAAAGGCCGATCCGACCATCCCACAAAGAAATGTCATAGCGGCAATCGCGGCAATAATATTCAGGCGGCAGGCATGTAGGCGCATGTTCTCTCCTTGATTTGTTCCATCGGCGAATGGTTATGGTAACTCAATGGCTGCAACGCATCCCATGATATTTATCGGGACAATTTCTTGGCCAACCAAGCCTCGATATCGCGTAGCTCCTCTTCGCATACCGAATGCTGCATTCCGTATTCATGCCATTCTAAAGCGTAACCCAATTCCAGCAGCGTTTCGCTTGAAGCGGCTCCCAGCGCATAAGGCACGACCGGATCGCTGCGTCCGTGCGCCATGAAAATTGGGGTTTGCCGGGCATTCACCGAGGCTTCATAGGCCAGGTTTTCAGCCAGCAGCAAGTAGGCGGAGAGCACCAGCACGCCGCCCAGCGGGACGGTCTGGCGCAGCGCGGTGTGCAGCGCGATCGCGCCGCCCTGGGAAAATCCGGCTAAAAAAATGTTGCCCGGCGCGATGCCGCGCGCCACTTCCTGCGCGATCAGCGCTTCGACGGCGGCCTGCGAGCCGTAGATTCCCTCTTCATCCGGTTGCGCGACGATATCGGGGCGGGCGATGTCATACCAGGCGCGCATCACAAACCCGCCGTTGATGGTCACCGGGCGCTGCGGCGCGTGCGGAAAAATATAGCGTATCGCGACGGGCAAATTCAGTTCGCCGGCGATGGGCACAAAGTCCTGCCCATCCGCGCCCAGGCCATGCAGCCAGATGACGCTGTGTTGCGGCTGCCTGCCGGAATCGAGCGTGATATGCGGAAGAATGGAGGTCATGGGTTATCCAAAAAAGCGGTTGTTGAGTTATTGCAGTATGGCGATGGCGAGGCCGGGACGCCAAATGTAGCACAACACGTTGATGCCATCTAACGGGTTCTGAAAAACGCGGCAACAGGGCGGGGTTATTCATCCGCCACGCGTATTTCCGAGATGACCATCTCTCCGGCGATTTGCCCGGCGCGGTCAAGCATGCGGATTTTGACCGGCAGCAGGCGATATTCCAGCCCCAGCCAGATGTCCAGGCCTTCTTCCCCTTGTGCGTGGATCTTGCGCAGCGGCAATGCGCGCAGCCTGCCGAGACGGGTCTGGATCATCTCTTCTTCGCCGACGGCGAGTTCATAGCGTTCCAGTTTTTTGCCGTTGCTGATGTACATCGGTATCGTGTCCTTACTCAGGGGCAGTTGCGAGAGCTGGTAAAGGAAGCTGACGATGTCCTGGGTTTGCTCGGGCAGCGGCATGCTGTTGCCGCCCGAAAAAGACAGCACTTTTTCTTCCCAGGCAAATTTTGCCTCAATTGTTTCCTTGCCCCTGGAGGTGTTTTTTGTTTCGCTGAATTTGCCGGGGCGCAGCCCTTGGGTTGTCAGGATGCCACTGCTCTGCTGGTCCGATTCATAGGACTTGAAGATGCTCGCCAGGCCGGTGGTGTTCATGCCGACCCTGAGGGTATAGCTATTGTCGCCGCTGATTTCCAATTGATGGCGCGCTTCGCCGATTGCGAAATCCGTCCCCTTGTAGGCGATGAAAGTGAGTTGCGCGTGTTTGGGGAGCGGATGCGCGGGCCGGGCTTCTTCTATCGGTTTGTCGACCGGCTCATCGGCTGCCGGAGGTTGCGGTTCGGGATCGATTTGCGGCTCTTCCGCCCGGGCATTTTCAGTCGGCTGGTCGCCGGACGGCGCCTCTACCGGCGCAACCGGAACTGGTCGCGGCTTGGGCTTCGGTTTCTTGGGCGGCGCGGGTTTGGCGGCGATATTGGGCAACGGCTCCAGCTTTGCGGTGAGCGGCGGCAGCGGCGTTCCAACGGGCGGCAATTCGACCAGCGGCGCGAACAGCGCGATGGCGTGAACCAATGCCGACAGCGCGATGGCTAAGGCGATTCTTCCGGTCGAAGTGCGCGGCAATACGATCACGGCCTGATATCGAATTTGCTCAGCACTTGGGTAAATTGGTCGCCGTTGGCCTCGGTGATGATTATTTTGCACGGCAGGTTGTGGTGCTGTGTGGCCAGCCAGATTTCGGTGCGGCTCTCGCCCGGCTTGGCCTGGCTGTCGAGATAGATGGCCTTGAATTCCCCGGCCGGGACTTTGATCGTCTGGTCGCGCGTGATGGCGTAGCGGTAGTTGTCCAGCTTGCTGCCGTTGGTCATCGGGAAATTCAGCGTGTCGGTGTTCTGCAACGACAGGAACATGAACTGATACATCGCGCTCAGGCGGTCTTGCGTACCACTGGGCAGCGCGACCACGGTGCGTTGCGCATGATGGATCAGGGTGAGCTGTTTGTTATCCCAGTCGAATTCGGCACGGCTGTTCTTGCTCTCGTCGAGTTCGCGCCGGTGGTTGAGGAGCAGCGGTTGCAGGCCTTGTTTGCCGACCAGGCCGCTGCTGTCGATAAGAATCCTTTCCGGCTTGAGTATCGCCAGCAGGCCGACCGGTGTCCAGACGCTGGACAGCGTGTAGCGATCCTGATCGCGCGTGTAGGCCTCCTTGATTTCGACCCGCAGGCCGTTCTTGTAAACATCATAGGTGGCCTGCACGCTGTCAGGCGGGGAGGCCAGTGCAGGGGCAGCGGCGCACAGCATGAGCCATGCGAGGATATACAACAGATATTTGGGAGCCTCTAGAAATTTGTTTTGCGGGATGAAGCGTAAGGAGCCGCGCAGCGAACGACGAGACATATCGGATTGATAGGCGAGGAGTGAGCGAGCATGCGACGCGGCGATTAGCCCGCAAAACGAATTTATAGAGGTTCCCATTTCATATTTACTCCAGGCTGGGTGAGATCAACGCGAAACCGGATTGTTTGTGATGCCGCAATCTGACCCGCCCGTCGTCGCGCAGTTCAACCAGGTCCGCGCACAGCCAGCGGATGGCTTGCGGGTAGATGCGATGCTCTTCGTGCAATACCCGTGCCGCCAGCGTTTGCTCGGTGTCGTGGCACAGCACCGGCACGGCGGCCTGGATGATGATCGGGCCGTGGTCGAGGTCGGCGGTGACGAAATGCACCGTGCAGCCGTGGATCCGCACGCCGTCCTGCAAGGCGCGCGCGTGGGTGTTGAGGCCGCCGTAGGCGGGCAGCAGCGAGGGATGGATGTTCACCAGTTTGCCGTGATAGCGCGTCACGAAGCCTGCGGTGAGGATGCGCATGAAACCTGCCAGTATTACGAAATCGGGATGGAAAGTATCGATGAGCCGGGCAAGCGCGGCATCGAAGCTGTCGCGGTCCGCGTAGTTGCGGTGCTCGATGACGGCGGTCGGGATGCCGTGCGCCTGCGCGATCTCCAGCCCCCCGGCATCCGCGCGGTTGCTGATGACCGCCGCGATGCGGCACGGCAGTCCCGCTTCCAGCAGGGCCTGCAGGTTGCTGCCGCGACCGGAAATGAGGATGACGATGGATTTCATCTGTAAGAAATGGGAAGTGGGGAGTAGGGGTACGGTTTTCCCGCTTTCTACTTGCCACTCACCACTATCGTTTGTGCCTCGGCGCCCTGGCGCGCGCGTATCGTGCCGATGACGGTGGCGGTTTCTCCGGCGGCGTTGAGTTGCGCCAGCGCTGCATCCGCATCGCTCTTGTCCACGATCACCACCATGCCGATGCCGCAATTGAAGGTGCGGTACATTTCCTGTTGCGCGACATTGCCCATCTCGCGCAGCCAGTCGAACAGCTTGGGCGTATGCCAGGCATTGCCGTCCAGTTGCGCCACCATGTTTTCCGGCAACACGCGCGGCACGTTCTCCAGCAGGCCGCCGCCGGTGATATGCGCCATGCCTTTCACGGTGAGCTTCTGCATCAACGCCAGCAGCGGTTTCACGTAAATGCGCGTCGGCGCCATGATGCAGTCGGCCAGCGTGCGCTCGCCGTCGAATTTCGCGTTCAGGTCCGGCTTGCTGCGTTCGATGATCTTGCGCACCAGCGAATAGCCGTTGGAATGCGCGCCGTTCGAGGCGAGGCCGATCACCGCGTCGCCCGCCTTGATGTCTGCGCCGCTGATGATGTTGGCCTTTTCTACCACGCCGACGGCAAAACCGGCGAGGTCGTATTCGCCTACCGGATACATACCGGGCATTTCTGCGGTTTCGCCGCCGATCAGCGCGCAACCGGCCTGTTCGCAGCCGAAGGCGATGCCCTTGATGACCTCGGTGGCGGCCTCCACGTCGAGCTTGCCGCAAGCGAAATAATCGAGGAAGAACAACGGCTCCGCGCCCTGCACCAGGATGTCGTTGACGCTCATGCCGACCAGGTCGATGCCGACCGTGTCGTGGCGGTTCAGTTCGAAGGCCAGTTTCAGTTTGGTGCCGACACCGTCGGTGCCGGAAACCAGAACGGGTTCCTTGTATTTCTTTGAAATTTCCACCAGCGCGCCGAAACCACCGATGCCGTTGAGTACCTCGGGGCGCATGGTGCGTTTGGCGAACGGTTTTATGTTCTCGACGAGGCGGTCGCCCGCGTCGATATCGACACCGGCATCGCGGTAAGACAGTGAACTGGATTGACTCAAGTTGAGTTCTCGCTTTCTTAAAGGTAAAGTGCCGCAGGTTCTTCCCGCGAATTTTACCCGAAATGACCCTATCCCGCTTCGCCGCCGTGCAATGGTTGTCCTTCGCCGCAGTAGTTGTTTTGCTGCTGTATCTGCTCAGTCCGATACTCACGCCGTTCGTCGCGGCGGGTATCCTCGCCTATATCTGTAACCCGCTGGTGCAGCGGCTGAGCGTGCGGAAAGTGCCGCGCACATTGGCGGTGGCGCTGGTGATGGGCGGCCTGCTGCTGCTCTCCGGCTTGCTGCTGCTGATCATGCTGCCGCTGCTGGAAAAGGAAATCAGCCTGTTCGTGACGCGCGTGCCGGACTGGATCGACGCGGCGCGTGTCCGCTTGCTGCCGCAGTTGCAGCAATGGCTCGGCGTCAGCGTGGAGTGGGACAGCCAGGCGCTGAAGAACCTGCTGCTCAGCCACTGGCAAGGCGCCGGCGGGGTGGCGGGAAAGGTCTTGCCATGGCTCGGCAGTAGCGGCGGCGCGATCGTCGGCATGCTGGTCAACCTGCTGCTGATTCCGGTGGCGATGTTCTACCTGCTGCGCGACTGGGATGCGCTGGTCGCGCGGCTCGACGAGCTGATCCCGCGCGAATGGCATGGCAAGGTAACGGAAATTTTTGCCGAGGTGGATCTCGTGCTGGCGGAATTTCTGCGCGGGCAAATCTCCGTGATGCTGCTGATGAGCACGTATTACGTCGCGGCGCTGTGGCTGGCCGGGCTGGAGTTCGCTCTACCCATCGGCATCCTCGCCGGGATGCTGGTGTTTGTGCCTTATCTGGGCATGATTATCGGCCTGTCGCTCGCGACGCTCGCGGCAGTGATGCAATTCCCCGGCTTCGGCGGCGTATTGCTGGTATGGGCGGCATTCGGCGCGGGGCAGTTGCTCGAAGGGATGGTCGTCACGCCGTGGCTGGTCGGCAACCGCATCGGCCTGCATCCGCTCGCGGTGATCTTCGCGCTGCTCGCCTTCGGGCAGGTATTCGGCTTTTTCGGCCTGCTGCTGGCGCTGCCGTTGTCCGCGATCCTGCTGGTCGCGCTGCGCCACGGCAAGGCGTGGTATCTAACCAGCAGCATGTATCAAAAGCCGTGAGCCAACTGCTGCTCGATATTGCCCCCGACTGGCAGCCGACCCTCGATAATTTAGTCGCGGGGCGCAACCTCGAATTGCTTTCGGTGCTGCGCCACGCGCTGGCGGGCGGCAGCAGCGAGCGAAGTTTCTACCTGTGGGGTGAGGCCGGCAGCGGCAAGAGCCATTTGCTGCAAGCCTGCGTGCGCGCCGCATTGGATGCGCGGCGCGGCGCAAGCTATGCGCAGGGCAGCGTGCCGCAACTTGCCGAGGTAGTTGCGGTGGACGATGTCGAGTGCCTCGACGCGGCCGCGCAAATCGGGCTGTTCGATCTCTACAACCGGATGCGCGACAGCGGCGGCATGTTGCTGGTCAGCGGCACGCAAGCGCCGCTGCATCTCCAACTGCGCGACGACCTGCGCACCCGCCTCGGCTGGGGCTTGGTGTATCAGGTGCACGGGCTGAGCGACGCAGAAAAAGCCCAGGCGCTGGCGCAGCATGCGCAGTCGCGTGGCTTCGCATTGCCGCCGGAAGTCATGCAATATTTATTGCGCCACGGACGCCGCGATCTGCCCAGCCTGCTGGCGGCGCTGGACGCGCTGGACGAGCATTCGCTGCGCATGCATCGCGCGCCGTCAGTGCCGTTGCTGAAAGAAATTCTACAACAGGAATTGGAATTGAAAGGTGCATGAAGTGAATTTGGCGTTATTCGATCTGGACAACACCCTGCTGAACGGCGACAGCGATTTCGAGTGGTCGCAATTCCTGATCCGCATCGGCGTGCTCGACCGCGAACTGTTCGAGGTGAAGAACCTCGCGTTCTACGAGCAATACAAGGCCGGGACGCTGGACATCCACGAATTCCTGGATTTTCAGTTGAAGCCGCTGTCGCGCCATTCCCGCAAGACGCTGGACACGTGGCATCAACAATTTATGCGCGAGAGCGTGCTGCCGATGATCACCCCGCAGTCGCGCGATCTGGTGCAGCGCCATCGCGCGGCGGGCGACATATGCGCCATCATCACCGCGACCAACAGCTTCGTCACCGCGCCGATCGCGCGCGAATTCGGCGTCGAGCACCTGATCGCCACCGAGCCGGAGCACAGGGACGGCGAGTTCACCGGGAATGTGGCCGATGTGCCGTGCTTCCGCGAAGGCAAGATCACTCGTCTGGAAAACTGGCTGGCAGAACGCGGCTGGAATCTGGACAGCTTCGCCGACAGCACGTTCTACAGCGATTCGCTGAACGACCTGCCGCTGCTGCGCAAAGTGAAGCATCCGGTCGCGGTCAATCCCGACGAAACGCTGCGCGCCCATGCCGGGCAGCATGGCTGGCAGATCATCAACCTACACTAGGGAGCGTGGATTAAATCATCCGTTCGCCCTGCCTTTTCGATTTTGCTCAGAACTAAGGGCATTGTCGATAGGTTGGTTGTAGTCGTTGTGGCTTGATCTAACAGGCGGTGTCTGAGATTTACTTTCAAAATCAGTTCGGGTGCGGTCGCGAGCATCCGCTTTCCGGCAAGCAATTTGGTAACATGAAGTTCTGCTGTGTGCCAATTGGCGATGCTGGCGAACGGCGGCCTTCTGGTCACGTAGTTACATGACATAACCTTCTGTTTGGTGTCACAAACAGGCATCCTCAGCAAAGGGGTGGTGTATTACAATGGAAACCGAACTCGCATACAGTCTATTCCGACTAGCCAAACAAAATGACAAAAAAACTGACTCCAAAAGAAAAAGACTGGTATTACGACGCGCTGGATGCGTTGGGCGGTGCCGCTGTTGTTTTAGACAAAGCTAATAGCACGGTAACCTACAACAACAAAATTACATCGGATGAAAGCCACGTAAAGACTACCGATGCCGAAGAATTGGCGCATGCAGTAATGATTAGTTTATTGCATGGCAGCGATTACAAGTATCCGCTATCTGCCATCGGGCATGAAATTCACTTTGCACATGGGAGCAAGGGCAGTAAATCCGACGAATTAGACATTCTTATTCGCGATGAAGAGCTTTTGCCATATGCCATGGTGGAGTTAAAGGCTGCAAGTGCGTTCGAACGGGAAAAGGATGATGCTATCAAGAACCAGCTTTTTGGTACGGCTCCGCTAGTCGGTTCACCAAAGCTTTTGGTTTACGCCACTGTTGAACCCAAAGGTGCCACTCCAAAAATTCGAGCAATTTGCATCGACTACAGTAAGCACAAAAGTTATGAAGCTTGGAAAGACGCTGGGGAACCGCATTCCAAGATTTTTCCGGTGGACTACTTGGACATTGGCTACGAACCATATATAAATGGAGGGGTAAACGACCTCGCACAAGACAGCACCCAAGCCGATTTTCGTGCTGTGGCTCTTTCATTTCACAACGAATTTTTTGGAGAGCATCCGGATAACACGATTTTTGTGAATCTCGTGAAGTGTTTACTTGCGAAGATTCATGATGAACGGACAAGTAAAAAAGGGGATGCTTACGAATTTCAAGTCTTCTACAAAAATGGAAAGCCGGATTCATCTGCGATTGTCTTTGATCGAGTGAACGACTTATATAAGGCCGCGTATAAACGCTACATTGACCCTGCTGCATCGGAAATCGACGAAATCAACCCGAAGGAATTCGCTGAAGAACGTGTCAAGACGGTCGTCCTGGCGCTACAGGGTATTTCTATCACTAAGGGTGCTGCGCGACATGGAGACGTTATTGGTGCATTTTTTGAAGAGATTCTTCGGACTGGATTCAAACAAGATCGGGGAATGTACTTCACTCACGATAATATCGTGAGGTTCATGATCGAAGCTGTGGACATGGGCGGATTGACCCGATCAGTGTGGCAAAAATCTAATCATCCAGACAACAGATTGCCCTATGTGATCGACCCTGCTTGCGGCTCCGGAACATTTTTGCTTCACGCAATGAACACGATTACGGCAACGGTCAAAGGCTCAACGAAAACTCTGGTGGCAGACCACGACTCAGAACAGTTTTATAAAGCACGTCTTTCTGATGAGCAGCCGAACTATTGGGCAGAAAACTTTGTTTATGGGTTTGATCCGAAGTTCATCATGGCAATTACAGCCAAGGTGAACATGGTGTTGCATGGCGATGGTTCTGCACACATCTTCAAGGACGATGCTTTCAAACCATTCTCGAAATATACCGACGTGCGACTTAGGCCATGCAGTGAAGTGCAGCGGACTGTTAACCGTGCACAGTATAAACCCGACGTATGCGAGTCGTTCGACCTTGTTGTGTCAAATCCACCTTTTGGCATTACGCTTTCAGGAGAAACACGAGCAAAATTGGGAACCACATTCACCCTGCCAGACAGTACGCCAAGTGAAGGATTGTTCATTGAGCGATGCTTCCAGCTTTTGAAGCCAGCCGGACGACTGGCGCTTGTTTTGCCAGAGTCAGTGTTGAACGCCAAGGAAATGGTGGGTGTACGGTTGTTTGTATATAGATTCTTTAACGTACGCAGTATCGTTTCGCTGCCACGTAATATTTTCATTGACACCCCAACGCTCACTAGCTTGGTATTTGCACAAAAGAAGACTGCCGCAGAGATTAAGGAGTGGGACGATGCTTGGTCGAAAGTAACAGCTGACGTTGAGAGCCATATCAAAACAGCCTTAAAGGCGTTAAAAAAAGACTACGCAGAAACGCACAGTGCGAAAGAAGTTTCTTCTTTATTTTTGACAAGTATCTCACCAGTCGTGAACAAATCGGATTGGATAAGCAAAAGTGGGAAGACACCTATGCTTTTACGCATGACGAGAGATTGGGCAGGAAAGACAGGCGAAGACGCCGCGGGCTATTACCGAGAAATTCTTAGAACGGCGGGTTTCGACGGTCTGTGCCAATCCTATATTTTCGAACAGGTAGCACAATCTTTGAGCTATGACTTTTCTGTCTTTGTTGTTGAGGAAATCGGTTACAAGCTTAGCAAACGAAAAGAGAAAGCGCGCCCCAATCAACTTTGCTTATTCAGGGGCCAGAAAACAAAGAGTTTTGTGACGAATCTTCATTTAGCGGAGGAAGAGTGCGACACTTTCGTTAACAAAGCATCACCGCAAACAGTATTGGACATGATTCGCAAATCGGTTCAGTGGGAGAACGTATGAGTCAGAACCAGCTTTACCCAAAGCCTCGAGCGTTCACCTCCTCGCTGTCGTTGGTCGCGACAAACTATGCATTGCGGTGTGATGCAAAATATGCCGACTCGGATTTCTTAGCGCTTGAGAAGAAAATTCGAGTCGCAGGGTGCTTTCAGCTTGGCGATTTTCTTCCAATGCCGTTTGTGAAAGGCATGCAACCCGACTCCATCGATCAGCCAACCAAGGACTCTGTACCAGTCGTCAATACGCTTTCCATCCAGAACCTAGCCCTACGAGTTGAAGATTGCCGACATATCGAACGTGAAGACTTTGAATCATTACCCGCCGAACGTCAGCTGAAGCGTGGCGATGTGCTATTGACGGTTGATGGTGGCGTTAGCATCGGGAAGCCGTACCTGTTCGAATTGGATGACGATTTCACTATAGATAGTCATGTCTGTATTTTGCGACCCAATGGGTTAAGCCCACTCGCGTTAGTGTATTTACTCGCATCTCCGCTTGGTCAGATGCAGTTTCGCCGTGCGGAGTCTGGGGCGAGCGGGCAAACGACCGTCACTGAGGATGATATTCGACGCTTTGTATTTCCGATCTCGATTCTGAAATCTATTGACAAGGTATCTAAACACATTGAGGCGGAACGGAAGCGTATAGCTGAGCAGCGAAAAAAACTTGCTATCGAAGAGGCCACACTATGGCGACAACTTGATATATTTACCAAGTGACGTATAGCTGCTTTCGGGCGAAGTATTTGTAATGTTGTCTGACCGAAATGGGTCGGGAGCTGATAGTCACGAATGACCGGTTTCAGGCGGCGTAATTCCACATAATCTGAAAGTGATTGAGCAAAATAAGATGTTGCAATCTGACGGTTTGTGTCAGATCAAGTCTGAATCGATTTTGATGGTAATTACCTGGGCGGCACCCTGTTCATGAAGTGAAATCCCTCAATCCGCACAGCTATAAATCAGCGTTTCAGATTGCGGTAGAAGTTCTCATGCGTTCCCACCAATAGCAGCACGCGGGTTGTCGGATCGTATTCGTAGGCCAACAGAAACAGTTGGTTCACGCAGTCGAACTTGTGAACATAAACGCCAGCGAGATCGCCTTTCTTCGCTTCACCAATGGCCGGATCGCAAACTATGTCTGCGACGGCCTGGTCGACGGCGTCTTTCTGGTTGTTGTGCAGTTTTTTATAGGCGCGCAGAAAGGCGTTGGTTTGTTGAACGTGAATCTCAGTCACGGAATTGCCCTGGCACGAAAGTGGTGAGCTGTTTGCGATCTTCCAGTCTGGCGATCATGAGTTCACGGACGAATTCGATAGGCAGGTCGGGATTGTCCAGCGCAGCCTTGCCGATCTTTGCCCAGAACTCAAGCTGGCCTGCGATGGTGCGGCACTCGCCTTTTGAAGCGCTTTTCGCTTGTTCGTACAGTTCGTCGTCAATGCGGACAGGCATGCTCATGGGTTATCTCCGATTTGCTACAAATGTAGCAAATCATAGCCGGGTCGGGTTAAGAAAGCAAACTTCAACCAACCAGCCAGAGAACATCTGCATTGCCTTGGCCCATGGGTGTTCATCACGTTTCTTTTTTGAATCGCTCGATGACCCGCCGATCGCGTTTGGTTGGTCTGCCTTTGAAATGGAACGGTGGCGGCTGTTCCTTGAGCAGGGCGGCAATCGCGAGTCTGCGCTGGCGGCTTTCATCGGTTTCGCGATACAGCTTTTGCGCCTCGGTGGCCGGGCCGCGTTTGTTCGACAGCGCCAGTACCTCGATCACGAATTGAAGCTGCCCGATGCGGATGTCCAGCATATCGCCCGGCGCAACCGTCTTGGCGGGTTTGACGCGCGTTTCATTGAGCAGCACCTTGCCGCACTCGACCGCAGCCGTTGCCAGGGAGCGCGTCTTGAAGAAGCGCGCGGCCCATAGCCACTTGTCGATGCGGAATTTTTCGCTGTCGTCGCCGGTAGCCATCTTCGTCAGGAGGATTTTACATACGCCACACGAGCAGCGCGGAGCGATGCAGATCATCCACCTGCACCGTCTCATGCGGGGTTTGCTCCGGCACGGCGAAGGTGCTGCTGATGAATACCGTTCCCGGGCGCATTTCGGCGCGCGCCTTGCGCCATAGCCGTTCCATCGGCACGGGCGAGAGGTAGGCGAACACCACGTCGTATTGCGCCAGGTCGCAATCCCAGATGCTGCCCCAATGCAGGTTGCAGTTGCGATAACCGCCGAGCTTGATGCGCAGCCAGCTCCACAAAAATGGCAGCGGGGCGGATTCCACGCCGACGTATTGCCCGTCCGGCCGGATACTGGCAAGGTGCGTTAACACTCCGCCCAGGCCGGAGCCGAGATCGATGAAGCGGAAGCCGATCTTTGCGTCTGGCAGGAAACCTTCCAGCGCACGCCACACCTTGTTACTGGAAAGATACAGTGGCACCTGGGAGCGGAAAGTGCTCCAGTACACTGCCAGCAGAATGAGGAACGCGGCGAGAAAAAAATTGGGCGGGATGCGCAGCGCGAGCACCAACACTACTGCGGGAGCGAACAATAATTGAATCGGCAGCCACCAGCGCGCCAGCCCGGCAAGGCGGCTGAGGGACGCGGCGAACAGGCCGCACAGCAACGCAAAAGCAAGCGGAGAGGGGTGCAGGCCGGACAGGTGGACGCTGAGCAGGGTCAGTGCGAATGCCGTGATTTGCAGCAGCGCTGCGGTGACGGCGGGCGGGAGCTTCTTGAACAAGGAGGTAAGTCAGCGCACCAGAGCGGCTTCAACTTCCAGCCGCTTGGCCTTGCCAACCAGCCGTTCCACCAGGGTCAGCGCGAAATCCATTGCCGTGCCGGGCCCGCGCGAGGTGATGATCTTGCCGTCTTCCACGACGGCGGCGGTTTGCAAATTCACCTTGGGGAAGCCATCCAGGCAGGTCGGATAGCAGGTGGCCTTGCGCCCGTCCAGCAACCCGGCGGCGGCGAGCACCGACGGCGCGGCGCAAATTGCGGCAACATATTTCCCCTGCTGCGCCATTTGCCGCAGCAGCGCGGTGAGGCGCTTGTCGGCCTTGAGGTTGTCGGTGCCGGGCTGGCCGCCGGGCAGTACGATCATGTCGAAATCCTGATGCTGTGCGAGATCCAGCGTGGTATCCGCCAGCAGCATCACGCCGCGGCTGGCCAGTACCGGCAGGTCGTCCAGGCCCGCGCTGGTCACCTCGATGCCGGCGCGGCGCAGGATGTCGATGACCGTGACGGCTTCAATTTCTTCGCAACCCTGCGCGAGTAAAACGAGAACTTTGTGCATGATGACCCCCTGTGTTTACACCCTCGCTATCGGGGCGAGGGACGTGGTGAGGAAAAAATCAGTCGCGGAAATTCTGGTACTGCAACGGGAAATCGGTGATCGATTTTTTGACGAAGGCGATCGCGTCTTGCAGGTCGTCGCGGTTCTTGCCGGTGACCCGCACGGTATCGCCCTGGATGCTGGCCTGCACCTTCATTTTGCTGTCCTTGATCAGCCTGACGATTTTTTTCGCCAGTTCGATCTCCACGCCAACCTTCACTTCGCAACCGCGCTTGACCTTGTTGCCGCTGACCTTTTCGATCTTGTCGCTGATCTCCAGGCACTTGATGTCCACGCCGCGTTTGGTCAGCTTGGCATTCAGGATGTCCTGCACCTGGTCGAGCTGAAATTCGTTGTCGGCCCACACGGTGAGCTTGAGTTCGGCCTGCTCGACGCGCGCATCCGAACCCTTGAAATCGAAGCGGGTGCTGACTTCCTTGTTGGTCTGCTCGATGGCGTTTTTGACTTCGGTTTTGTCCACTTCGGAAACGATATCGAAGGTTGGCATAAGGTTTCTCCCTGATTGATTAGCCACAACACGCCGCGTAACGGCTTGTTGCGGTGAAGACTAACCTTCAGGTTAGTCGGAACCAAAACTGCAAACGTAGTTCACCGCTTCATTCGCTTCGATCACGAAGCGGCTATTGGCGGCGACGGAAAACTGGCTGCCCGCAGCATAGGTCTTGAACTCCGGCTCGTCGCCGATTTTTACGCGGCAAGTACCGGAGGTGATTTCCATCAACTCCGGCGTGCTGACATTGAAAGTCAGCGTGCTGGGCAGAATTACGCCCACGGTCTTGCGCGTGCCGTCCGGGAAAAAAACCGAGTGCGACACGCATTTGCCATCGAAAAATACGTTGGCTTTTTTGCCGACGCTGACGTTGTCGAATTTGTCTGACATGAAATCTCTCCTGTTTATTTTTTCTTGTGCAGATTGGCGGCGATGCGCAAACGCAGCGCGTTGAGCTTGATGAAGCCCGCTGCATCCTTCTGGTCGTAAGCGCCTTTGTCGTCCTCGAAGGTGGCGATGGTCGGGTCGAACAGCGAATCGGTTTTGGAGTCGCGCCCGACCACGATCACGTTGCCCTTGTACAGCTTGACGCGCACCCAGCCGTTTACGCAGCTCTGGGTGTGGTCGATCAGGGTCTGCAATGCGCGGCGTTCCGGCGACCACCAGTAGCCGTTGTAAATCATCGATGCGTAGCGCGGCATCAGATCGTCCTTCAGATGCGCCACTTCGCGATCCAGCGTGATCGACTCGATCGCGCGGTGCGCCTTGAGCATGATCGTGCCGCCAGGAGTCTCGTAGCAGCCGCGCGACTTCATGCCGACATAGCGGTTCTCAACAAGGTCGAGGCGGCCGATACCGTGCTTGCCGCCGAGTTCGTTGAGTTTGGTGAGCGTTTGTGCCGGGGTCAACTTTGTGCCGTTCAGCGCCACGATGTCGCCTTGGGCGAATTCGATGTCGAGATACTCTGCGGCATCCGGCGCCTTCTCCGGCGATACCGTCCAGCGCCACATGCTTTCCTCGGCCTCGGCGGCCGGGTCTTCCAGGTGGCGGCCCTCGAAGGAAATATGCAGCAGGTTCGCATCCATCGAGTAGGGCGAGCCGCCTTGCTTGTGTTTCATGTCGATGGGTATGCCGGCATTCTCGGCGTAAGCCATCAGTTTCTCGCGTGACAGCAGATCCCATTCGCGCCACGGCGCGATGACCCTGATGTTCGGGTTCAGCGCGTAAGCGCCCAGCTCGAAACGCACCTGGTCGTTGCCCTTGCCGGTTGCGCCGTGCGAAATGGCCTGCGCGCCGGTCATCGCGGCGATCTCGATCAGGCGCTTGGCGATCAGCGGTCTGGCGATGGACGTGCCGAGCAGATATTCGCCTTCGTACACGGTGTTCGCGCGGAACATCGGGAACACGAAATCGCGCACGAATTCTTCGCGCATATCGTCGATGAAAATATTTTCCGGTTTGATGCCCATTTTCAGCGCCTTGGCGCGTGCCGGTTCCAGTTCCTCGCCCTGGCCGATGTCGGCGGTGAAGGTGACCACTTCGCATTGATAAGTGTCTTGCAGCCATTTCAAAATGACCGAGGTGTCGAGTCCGCCGGAATAGGCGAGGACGGCTTTTTTGATTTCAGACATTTTTATTTCTTCCCAATAAAATTATCGTAGGGAGGGTTTTACCCGCCGTGGCGGGTAGAACCCTCCCTACTTTATTTTCCCCAGCAGCAGATATTCCATCAGCGCTTTCTGTACGTGCAGCCTGTTCTCCGCCTCGTCCCACACCACGCTTTGCGGGCCGTCGATGACGCCGGCGGAAACTTCCTCGCCGCGATGCGCGGGCAGGCAGTGCATGAACAGTGCGTCTTTTGCGGCGACGCGCATCATGTCCTCGTCCACCTGCCAGTCGGCAAAGTCCTTCAATCGCTCGTCGTTTTCCGCCTCGAAGCCCATGCTGGTCCATACGTCGGTGGTCACCAGATCGGCGCCGCGCGCGGCCTCCATCGGGTCGGCGAATTCTTCGTAGTGGTCTTCGCCGAACAGTCCGGCGCGCTCCGGCTCGACTTCGTAGCCGGGCGGAGTCGAGACATGCACGTTGAAGTCCAGCACCTCCGCGGCCTGCAGCCAGGTGTTGCACATGTTGTTGGAGTCGCCGATCCACGCCACGGTCTTGCCCTGGATGCTGCCGCGCTGCTCGACGTAGGTGTAGATGTCGGCGAGCACCTGGCAGGGATGGTATTCGTTGGTCAGGCCGTTGATCACCGGCACGCGCGAGTGGGCCGCGAAGCGCTCGATGATGTCCTGCTCGAAGGTGCGGATCATCACGATGTCGCTCATGCGCGAGATCACCTGTCCGGCGTCTTCCACCGGTTCGCCGCGCCCCAGTTGCGAGTCGCGCGTGTTCAGGTAGATCGCCGAGCCGCCCAGTTGCTGCATCCCCGCCTCGAACGACAGGCGCGTGCGCGTGCTGGCTTTCTCGAAAATCATCACCAGCGTGCGGTCGGTCAGCGGCCAGTACTGCTGATATGTCTTGAACTTCTGCTTGATGATGCGGGTGCGCTCGAACAGGTATTCAAACTCTTCGCGGGTCAAATCCTTGAACTGCAAGAAGTGCTTTACCGGCGCTGGTTGCTTCATTGACATAGGCTGGGCTGACATGGCTGGTTACCAATCAGGATTGCAAAAATTCTTTTATCAGCGGGCACAGAATATCCAGCAACTGTTGTGCTTCGTCCTGCGTCATCACCAGAGCTGGCAGCAGGCGGATCACGTTGTCGGCGGTCACGTTGGTCAACAGCCCTTGGGCGAGAGCCAGTTTTACCAGATCGCCGCACGGCTTGTCCAGTTCGATGCCGAGCATCAGCCCCTGGCCGCGAATTTCCTTGATGCCGTTCACGCCTTGCAAGGCGGTGGCGATGCCCTGGCGGATGAATTGGCCAAGGCTTTCGGCGTGCGCCAGCAATTTGTCCTGTTCGATAATATTCAATGTGGTCAGGCCCGCCGTGCAAGCCAGCGGATTGCCGCCGAACGTCGAGCCGTGATTGCCCGGCTTGAACAAGCCAGCCGCCTTGCCAGCGGCGAGGCACGCGCCGATCGGCACACCGGAGCCGAGTCCTTTGGCCAGCGTCATCACGTCCGGCAGGATGCCGCTGTGCTGGAAGGCGAACCATTTGCCGGTGCGCCCGATGCCGCATTGCACCTCGTCCAGCATCAGCAGCCAGTTATGCTGGTCGCAAATCTGCCGCAGTTGTTGCAGGTAAGCGATGTCCAGAGTGCGCACGCCGCCTTCGCCCTGGATCGGCTCGACCAGCACCGCGACCACGTTGCTGTTGTGCTGGGCGACCTGGCGGATCGCCTCAAGGTCGTCGTAGGGCACGCGCACGAAGCCGCTGACCAGCGGCTCGAAACCGGCCTGTACCTTGCGGTTGCCGGTCGCGGAAAGGGTTGCCAGCGTCCGCCCGTGAAAGGCCTTTTCCATCACGATGATCGCGGGGGATTCGATGCCCCGCTGATGGCCGTACATGCGCGCCAGCTTGATCGCGGCCTCGTTCGCCTCGCAGCCGGAGTTGCAGAAAAATACTTCCTGCATGTTGGCCAGGCCGCACAGCTTGTCGGCCAGCAGTTCCTGTTCGCGTACCTGATAGATGTTGGAGCAGTGGATCAGCTTGCCGATCTGCCCGTTCAGCGCGGCGGTGAAGCGCGGATGCGCGTGCCCGAGCGTGTTCACGGCGATGCCGGACAGCGCGTCCAGATAGCGCTTGCCTTCGGTGTCCCACAGCCACGCGCCTTCGCCATGCGAAAAGGCGACGGGGAGCCGGGCATAAGTGTTCATCACATGCGACATACGGAGTTCCTAAACAAAGACGGCGGACAAGCCGCCGTTAGCAAAATCCCGTTAACAAAATATACAGGGAACGTATATTGAGCCAAACAGCCCCACAAAGCAAACAAGCCGACATCGCTGCCGGCTTGCTTTGCGGTGAATCAAAACGCAGTGGCGTTTACGCCATCGCCTTGATCGCCGCGGACAGGCGACCCTTGTGCCGGGCGGCCTTATTCTTGTGGATGATCTTCTTGTCGGCGATGCTGTCCACGGTGCTGACGGAGTCTTTGTAAACGGCTTGAGCGGCGGACTTGTCGCCGGCTTCGATCGCCTTGGTAACCTTCTTGATCGCAGTGCGCAATTCCGAGCGCAGGCTGCTGTTGTGAGCGTTCTGTTTAACTGCCTGACGTGCACGCTTGCGGGCTTGTGCGCTATTTGCCATGACTACTCCTTGAAAATTCGGTACGACGGAAAGGCGCGCATTCTAGTGATTCGCGCCGGATTATGCAAATCTTTTTGCGTTGACTGCGGTTTGACATGCTGAAATGTTTGAATTACATTCAAACAGGCTGTAAAAGCTGGCACAGTGCAAAAAAATTCCTTCTAACTCCCTGAAATAATTAAGGGAGTCTTTCACAATAACGCAATTCCGGAGCTTTTGCGTAGCCATGAAGTTTTAACTTGTATAGTGAGAGGGAGGGGTCATGAATCTAGGTTTTTTGCGTTTGATAATGGTTTTGGGTGTTCTTTCTTTGTTCAGCAGCACGGCTGGCGCATGGGAAAAGGGTGTAAAACGAATTGTAATCCCATTTGGCTTGACGGCGAACCAGCTGCCCGATCCTCAAAGCAAAGGGGCAACGCTCTTTGCATCGTATTGCAGCCAGTGCCACAATCTCCCAAGCCCCAGGATGCATTCAACAGACGACTGGCCCATGCGGTTTGAAAGGATGATGGATCACGCCGTGCTGATGGCAGGACCTTCGTCTGACGTCAAATTGCCTGCCGCCAACGAGAAGACCGAGATCGTTTTTTATCTGGGAAGGAACGGATTCAAAGGGCTTCCGGCAGATTCGCCATTGCGTGGAGAGTATCAGGTATTCAACATCATCTGGTTCTGCTCGGTGTGCCATGCGGTACCTGACCCAAGCCAGTATCCCGCAAAAGAGTGGGCCAAAATCGTTGACCGGATGAACGGTTTCAGAAAGAAACAGGGCAGGGATGAGATGAGCAATGCCGACAGGAATGCAGTAATCAATTTCCTCGCAAAGCAGCCAAAGTAGATATCCGATAGCCATTGCAGGTAATAACAGGGGGACATGGGTTCATTCCCCCGGATTGCCTGCTCGCACCCTGCCTGCTTACGGCCTGATGGTCGATAGGCCGGAATATTTGGATAGTTTCAGCGCCCGGTAGTCGGGTTGCGCGCCCGTCCTGAGCGCGATGGTATGATGCGCGGCGTTTACAGCGTATAGCAGACGACCAGCATGAATCTACTCAAAGCCCTCGCCACCATCAGCAGCCTGACGCTGGTTTCGCGCATCCTCGCCTTCGTGCGCGATGTGCTGATCGCGCGGATCTTCGGCGCGGGTTCGGCGACGGACGCGTTCTTTGTCGCGTTCAAGCTGCCCAATCTGTTGCGCCGCCTGTTCGCCGAGGGCGCGTTCTCGCAGGCGTTCGTGCCGATCTTCGGCGAATACCGGAACCGGCGCGGGCACGACGAGACCAAATTGCTGGTCGATCACGTCACCACGATGCTGGCGATCATCCTGTTCGCGGTGACGCTGATCGGCATCGTCGCCGCGCCGATCCTCGTCTATATCAGCGCGCCGGGCTTCGCCAAGGACGCGGAGAAGTTCGACCTCACCGTGCAGTTGCTGCGCCTCACGTCGCCGTATATCTTCTTCATCTCGCTGGTGTCGGTCGCGGCGGGCATCCTCAACACCTACAACAAGTTCT
>CAYGIF010000012.1:0-28989 GCA_964349865.1 uncultured Gallionella sp. | reverse complement strand
GCTGGCCGGATGAAGCGATTCTGGAAGAACATGCCTTTGTCGCTGCGCTGGCCGAGCGCGAAATTCCGGTGGTGCCCGCGTTGGAGATCGGCGGCCGCACGTTGCATGCCTTCAACGGGTTTCGTTTCTCGGTGTTCGCAAAACACGGCGGCCGCGCGCCGGAGCTGGATGACTGCGACACGCTGGAATGGATGGGGCGGTTCATCGGGCGCATCCATGCGGTCGGCGCGCTGGAGCCTTACCGGCATCGCCCGACGCTGAACATCCACAGTTTCGGCGTCGAGCCGAGCGCATATCTGCTGGCGCATAATTTCATTCCGGCAGAGCTGGCCGAGGTCTATCGCGGCGTGGTCGCGCAGGCTCTGGATGGCGTGCGGCGCTGTTTCGAGAATGCCGGGACGGTGCGCACCCTGCGCCTGCACGGCGACTGCCATGTCGGCAACGTATTGTGGACCGACATTGGCCCGCACTTCGTCGATTTCGACGACAGCCGCATGGGGCCTGCGATACAGGATCTGTGGATGCTGCTGTCCGGCGAGCGCGCCGAGCAGACGCAGCAACTCGGCGACCTGCTGGAGGGCTATCAGGATTTTTACGATTTCGACCCGCGCGAACTGCACCTGATCGAAGCGCTGCGCACGTTGCGCCTGATCCATTACGCCGCGTGGATCGCGCGGCGCTGGGACGACCCGGCTTTTCCCGCAGCTTTTCCCTGGTTCAATACGCAACGCTACTGGCAGGACCGGATTCTGGAATTGCGCGAACAGATCGCGCTGATGGATGAGCCGCCGCTGTGGGTGGTGTAGCGGCGAGTTTGCCATGAGGCCAGATAGCTCTGAATGTTGTTTGAACGGGGAGATATGGAATAATCACAGATAGTTGAGCTGCCCCCAAGCGGATACTGACGATAGGTAACAATGTGCCAGGAACAGAATGTCAGGAGTAGCACCGCGACCGACCGGTTGAATCCAAGGGCCATAGCAGACGGTCATGTCTGATTCTGCTGTCAGCGAATGTCTGCTTCTTTGGATATGGCTCCGTGATTCAAACTTTTGTGGGCGATGAATGCATCTTTTATAGACCTGATTTCGTTCTAGGCAGTCTCCCCGACGTTGCGCGCGTTGTCCCGCGATTTGTAAATCTCATAGCTGTACATTCGCGCCTCAGCCGATGGTACCCGCACCCCACCCGCGTGGAAACTCAGCGGGCGCGGCTATCTGCCAGAGCCTGATCAACCAGCCCCTTCAACTGATTAAAGCCGAAACTCGGCAGCGGTTTGCCGTTGACAAAAAATTCAGGTGTCATGGTGACGTTCAGCGTCTTCGCATCGGCGAGATCCTGTGCGATCACACTGGCAGTCTCGGGAGAATTCATGTCCTGGGCCATCTTCTCCATATTCAGGCCGATGCCATCGAGATGCATCCATGCCAGCTCCGGGTTGGCCGTGTGGTGCTGTGTCCAGCTTGCCTGATTCGCCAGCAGGGTTTCGAGTGCTACCCAGAATTTGCCCTGTTGACGCGCCGCTTCAAGCATGGCAACCACCTTGTCTGAGTCAGTGTGGAAAGGAGCGTAGCGCAGCACGATGCGAATCTTGTCCGGGTTGTCAGCCATCAACTGTTTGACCAGCGGATAGAACTCACGGCAGGTTTCGCAGGCCGGGTCGAGGAATTCGACGATGACGACCGGTGCTTCGGCTTTGCCCAAGGTTGGTGAGTGCGTGCGGATCAATGCGGCACGATTGGTTTCGGCAAGCTGGTTTGCCGCCTGTTCCTTCTGGCCGGTATAGAACAGGGCGCCAGCGATGAAAATCAGCAGCAGAACAATCGCGGAGACGATGAAGATGGTTTTTTGTTTCATTTGGAGCCTTTCAGATGTGTTGTCAGGAGCAACCCTGCGATGAATGAAAAGGAAAGCGCGGACAGGAGCGGAATGGTCACAAAGCCGAACCAGACCACCTGGGTGTCGGAACACGGCACGCCCTGCTGGCAGGGCCTGATGTTTTCGGGTATCCATCCGGCGGTGAGCGCCAGATGGAACAGTGCCAGCCCCAGGCCTGCCAGCGCCAGCGGCAGGGCATAGCGCACGACGCGCGGATCGAAGGGGAACAATCCGGCAGCGAGCACCAGCACCAGTGGGAACATGGCGATTCGCTGATACCAGCAGAGCACGCAGGGCGGGTAGCCCATCACTTCACCGAAAAACAGCGCGCCCAGCGTCGATACCGTGGCGATCAGCCAGGCGCTAAAAACCAGCGTCCATCCGATGGGAGTAGTATTGGGCATGGAATCAAAACATCCGTGTGAATTTATGGAGCGGCGAGATCAGTCGGGTTCGGATCCGCCAGCAATTGTCCAGTTATCGCATTTGCGCAGCATTATGCGAATCCTGAGACCGGCTTGCAAGTTGGTCAGATTGGCTCTTGTCTGTCATTATTATTGAATTGTATTCCTATGCTGCTTGTATGGCGGACTGCTGCGAAAATAAATCCTGTGCGCTTGATGCATTGAGAGAACGGCAAAGCGCGACGCTGAAAATCGTGCTCGGCATCAATGCCGTGATGTTCGTAGTCGAGTTGATTGCGGGCATGATGGCTGAATCGACTGCATTGCTGTCCGACTCTCTCGATAACCTGGGCGATGCCTTGACCTATGGCCTGAGCCTCTATGCCGTTTCTCGCGGGCCGCGCTCAAAAGCCAAGGTGGCTTTGTTCAAGGGCGTGCTGATCCTGCTGGCCAGCCTCTTTGTTCTCTATCAGGTGGCTTACCGTATCACTGTTCCGGTCATTCCGCTCTATGAAACGATGGGTCTTGTAAGCCTGCTGGCGCTATTGGCAAACGGCACTTGCCTCACCCTGCTTTGGAAGCACCGCGAGGAAGACATCAACATGAGTTCTGTTTGGGAATGTTCGCGTAATGACATTGCTGCCAATATTGCGGTTTTTGTGGCGGCAGGCGGCGTCTTGCTCACTCATTCCGGATGGCCGGACATTCTGGTTGGACTGGCGCTTGCGCTGCTGTTCCTGAAATCAGCAGCAAAAGTTCTCAAAGGGGCAATTGCTGACAGCAGAATCAGATAACTTGTGACAGTCCGCTTAGGCCGACGACCGGACTTCGGCCATACCTGCCGGTGGCATTCAGATTGTCCAACGACTGGTACGTGCCTATCAGCCGTCAGTGAAGTTTCCATCCCTCATACTTTCCGCTTCGGCAACAAGCAGATCAAAATTCAGCCGGTCGCCGGTTTCATTTTTCAGAAACTGGATGAACTCCAGCGATCGGATATATTTCATCGCCTTGCCTGCGCCGCCCTGCCCACATGCCTTCTGGTAGACCGCCAAATCCAGCAACTTCCTTCTGATCATGGGAGAAGCGGTATAGCGATGAAGTGCATCAAGCGCCGCCTGATAACGAGTTCCAGGGGCTGAATTGCCAGCTCCCTTCTGCTGGATCAGGCCCAGCTCCGGCAATCCTGCCCGGGAGTGCCCCAACATGTACTCGACGGTCACGCAGGATGCGCCGCTCTTGTCCCGCACGGAGAATATGTAAGAGCTGCCGCTTGCACATGACCCGGCGAAACTCTCGACGCAGTTATGCATCCTTGTTCCTTCGCTTTTCAGTTCCCTCGGGGTTTTCAGCTGGATCACCTTCATGTCTCCAACTTCCAGCGGGGAATCCAGAATGACGGGAAACCCGTCTGCTTGCCGGACAAACCTTTTCGCATCAAGCTGCATCTCTCTGGCCACCCATTTGCGCGCCAGTTTTTCCAGGCGCTTTAAGCCCAACGAACATGCGGCTTCAATCACGAGCCGTTGCAGTGAGATACCGGTTGCACAGTCCTTTCCGTCAACCCAGGCTGTCGCAACAATGGCCTGCCGGATGTTTTCGGACAAGCGCTCGATCGCCAAGGCACGCTCCCGCAAACTGACACTTGATTCAGTATTGCCACGCCAATTCAGCTTGGAAAATTCGCCCAGCAACAGTCGAGCAGAGAGGGATGTTGTCGGCATTTTTGTCAGGCCCGACAAAAGCGCTATCGTCTCACCGAACACTTTCCACTCCTGCCCGTCCTTCGGTAGCCTGTTCTGATCCAGACTTCCAAGGATCATCAGCAATTCCTTGAGGCGGCCGGTCCATTGGATTCCGATGTCTTCAAACCGGAGACCTCTTAAATGACGCACGCATTTCTTCGGGCATGCAAACAGATTTGCCAAATGCTCGACAATGGGCACACCCTCGTCTACGGCCTGAATGATTGAGGCGGTGCTTTTATCCTTGGGGCGAGCGATGATCTGCTGGATGACCAGAGGAAAGGTCGTATCGGCCTGTCTGCGATAGCGCCTTAGCTGCTCATTGCATGGAGTGAAATAGTTGTGACTGGATTGCCATGAGCAATGGTATCCCTCTTGGGATGAGTAGGTATCCTGGTCCAGTTTACTGGCAAACAATACGAGCTTAGTGGAAAGCTCACTGGCCACTTCCCCGGCCGCCTCTGTAAGCAATCCGTTGATCTGCCAGACTGACACCCTGGGCTGGTTCATCGCCAGCCAGGATACGGCATGTTGCTTCCATTCCGGGATGTACCAACTCTCGATCTGAAACGGGTTGCTGTCGATAAACTCCAGAGGCGCTCCGATCGCATAGCTAACATGGTTTGCCGCGCCATCCAAAGCAGCGATCCACATCGGCAATCTGGATAATTCATCGACAAGGCAACCGATCTCCTGGCTACCCTTCATTGCCCATATGCTGGAGCGAAAAAAGAACAGGCGACCATCGGCAAGCTCAACCAGCGCGACTCCCCTGCCCTGTGAGTTTTTGGGGAGCAATGCCGCACATTCAAAAATCAGGAGTTGGCGAGCCAAGCCCGCCTGCTCAAGCGATTGATATCGGATGATCGCTGGCGGCAAGGCGAGCGAATCATCGGGAAGTGTAGATTTCTTCATAAATGACCAGATTCGGAGCGTAGTACATCGCCACCGAGGCGGCAGTTAGCGCGGTGACTGCCAGCATATATAGCGCGAGTTCCAGTACTAAAATACGGCGGCGCTGGGCGGCGTAGCTTGTTTTGCGTCTCATGATTTCCCCTTGTATTGTCTCTGGACGAGATTATTTCAGCCTCATGGCTCACCAGATGAGCTACGATTCGCCGATAATGAGAGGATGAGAATGGATCGCAGCGAACGTTTCTACAAGATCGACCAGATGCTGGCCGCACGGGGGGTGGTGCCGATCGAGAATTTTCTGATGGAGCTCAATATCTCCCTGGCCACCTTCAAGCGCGACCTGGAATATCTGCGCGACCGCCTCAATGCCCCGATCTTCTGGGATCGCGATGCTGGCGGCTACCGCTACGAATCCAAGGGACAGAGCGGCCCGACCTTCGCCTTGCCGGGAATATGGTTCAACGCCTCGGAAGCTCATGCATTGCTGTTGATCCAGAAGCTGTTGAAGGATATCCATCCCGGCCTGCTCAGCCAGCACATTGAACCCCTGCAGGCCAGGCTCAAGGCATTGCTGGGCAGCGCAGACCACAGTGCCGAGGAAGTGGAAAAACGCTTCCGTATGCTGCATGCCACGCAAAGGGTGATGCCGCTCAAGCACTTTGAGGCAATCGCTACCGCCACCCTTGGCCGCAAGCGCATCAAGATCCAGCACTACAACCGTGAGCGGAATGTAACCCTGGAAAGGCTGATCTCGCCCCAGCAGATCGTGTTTTACCGCGACAACTGGTATGTCGATGCCTGGTGCCACCTGCGCCAGAGCATCCGCAGCTTCTCGGTCGATGCCATCTCGGGCGCCGAACCCACTGATGACGCAGCCAAGGAAATCAGCAAGAAGGAACTCAAGGACTACTTCGAGAAGGGTTACGGCATCTTCTCAGGCAGCAAGGTGCAGTGGGCCAAGCTGAAATTCTCACCGGCCAGGGCAAGGTGGGTGGCAAACGAATCCTGGCATCCGGAACAGAAAGCCCAGTTCGCCCAGGATGGCAGCTACCTGCTGGAAATACCTTATGCCGATGACCGTGAGCTGATGATGGACGTGCTGCGACACGGAGATGAAGTGGAAGTGATTGAACCGGCGACGCTGCGCAAACGGATCAAGGAAATACTGAACTCGGCTGCGGCGAAATATTGACTGATGTTGCGTTGATTCCAACAATCCATTTGTCAACGAAACTATAATTCAGCAACAAGTTTTGTGGATTTTCAATACCCAATCACCAATCACAAGCAGAGAGAAGATTGATATGAATAGCTTGTTGCAATCGTTCACTAATGACCTTAGGACCTTGCTGGGAGAATGGTTGCCTCAATTATCCAAAGACTGGTGGGAGCATCATGTTCTGGGCATCCTGACCTATCAACAACAAGAACGCGTCAAACAATCACGCATTGATAATTTGTCCGGGCTTGATCTGGCTGCATTACTGCGAGTTCTCGATCAAAACTGGTACGAACTATCTTCCCGCTCAAACTGGCCCAAAGAAGCGCGCAACTGGCTGAAAGAAACGCAGACGATACGCAACCGTTGGGCGCACGCCACCGCTGCCGAAACCGAGCCGCGTGATGCTTATCGCGATGCCGATACTCTGGAACGTCTGGCAAGAATGCTCGGGGTCGGCGATGCAGCACAAAACCAAATAGCCGCTTACAAACAGCAGCAATTGACGCTGCTTTCACCCACCGTTGCTCCAAGCCCATCTCTGCCACCTGTTGCGTCATCCCCCGCACCTGCTGCGCCTGCCGTTGCAGCAGTACCGGAAACAACGGCTATCCAAGATGGATTTGCGCCCGGCCAGTTAGTACGCCTGAAATCGAACCACGCCAAGATTTTCCCCATCCTCTCGGTGCAGCCAAATTCGGGCGGCGAATGCCGCTACTCGGTTTTCGAGGATGGCAAACCAACGAATTATTATGCAAGCCAACTCGAAGCAAACCCCATGTTCGTGGATGAACGAGCCGCACTTGCTCTGTCGGAATTTCATGCGCACATAACCGCGCTGCTGTTGACCGCGCCGTCTGCTGCCAACCTCTATTCCTTGCACTCAGGGCGAGTGCGTTTCGTTCCCTATCAATACCGGCCGGTGCTCAAGCTGCTGCGTGCAGATCGCCCGCGTTTGCTGATTGCCGACGATGTGGGTGTCGGCAAGACCATCGAGGCAGGGCTGATTCTGAAAGAACTGCAAGCACGCGCCGAAATCAAATCCGTGCTGATTCTGTGTCCCAAACCGCTGGTGGCCGAAGGCAAATGGCGTGTCGAGATGAAGCGTTTTGGCGAGGAGTTCACCCAGCTTGACGGCAACACCTTGCGCCACTGCCTGCACGAAACCGATCTCGACGGCGAATGGCCGCGCCAGCACAGCCGTACCATTCTGCCATTCTCCTTGTTCGACGATACCCTGCTCAATGGCAAATCAAATAAACGCGGCAAAAAAACCAAGGGGCTACTTGATCTCGACCCGCCACCGCGCTTCGATTTGGTCATCGTGGATGAGGCGCACCACATTCGCAACGTCAATACCTGGCTGCACCAAGGCGTAAAGTTTTTCTGCGACCACGCCGAGGCAGTGGTGTTTATGACCGCTACGCCAATTCAGATGGGCAATCAGGATTTGTTCACTCTGCTCAACGTGCTGCGCCCGGACTTGGTGATTGATAAGGCCAGCTTTGAATTCATGGCTGAACCTAACCCGCATATCCACGCGGCGGCGAACCATCTGCGCTCTGCGGCAGCAGATAGTCAGCAACAGGCAGTGGCGGAATTGAAAGCGGCGGCAAGCACTTTTGCTTTCATCGAAACCCCAGATTTTCAGCGCGTGCTGGATACGCTCGCCGAGCCGGAAATCATCCCCGCCACACGGGTTGCCTTGATTCGGGAAATTGAGCGGCTATCCACCTTCGACAGCCTCATCAATCGCACACGGCGGCGCGACATCGGCAACTTTACCACGCGCAAACCGGAAACTTTCTCCATTCCGTTTACCGATGCCCAGCAGGTTTTTCACGATCAGCTAATTGCCACGGCAGGCCGCATTTTCGCGCATAGCCACGGGCGGCAAGCAATATTGTTCATGCTCTCCACCTTGCGGCGGCAGGCTGCCAGTTGCCTCTACGCACTGGCGCCATTCATAGACCAATGGCTGGATGGAAAACTGGACGATCTCGACCTGGCGGAAATCAACGACGATGAAACGGATGAAGTGGAAGTTTTGCCGCCGGGCAGTTTGCAGGCCGAAATCGAGCAACTAAGACTAGCCGCAAGGATGCTTGATCCCGCCGACCCAAAGCTGGATGCCTTCCTCGCCATCGTCCGCGACAAACAAGCCTTGCCCAACAATAAGCTGCTGGTATTCACCAGTTTCCGCCACACCTTGTTTTATCTGGAGCGGAATCTGCTTGCGGCAGGCATCCGCGTCGGTGTGATCCACGGCGGCGTAGCGGACGAAGACCGCCGCGACATCCGCCAACGCTTCGCCCAAGCCAAGGATCAAGCAGACACGCTGGATGTTCTGCTCTCCACCGAAGTCGGCAGCGAAGGATTGGATTTCCAGTTTTGCGATGGCATGGTCAACTACGATTTGCCGTGGAACCCTATGCGCATCGAACAGCGTATCGGGCGTATAGACCGTTACGGACAGAAAAGCGAAGTGGTGGTCATCAACAACCTCATCACCCCCGGCACGGTGGATGCCGACATCTACGAACGCTGCCTGCTGCGCATCGGCGTTTTCCAGCAAGCGCTGGGCGCGAGTGAAGAAATCCTCGGCCAGATCAGCAAAGAGCTGCACGCCATTTCAGAGAGCTTCGACCTGACCCCGCAACAACGGCAAGAGCGGCTGCAACAACTGGCGGACAACGAACTGCGCGAGATTCAGGAGCAGGAATCATTAGAAAGCCGTGCCACTGAACTGTTCGGCTTGAGTCTGCCCAATGACGACGACTTGACTACTCCGACCAGCGGCTGGCTCACGCCGGAAGCGCTGCATTCAACGGTCAGCCTTTATTTGCGCAGCCGTACCGGCAAAGAGCAAGAAGTTATGCTCGGCAATCAAGCCCTCAAAACTTTACGGCTGGATGCCGATGCGCGCACCCGTCTGCTGGAGGATTTTCAGAAACTGAAAGCCGACAATCAGGAGGCAAGAGTTTGGGAACGCTGGCTCAAAGGAAATACGCCGCACATCGAAATCACCTTCGATCAGGATTGCGCAAGCGATAATCCAAAAGCTGCGTTGCTGCACCCCGCCCATCCGCTGCTGCGCCAAGCTGCCTTACACCTGCAACCACGTCAGCCGGTTTATGTTCAGTGTCGGGTGCAGGCAGCGGAACTGGCAGCGGGGATATATCCCTTCGCACTTTACCAATGGCACAAACAAGGCGTGCGCGCAGATTGCGAACTGATCGCTGTGGCAGAATCGCCAGAAATCGAAGCGAAGCTATTCTCCTTGTTGCATGACGCGCTTCCGGTAGAGGAAAGCGAACTTCCCGAGCAAGCCGTTTTCGATGCACTCGAAGCCCGTCACCATCAACGCTGGCGCGACACGCTCGCCAATCACAAGGAAGCCAACCAGCAGTTGGTTACGTACCGCCTGAATAGCCTGATGGCCAGCGCCAAAGCTCGACTGCACCAAGTGAATGACCAGTTGAGTAAGGCGACGGAGGAAAAAATCCGCACCATGAAACAGGCGGAACATGACCGTATCAAGGCTGACTACAACCGCCAAAAAGACAAGCTTGAAACTGCCAAGGAAGCGGCAGATATTCGTGCTGAGGCGGTGGCGTTTGGTGTTGTGGAGGTGAAGAAATGAGCGCGGATTACGCGGCGATACGCCAGAATAATATCAAGGAGTACGGCCAAGGAACGCGCCACCTTTCTTACTTTGCAGACATCTACACGAGACGAACACACTTTATTTTCGAGGTGCTGCAAAATGCCGAGGATGCGCTGTCGCGTCGGCTAGCAGGTAGTCCAGCAGGTTATGTGCATTTCCACCTGCACTCGGATCGGCTGGAAATTCGCCACAACGGCGCTCCGTTCGATGGTTTCGATGTAACCGGTATCTGCGGTATTGGTGAAGGCACGAAAGCAGAGGATTTCACACAGATCGGAAAATTCGGAATCGGCTTCAAATCGGTTTATGCCTACACCTTTTTCCCACAAATTCATTCAGGCAACGAGCATTTTGAGATACAGCGTTTCGTTGAGCCACATGAAATAACTCCACGTAAAATAACTGACGTGGAGGGCAAAGATACTCTGATTGTTTTGCCTTTCGATCAACCCAATAAAAGACCCGGATGGGCTTTTAGGGGAGACGTATCTGCCACTGATGCTGTACGCGAAATTGGTGATGCCCTCCGCAAACTTGGCATCCACACCCTACTATTTTTACGGCATATCGCCGAAATAAAATGGACGTTGCAGGACGGAACATCTGGGTACTTTGCCAGAAACACCGAGTTGATTACAGGCAATGCCTGTTTACGAAAAGTGAGGGTTCTCGATCAGGACTATTGCATTGAGGAGTGGTGGATATTTTCGCGAGAAGTTGCGGTGCAAGATGCCGTGCAATCTCACCAAGTCACGGTTGAAATTGCTTTTCTCATCAAGGACGGAGCAGTAACCAGAGCGGACAATACAGAGTTGGTCGTTTTCTTTCCAACAGAAAAGAAAACCGAACTTGGGTTTCTCATCCAAGCACCATTCAAAGCCACCAAGGGGCGCGACAACATCAAGAGCGACGATCCAGCCAACCACCAGATGATTAAAGCTGCCGCACAGCTTGCTGCTGACAGCCTAAATGATCTAGGCAATCATAAATTGCTGAATGTTGAGAGCTTCAATGCACTCCCATTGAGGGAGCAGGATTTCCCAGAAAGTAGTCTGTTCCGCCCCGTGTATGACAGGGTGCGCGAAGCGCTCAAAACACAACTCCTGTTGCCAGCGCATGGTGGCGGTTTCATCAAAGCCGATGAGGCCAAGCTGGCACGTGGTGAAAAGTTGGTTGGATTGTTTTCGCAGGAACAACTTGGCTCACTGTTTGGCAAGAAAAATTTGGCGTGGCTGGATGAAGACATCACTGCTGATAAATATCCCGATTTTTACGCCTACATAGTTGGCCTTGCAGAAGGGATGCTGATTACTCCCGAGTCTCTCTCACCAAAATTGACCGCCGAATTCCTCGGCAAGCAACCGATGGACTGGTTAATCAAGTTCATTCAATACGCAATGCTGGGTGCGCAATCTCTCAAAAAAGTACCGTTCATCCGCCTTTCATCCGGCAAGCACGTTTCCCTGTTTCCAGAAAAGAACGCACGACCATCGGCATGGTTCGCACCCAAGGATACTGCCGGGATAGATTTGTCAGTATTTCCCTTGGTTCACGCCGAACTAGCTGCGAACGAACCAATCAGAAAGTTTTTGGAAAAAGAAAATATTCGCCCGATTGATGCAGCAGCGATAGTTGGGCAGTGCATCTTGCCGCTATACCAAGGTGAGAATAAGTTTTTCAATGAATCCAATTACCGCGAACATCTGCGCCAAATACGCAAGGCATACACCGAAGCCAACGACGCGTCAAAAAAGCAACTAACCACAAGCTTGAATGGTGTCGAATGGCTGGCTTGCATACACGCCAGCGGCAACGCGCCGGATAATATCGTCTGGAAAAAGCCAAGGGCATCCGATGTGTTTGAGAGAACTATCGAACATGAAACCTGGTTTAGTGGGTTGGATAGTGTGAGTGCCTATTTTTTGCATCCATCGGTAAAGGCTGAATTCAATGGTGTTGTCTCCAGCGTAGTCGAACCTGCTGCTGAGTTGACTCAGAATCTGCATCCATGGGAAGGTACAGTACCCTTATACACCAGTTATGGTTGGCATAAGCAGGGGCTGAAAGGATTTAGGCCTGACGCGACGGTTGTTGGCCTGCAACCCGCACTTGATAGTTGGAGCAAAGAGAGAGCCAGTATTCTCTGGAACATCATGTTATCTGCCCCTCGTATTATCAGTGGCGAAATACAACAGTCATCCAATCTCCAGAAACTGGATGCTGGTACGAAGGAGTTCAAATATACCGAGGTTGGTAATCTATGCCGTAAATATGATTGGTTACCAGATAAAACCGACCATTGTCGCAAACCTGACGAGCTCTTTCTTACTGACTTGCCGGTGGCGTTCGACACATTCTCTATTAGCGCCAGAGAGGTGGCTGAAAAACTGGGAATGAAAAAACCTGAAGTTGAGCAAGCACTCGATCTGGTTACAAAAGGCGATGATGATCTCAAAAAATTGATAGCGGCTTATCAGTCTGGTTCAAACGCAGATCGGGAGAAGTTGCGTAAAATGATCCCGCAAGAGTTATCACCTCAACACGCGCCATCTTTCAAAGATGGCCTTGCAGAAATGACAAGGCCACAACGGGGCACGTCATCACATGGCGATGTGAACAACCCTCACAATTCTCCCGTTTCCAATCCTGGCCGCTATCAAGACAAACTCAGTCAGGCGGTTGCCGATGGTGTTCTGGAACACGATGCCTCACCGAAGGTAATCCACTTTTCTCCGGTGCGCGATCAGCTATCCAACAAGGAAGCGCGCCAAACTCTTTACGAAGAATATCAAGGGCGTTGTCAGGTGACAGGAGAGACATTTCCCAAAGCGTCGGCCAATGCCAATGGCGAGGCGGCAAACTACTTTGAGGTGTGCAGCCTGCTTCCCTACGGCAATGCCGACTATCTCAACGATGCGGGCAATATGCTCTGTGTCAGTGCTGACACGATGGCCAAGCTGAATCACGCCAGTTTCGAATGGCTGGACGACATCGAGCACAAGATTGCGGAATTCGATAACGGCGGTGAAACGGCTCAAGAAATTAAGATACGCATCCGGCTGGCAGACGAAGAATGCACTATTGCATGGAGCCAGCGGCATTTTATGCAACTGGTTGCGTTGTACCAAAGGGCTTGATTTCGCAAGAAGGGCACAATCGTTATTTCGCCGAATCAAAACATCCGGTGCAATGCGCTTCGCCCCTCGACGTTGCTCAGGGCAGGATTGTTGACAACCTACATTACGCTGCAATGAATTTCGAGGAAATATAAAAAGGGGGCTGTATGGGCGTTGCTGAATGGATATTGGTAATACGATCGGAACCTGGCAGCAGATGAGTCAAGGCGACAAAACACTGGGTCTGCTTCACGAGCTACATTCCGATGTGATTGAGATGTCGCGCAAACTTTTTTTTGACAAAACACATCCCCAGCACCTCCACGTCATTGCGCTCTATGGCTCTATCCTTGAATTGTCATCAAGCATTATTTTGCTGACGAAGGATGGCCCGAAAACAGCGCTTCCGATTATTCTACGCAGTCTTCTTGAGGCTTATGTGGATATGCTTAATCTTTGTGCTGATCCAAGGTACGGATATGTATTGGAAGTCAGCGCAGAGAAGAGTTGGCTTAAATTGCTGCGGGCGGCAGCCGACGGCCAGAACCCGTATTTGGAGAAGGTATCGGCGACATCCAACCTTCAGGAAAATATTAAACTGCATGAGCAACGCTTAGCCGCAATGCAAGAGAAAGGTGGCAAGGTGCTAAAAATCGAGGACAAGTTCAAGCTTGTTGGCCTCGCGCACGAATATGCAACCATCTATGCGGAGCTTTGCTCGCATTCACATAACACCTTGCAGGCGCTTCGGGGTAGGCACATCGAAGAAGAGAATGAGAATAATTTTGAGGTTGTCTTTTACCGATTCACGTCCCTTGACGAAGTGGAGCACTATCTTGGCATAGCCTGCACGCTTCTTCTGAAGGCCACCGAGCGAGTGCATGCCTTCCTGAACAACCCTTGTGTGGAAAAACTCTCTGAAATGGGAAAGCGTATGGATGCATTTATTAAGGGGCACGAAGCCGCAGTGGATAACTCGGTCTAACCCTATTGCCATATGCTATTACCAAGCATACGGTTCTGTGGGGCATCTAGTGGCTGTTGAGGGGTAACGTAATGAACAAAGAGAAATTCATTTTTAAATGTGACGTACGTGGTAGAGCATATCAGCATGGACCGGGCAGACACGAAGGCCATAGACTGGAACTCTATGGAAGAATTTTCTGCTGCGATTTATGTTGGCAAGGCAACTGGGATGGGTGGGCTCCACAGGACGAACACGTTCTACTTGAGCACCTCAAACAAAAGAACCTTCCTGTTCCTGAACGAAATGCGAAAGGCTGGTTGCCTCGGGATTGATAATAAGACACCTCATTCCTGCACGGTGCAATGGTCAGGCCAGTTTGAACGTTTACTTATTGTTTTCGTGAACGACGGCAACGTGTTGGTAGCAGCCTATCATTCGCATTGATCTGATAGTCGGCTCAGGCCGAAGAGCCGCCTTTCGCGGCAAGCGCGCTGACCGTCTCCAATATGTCGGGAACGGCACTTCGCAATTGCTAAATGCCTGCCAGAAAGCGGATAGTCACGGCAATAAAATAACTACTTCCCAGTGCCCAGATATATCGCTTCGGGCGCGCCAATATCAAACCGGAGCCACTATAATTCAGCACCCAGATTTGCCCGGCGCACACGAATCCACATTGGGTTCCGTGTATTTCTTTACGCCTTGTTCGCGGTGATCTGATGAAACAGCCCCAGCCTTCTTGCATTAATTTTTCCCGCCGCGACGGCTTCCCGTAGTGCGCAACCCGGTTCATGCGTATGGTGGCAGTCGTGGAAGCGGCACTGGCCGAGATATTGCGCGAACTCGACGAATCCCTGCTCTATTCCGCCGAAGCTGAGGTGATGCAGGCCGAACGCCTGCACACCGGGGCAGTCGATCAGGCTGCTGTTGTCGTCTATCCGGTACAGGCGCGCGTGGGTGGTGGTGTGCTTGCCGGAATCCAGCGCGCTGGAAATCTCGCGGGTGGCGGCCTGCGCATCGGGCAGCAGCGCGTTGATCAGGGTGGATTTGCCCATGCCGGATTGGCCGACCAGTACGCTGGTGTGATTGGCGAGGAAGGGGCGCAACGAGTCCACCCCCTCTACAATCCTCCCCCTGCCAGGGGGAGGAGGCAACCGTTCCCCCTCTTTTTGCATGAGAGATTGTTCGGCATTTTTCAATGAGGGGGAGGTTGATGCATTTTTTGCGCTGAGTTCCAGAACGCGATAGCCGATCGCGGTGTAGGGGGTGAGCCGTTGGCGCGCGGCGGTCGCGGCCTCGGCAAGGTCGCATTTGTTCAGCACGATCAGCACGTCCAGTTTCTGGTCTTGTGCGGCGACCAGGCAGCGCGCCAGCAGTTCGTCGCTGAACGAAGGCTCGGCGGCGACCACCACGATGATCTGCGTGACGTTCGCGGCGATAAGCTTTTCGCGGAACGCGTCGGAGCGGTGCAGCAGCGAGCGGCGCGGCGCGATGCGTTCGATCACGCCCTGCGCATCGTTCTCCGTCGAGGCCTCTCCGGTGAGCCTGATTTCCACGATGTCACCGCACACCACTTCGCTTTTCTTGCCGCGTGTCAAACAGGCCAGTTCGCTGCCGTCTTCCAGGCGCACCAGGTACTGGCGGCCGAATGCCGCAATGATCTGGCCTTGAACGGTGGGCTTCAAATCTTGAACAGCGCGTCCACTTTCGCGGCGCAGATGAAATCGTTTTCCGACAGGCCGTGGATGGCGTGGGTGGTGTATTCAACCTGGCAACTGTTATAGGTGACGGTGAGGTTGGGGTGATGGTCTTCGCGGTGCGCCATCCATGCGATGGCGTTCACGAAGGCGATGGACTGGTAGTAATTCTTGAAGTGGTAGGTCTTGCCGATCAGGTTGCCGTATTGATGCCAGCCTTCCAGTTGTTTCATCAGGTTGTCGGCTTCCGGTTGCGACAGCGGCGGCATGCCGCCTTCGCAGGGTTTGCATCGCTTGCTGGTCAGGTCGCACGCTTGTTCCATGATGTTCTCCTCACTTGGTTTGAAGACGGGTGGTTTGAAGATGGGGGGACTGCAAATGCGCAATGCGCGTTGCGGCGGGCGGATGCGAATCGTAAAAACTGGAATACAGCGGGTCGGGGGTGAGCGTGGCGGCATTGTCCTGATACAGCTTGACCAGCGCGTTCACCATATCCGCTGCGGCGGTTTGCCCGGCGGCGTAGGCGTCGGCTTCGAATTCGTGTTTGCGCGAATAGGCCGACATCAGCGGTTGCAGCGCAAAGCTGAACAGCGGCAGGATCATGAAGAACAGCAGCAGCGCGAGTGCGGTGGAGGGAGTGTTCACGCCCAAACCCTGATAGAACCACGCGGTTTGCATCAACTGCCCGAGCAGCCACAGGAATCCCAGGCTGATGATAAAGGTCATCACGATGCGTTTCAGCACATGGCGGCGCTTGAAGTGTCCGAGTTCGTGCGCCAGCACCGCTTCGATTTCGTTGCCGCTCAGGCGTTGCAGCAGCGTGTCAAAAAATACAATGCGCTTGGTCTTGCCGAAGCCGGTGAAGTAGGCGTTGCCGTGCGCGCTGCGCTTCGAGCCGTCCATCACGAACAGGCCACTGGCGGTAAAGCCGCATTTGCCGAGCAGGGCCGCGATGCGCGCCTTCAGAACCTCGTCCTGCAGCGGCGTGAACTTGTTGAACAGCGGCGCGATGAACGCCGGGTAGATGAACAGGATGAGCAGGTTGAACGCCATCCATGCCAGCCACGCGTACAGCCACCAGTATGACCCCATCGCGGACATCAGCCACAACACGCCGAACAGCAGCGGCAGGCCGAGGATCGCGCCGAGCAGCAGGCCTTTCAGCGCGTCGATCAGGTACAGCCGCAGGGTCATTTTGTTGAAGCCGAAACGCGCCTCGATGACGAAGGTGCGATACAGGCTGAACGGGGCTTCCAGCAGCGACGAGAGCAGCAGCACCGCGACGATGGTCGCCACGCCCTGCGTGAGCGGTGAGCCGAACCAGCCATTGCTGAGACCGGCGAGGAACTGGATGCCGCCCCCCAGCGTGAAGGCCAGCAGCAGCGCCGCATCGAACAGGATGCCGAGCATCGCGAAACGGGTTTTAGCGGATGTGTAATCCGCCGCTTTCTGGTGGTCGGCGAGCGCGATTTTTTCGCGGAACGCTTCCGGCACCGCGGCGCGATGCGCGGCGATATGCGCCAGATGGCGCCGCGCCAGCCACAGCTTGGCGAGCGAGGTGAATGCCAATGCGCTGATGAAAATAACGGTAAATTGCGTTGCGGTCATGGAAGGTGAATTCAGTTTTCAAAAATGCATGTTGACCAAGGCATTGAAAAACGTCGCGAGCGATGGCAGAACGAGGCGCGAAAGGATGAAAAAGCGGAGTTTGCTGTAGCAAATGAGCATTTTGAATCCTTAAGCAACGCTGTTATGCCGAGCGCATAACCAATGACTTGGCTGGCGTCTTTTGACAGCCTAGTCAGATGGCTAGTTGTTTTATCAGTAGTTTTTCAATGCTTTGATATGACACAATACGTGCCTTACCGTTCACATTTTAAGACGCGCGAATTATGGCACAAAACCCAAACCACCTTGTCTGGATAGACATGGAAATGTCCGGCCTGTACCCGGATACCGATCGCGTGATCGAAGTCGCGCTGGTGATCACCGACGGCAACCTGGAAACCGTCGCCGAGGCGCCGGTGCTGGTGGTGCATCAGCCAGACAGCGTGCTGGACGGCATGGATGCGTGGAACAAATCCACCCACGCCAAATCCGGTTTGATCGACAAGGTGAAAGCCTCCGCGCTGGACGAGGCCACGGTCGAAGCGCAGATGATCGAGTTCCTCAAGGAATATGTGGCGGCAAAAACATCGCCGATGTGCGGCAACTCGATTTGCCAGGATCGGCGTTTCCTGGCGCGCTGGATGCCGAAATTAGAGGATTACTTCCATTACCGCAACCTGGATGTCAGCACCCTCAAGGAACTCGCCAGACGCTGGAAACCGGAAGTGGTGCAGAGCATGAAGAAACACAACAAGCACGAAGCGCTCGCCGATATCTACGAATCAATCCAGGAATTGCGCCACTACCGCGAGCATTTCATCAAGCTGTAACCCTGTCCGTTTGGCAGGTACGGCCTGTCGTGTGTCCCCGCTCAAGTCTTCTGTTTGATGGCCAGTACCGCCTGGTTGCGCAGGGTGCTCAGCAGCGATAGTTGCTGCCGCGTTATATTGAGACTGTTGGCTTCAATCATGTCCGCATAAAACAGGCCAATCGCCCTGCCATTCAGCATCAGCGGCAGCAGGATGAAGCAGGGCGCATTGACCGCGTCCCTGTACCAATCGGGAATCTTGTCGGCGATGTTGAGCGCGTGAATATCCGCAATCGAAATATCCAGGCCTTTTTCGATCGACAGGTGGAATACATCCGGCATGAATTGCAACGGAAAACGGAAGCGCGGAATCACCTCGCTGATCCCCGCACCGAATCCGAAGCGCGCGATCATGGCGCCCAGTTTGTTGTTGCGGATCATGATCAGGGTGCGATTAAATCCCATGCCGCGATACATGGTTTCCAGAACCATCTGTAATATGTCGTTAAGGTTGAAGTCGCCCACCATGGAGTTCGTCACATCCTGTATGCCGGCGCCGAGTATCGTATCGGGATCGAGCAGGCGGGTAACGGCATCCTCCCCCTCTTTCTGCGTTACCGCCTGGTCCAGTCTGATCACGCCGTCCGCTTCATCCCGGGTTTTTGCGTGATTGGCATGCAGCGAGCGCCCGTTCCACTGGCGCACCTGGCTTAACAGCGGGCTGTTGGCGGTGCTGATTCCCAGCATGCCGGATCGGTTGGACAGTTCGTTCAACCCGGTATTGATGGCGCCGGATAAATCCTGTTCGGATATTTTGATTGCCCCTTCATACCGCGCAGCCAGGTCGCTCAGGGACTGCTGTTTGCTCCGGGTGCTGGCAGAGGCGGAAATCTCGCACAATTCATGGGCGAGATTGACCGTCATGGCCAGCTTGTCCAGTTCGCCGTGCGCGGGTTTGACTTTCTCGCCGGACAGCTTGCGCATCCCGGCCATCAGCCGGGGCGGAAAATTCCAGCTGCGCGCCACGCTTAATCCCAGGTCGGGATAGGGAACGCCCAGTATCTTGACGGCGGCTTCTTCCTCGCTTTCTCCCTGCTTGATCAGGTGGGAAATTTCCTGGCTTTCTTCGAAGAAATAATAAATGGACAGCATCCTCCCCACGTTGTGGAACATGGAGCAGACCATCGCTTCCTCGATGTCGCAGATGTCGTGTCCGGCCGACAATTGCGCGGCGACCACGCCGGAGAAGACCGCCTTGATTATTTCCTCCTTGAGTTGTGCCGCCTGCGCCTTGTTTTGCAGGAATTCCAGCAGGATCAGCGTCATCGCAATATTGCGCACCGTTTCAAAACCGAGAATGACCACGGCCTTGGAAATGGTATTGATGGTGCCGCCAAACTGTCCATAAGAGGCGGCATTCACCACCTTCAGCAGTTTGTTGGTGAGGGCGAGGTCGTGCAGGATCGTGCCGGCAAGTTTGCTGGTGCTTTCCGATTCCGAAGAGACGATCTGGTTGATCTCGGAAATGATGCCGGACAGGGCGGGGAAATCCTGTTTGCTGTGCATGCGGTGGAGCAGGAATTCGGTAGCCGCAGCGCGTGTTTCGCTGAGATATTCTTGCAGTTCCTGTTTCATCGCGGCCGCACCCGGATAGCGTTCGCCCGGATTTTTTGCCACAGCCTTGAGGATGATCGCCTCCAGTTTTTCATCCACCCGCTCATTGTGGGTCGATGGCGCGGCGATTTGCTCATGCGCCGCGCGATTCAGCACCTCGTACATGTTGTCGCCGCCGACCGCAAATTCCCCGGTCACCATCTCGTAGAGCACCGTACCGAGAGAATAGATGTCCGAAAGAGAATCGCCGTGCTGCCCGGAAATGATTTCGGGAGCCACATAGCGGGGCGAACCGCTCAGCGGGGAGCTGATGGTTTGCTCGTGATCGCCTGCCGTCGTCGCCAGCCCGAAATCCATCACCATCGGCATGCCGCTCTTGGCGATCATGATATTGGCCGGTTTCATGTCCAGGTGGGAGATGCCCTGCGCATGCGCATAGGCCAAGCCTTCCAGCACCCCGGCGGCGATTTCCGCCGCCCGCGCAAACGGCAGGCTCTTTTCCTGTTTCAGCAATTGGGCGAGAGTTTTCCCCTCGACATAGGCATAGACCAGATACGGGGCGCCCTGGTCTTCGCCTGAATCGTACAGGGTGATGATGTTGGGGTGCTGGAGCTTGCTGACGATGCGCGCCTCGTGAATCAACTGCTCGGTCTTGTGTCCCAGCTTGCGCAATGTCTTGATGGCGACCTTCCGGTCGAGCTGCGGGTCGTAGGCAAGATATACCGCTCCCTGTCCGCCCCTGCCGAGCTCGCTCAGGATTTCAAAACGGCCAATTAGTTGCCTGGGCATGATTAACCAGAATCAGATATAAACAAAAGATATTTTCGATTAACGCGTCGGGCATGAGCGTGCTTCGCTTGCGAAATCCGGGTGCCGCCCCGGCGCCACACTTCTTGCCGCAAGGTTTTCAGAGGGTGGCCGTCAAGGTTGTCGGTTTGTTCGCCCGTAGCAGGCAAGATATGTGCCGGATAACCAGGCGGCGTTAACGGCTCCAGTTGACGCGCAGCAGGTTCTGCTCCGGGTTGTAGTGGAACTCCAGTTCGCCCTGATAGGCATGGTGCAACGCTTCGCCGATGCCGCGCGCCAGATGGATATCGGTGGTGGTCACCACGGTGCCTTGTTCAGTCTTCTCGATGGCCATGATGCGCTGCAACGGGTGCTCGGTCTTTTCCCGCGTTTCGCGATGCCGTATCAGTTGCAGGATTTCCGCTTCGTGCTTCGCGAGAAACTCGCCGGCTAGCGACACATATCCCGCCGGGAAACGATCGCGTACCCGGTGGCATGCCGGGCAACTCGCCTGATGCGCGTCCTTCGGCTTGTCCAGCCACTGCCAGCGGCCGCCGTGAAACACCGCGCCGCAGTCCGGGCAGACCGTCGGTTCGGGAAGTTTCCCCTTGGTTTTATAAGTGTCGTGCACCGCTTCCTGCAACAGACGGTCATGGCGGATGGGGCGGAAGCCGGCAGTGTTTGATTGGTTGGTCATGATGGTCTCCTTTGGATGAATAATATCACTTCTTCGGTTCAGATTGTTCGTTAGCGGGCGCTCGCTCGACGCATTGCCGTCATTTTTCCGGCAAGCTGCTTACCTCGATTTCCGTCCTCCACAACTGCGAGATTACCGGCTGCGCCTTGTCCGGTGCAGCGCTGCTCCAGAAGCGTTCCGTACCGGCATGCGGCTCATGCGATAACAGGCCGGTATCCGCCAGCCGGCGGCGGAGTTCGTGCGCGATGGCGGCGGACGGATCGATGATCGCAACCGATGGGGCAATCTCGCGGATCAGCGGGACGAGGAACGGATAGTGCGTGCAGCCCAGCACGAGGGTGTCGGCTCGCTGCTCCAGCAATGGCAGGACATATTGTTCGAGCAACGCGCGGGTCTTGGCACCGGACAAATCGCCAGATTCCACTTGTTCGACCAGTCCGGGGCAGGCTTGCATCAGAATCTCGATGTCGGCACCGAAGCGTGCAAACAGCTTCGCAAAATTGTCGCTGGCCAGCGTCCTGCCGGTGGCCAGCACGCCGATCACGCCGGACCGGGTATTCGCCGCCGCCGGTTTGACGGCAGGTTCGATGGCCACGATCGGCAGCGGGAATCTCGCGCGCAGCGTTTCTATCGCCGCTCCGGTTGCCGTGTTGCACGCGACCACGATGGCCTTGGCGCGCTGGCTCATCAGGAACTCGACGATCGCAATCGACCTCGCCTCGATCAATTGACCGGGTTTGTCGCCATACGGCGCATGCCCGGAATCCGCCACATACAGCAAGTCTTCGCCCGGCAGTTCGCGGCGGATTTCGTGCAGCACCGACAATCCGCCGACGCCGGAATCGAAAACGCCTATGGGGTTTGCGGCGGTCATTACATGCCGCGTTTCCTGCGCGAGGAAACCTGCTCGCCGGCCACGCCCCAGTTGTCCGTGGGAACCTCGTCGATGACGACCACGGTCGTTGCCGGGTTCTTGCCGAGAACATCCTTGAGCAGGTTGGTGACGCCCTCGATGAGTCTGGCCTTCTGCTCGGATGTGACACCCTCTTCGGTGATCTTGATGTTTACATATGGCATGCTGATTGTCCCAGCCTTTTATAAATGATATCGGGTTACGCGCTGCGCGCTAACCTGACCTACCTCTTCGCCCCCAGCGCCAGCGCGCGCAGCCTGCTTTGTTCCAGCTCTGCCGCATCCGGCGTTATCAGCCAGCCTTGCAGATTATCCAGCACCAGGTCGGTCAGCGCGTGCAGCCAGTCGTTGCGGTCGTTGAGGCAGGGGATGTAATGGTATTCGCCGCCGCCCGCGTGCTGGAAATTTTCCTTGCCTTCCAGCGCGATTTCTTCCAGCGTCTCCAGGCAGTCGGCGACGAAGCCGGGGCAGACCACGTCGAGACGTTTGACTTTTTGTTCGCCGAGCTCTTTCAGCGTGGCGGCGGTGTAGGGCTTGAGCCATTCGTGCCTGCCGAAGCGCGACTGGAAAGTGACAACATATTGTCCTTCTTTCAGGCCGAGTTCCCGCGCCAGCAGGCGTGCGGTCTTGTGGCATTCGCAGTGGTAGGGATCGCCCTTGTCCAGCGTGTATTGCGGCAGGCCGTGGAAGCTTATCAGCAGTTTTTCCGGCCGACCGTGTTTCATCCAGTAGTCGTTGATGCTGTTCGCCAGTGCCTTGATATAGCCGGGGTGGTCGTGAAAATTCCGGATGGTGCGCAGCGCGGGCATGTTGCGCATTTGTTTCAACTCGTCGAACACGATGTCGCACACCGTGGCGGTGGTGCTGGAGGCATATTGCGGATACATCGGCACGACCAGGATGCGCCGGCAGTTCTGCTCCTTAAGCTTGCGCAGCGCTTCGGGAATGCCGGGATTGCCGTAGCGCATCGCGTAGTCCACCACGAACGGCGCCTTGGTGCGCTGGCTCAGGTAGCCCTGCAGCAGCACGGTTTGTTTCTCGGTGTAGACGCGCAACGGCGAACCTTCCTTCAGCCAGATGCTGGCGTATTTCGCGGCGGATTTTTTCGGGCGCGTGTTGAGGATGATGCCGTTGAGGATCAGCCACCAGAGCGCCTTGGGCATTTCCACAACGCGCGGGTCGCTGAGGAATTCTTTCAGGTAGGCGCGCACCGCCGGGGGCGTGGGCGCATCCGGCGTGCCGAGGTTGACCAGCAGGATGCCGGTTTTTTCGGCTGTGCCGTGGGTGTGGGCGGGTTCGGGTTGACAGGTCACGATATTCCGATATTCAAGTTTGCGACAGCGCATTGCCAAGCAGCTTGGCGGTAATATCCACGACGGAAATGACCCGCTGGTAATCCATGCGTTTCGGGCCGACCACGGCGAGGGTGCCGATTACTTGCCCATCGGCGGAATAGGGCGCGGTGATTACGCTGCACTCGTCCAGCGAAGCGAGGCCGGATTCGCTGCCGACAAAAATGTGGATGCCTTGCCCGCGCCGGCCGGCATCGAGCAACTGCAACAGTTCGGTCTTCTGTTCGAACAGGCTGAACAGGCCGCGCAGGCGGCCCATGTCGGTGGAAAAATCTTCCACATGCAGCAGGTTGTGTTCGCCGCTGATCACGTAATCCCTGCCTTGTTTCGCTTCCGCCGCATCGCCTGCCGCCAATGCCGCCGCCATCAGTGAACTCATGTCCTGATGCAGCTGGCGCAGTTCGCCGCGCAGCTTTTCGCGGATCTGCGAGAAACTGCAACCGATGTAATTCTGGTTGAGAAAGTTGCCGGCTTCGGTGAGCTGCGACTGGGTGTAATCGCGCTCCAGCAGCAGCACGCGGTTTTCCACTTCGCCGTCCGGCATCACGATGATCAGCAGCACGCGTTTTTCGCCGAGGCGCAGGAATTCGATCTGGCGCACGGTGATCGCGCTGCGTCTGACCGTGGCGACCACGCCGGCGAACTGTGTCAGTTCCGAGAGGATGTTGGAGGCTTGCGCGATCAGGCGCGATGGGTTGTCCGGTTGCAGCTGGTTTTCCATCTGCTGCACGCGTGCGCTGTCCAGCGGTTTGGCCACCAGCATGGTGTCGATGAACAGCCGGTATGCCATGCCGGTCGGGATGCGCCCCGCCGAGGTGTGCGGGCTGCTGATCAGGCCGATGTCTTCCAGGTCGGCCATCACGTTGCGGATGGTCGCCGGGCTGATCTCCAGGCCGGAATACTGTTGCAGCGCGCGCGAACCGACCGGCTGGCCGTCGCTGATGTAGCGTTCCACCAGGGTCTTGAGCAGGATTTGCGCGCGTTCGTTGAGCATGGGGCATTCTACCATTGCGGCAGGCACCCAATGAAACCGGCCTCATTGCCGAAGCAATGAGGCCGGTTCTTGCTGAATGGGTATTATTTGCCCTCAATTTTTTTGATGGCTGCCTGGATTTCCGTCCTGCGGCCAGTGTCCGCATCCTCGCGGCCGGGGCGCGCCGGGGCATTCAGTGCCTTTTTGAAGTATTCGAGCGCCTTGGCCTTTTCGCCGCGCTCGACCATGAGCTCGCCCATGAAAAAGTTCGGGTCGATGCCGTCCGGGTTGATCTTCAGCGCGCGCTCGAGATATTCGCGCGCCTTGTCGTGGTCGCCGAAGGAACCGAAGCGCGGCACCTTGTAATACAGGCTGCCGAGCGATGTCAGCGCGGAACCGTGCAGCGCATTGGGATCAATTTTCTCGGCAGCCAGCAGCAGGCCGCGTGCGGCCTTTGCGGTGCCGCCGGCCGAGAATATGCTCTGGTACTTGGCCAGGGTGCTGGTGATGATTCCTTCCCAAATCAGCGGCTCGGCACGGCCCGGATTGGCGGCGCTCACCTCATGTGCTTCCTTGACGAGTTTCTCGAACGCCTCTTCCTTGTCCTTTTCGGGCGCCTTGTAAAAGGCTGTTGCCCAGTCGTGCTGCAATTTTGCGATGGAGGCGTCAAGCGGGGTGGTTTCGGCGAAGGCGGTGTTGGCGGCGAACAGCAGTGCGATTAACCAGGCGTACATCTTCATGGATAGCTCCTTGTAGTGAAAAAATTATTTGTTGATGGATTGGGCGTATTTGCGTGCGATGCGGGTATTTTTCAGCAGGCCGTTGTCGACCAGGCGCGGGAACATGCCGTTCAGCCGCGCGAAGAAAGATTCCGGCTGGCCGATGAAATGTTCCTTGCAGTCGCGCTCGATCGCCTGCACGATCTGTGCGGCGACATATTCCGGCTCGTCCATGTTGGTCCTGGTTTCCTCCAGCATGCGCGTGGTGACGTTGTCGTTCAGCGGCGTCTTCGTGGCGCGCGGCGAGACGTAGGTGACGCCGATCCGGCTATCGACCAGTTCGCGTCCCAATGCCTCGGAAAATCCGCGCATCGCGAATTTGCTCGCGCAATAGGTCGCGAAATGCGGGAAGCCGATCGAGCCGAATGTCGAACCGATATTCACGATACGCCCGCTGTCCTGCGCCAGCAGAAGCGGCAGCACGGCGCGCACCAGCAGCATCGGCGCGATGACGTTGACGCCGATCATCTGCTCGATACGCTTCGGATCCTGGCGTTCAAATAATGTGAAATCCATGATGCCGGCGTTGTTGATGAGCAGGTCCACGCCGCCCAGCGCCTGCAGTGCCGTGGCCACCGCCTGCTGCGGCGCGCCCTCGGCGGAGAGGTCGAGCGCGATGGGCGCGGCAAAGCCGCCGCGTTGCTCGATCTCGGCGCAGATTTCCTGCACGCGCGGCGCGTTGCGTTCGACCAACGCCAGCCGCGCGCCTTTTTCCGCGAGCAGCAACGCGACGCGATAACCGATGCCGCCGGCCGCGCCGGTGAGGATGATGCGTTTACCCGATAGATTCATGCTCCGATTTCTCCTTGTACAGTTGTTCGATGGCTGGCTGGTAAATCTGCCAGATCGCCGCGCGTTTCAGGCGGCCGTTCGCGGTCAGTTGCCCGTTCTGCGGCAGGAACGGCGCCTGCGCGGGCAGCCAGCATTTTACCCGCGCGTAATCCGGCAGCACGCGGTTCGCCTCTTCGATCGCCTGGTTCACCGCGTCAAGCTCTTCGGGCGTGTTGCCGCGCGGCACGATCACCGCCACGTTCCACGGGCGCGCTTCGCCGAACACCGCCGCCTGCGCGATGGCCGGATGCAGGGTCAGTTCGCGCTCCACCCATTCCGGCGACACATTGCGCCCGAACGAGGTGATGAAGATGTTCTTCTTGCGCCCGGTGAGATGCAGGAAGCCCTGCGCATCGAGATGTCCGATGTCGCCGGTCGGCCAAAATGTGCCCGGTTGAACCGGCGCATCGCCGGTGTAGCCGAGCAGCGTCGCGCCCGCCACCAGGATTTCGCCGTCCCCAGCAATTTTTACTGGGGCAAATTTTACTCGCGTGTGCGCCAGCGGTTTGCCGACGCTGCCGATGCAGCGTTCTGCTTCCGTGTTGAGCGCGACCACCGAGGCGCATTCGGACAGGCCGTAGCCCTCGAACACCGGCAGGCCGAGCGCTTGCGCGCGTTGCAGCAGGCGCGCGGCGACAGGTGCGCCGCCCACCGCGACGAAGCGCAACTGCTGCGGGGCGGGATGCCCGGCCTCGATGGCGGCGACCATGGCGTGCAGCAATTGCGGCGTCAGGATGGTGGTCGTCGCGCGGCACTCGATCAGCGCGGCCAGCATTTTCTTTACGTCCAGCCCGGTCGAGCCGCTCAGACCCACCTCGGCGAGCGGCAGCAGATGGCAACTCGCCCCGGCCAGCAGCGGCACATACACGCCGGCGATATTTTCCAGCAGGGTGGACAGCGGCAGCACGCTGACATGCCGGTCATCCGCCTTGCCGCATGTTGCGGCCAGCAGCGAAGACGCGACTCTTTGCAGAGCATCGGCGCCCAGGCACACGCCTTTCGGGTTTCCTGTCGTGCCGGAGGTATAGGTGACCTTGACCGTGCCTGCGGGCAACGTCTTGGCGGCGATGTTGCGCAGGCGGATGTCGCTGAATGCCTGGCCGTTCAGGTCATGCGTGAATACCGCGCCGATTTCGATGCCTGCGGCTTCGAGCAGTTTCAGGTATTGCTCCGGCTGGTCGGTGAAGATGCAATCGATCCCCGCATCGCGGATGCTGTGGGCGATTTGTTCCGCCGAAAAAAAGAACGGCAACGGGATGACCGGCTTGCCGGTATGTAGCCCGGCCAGGTCGAGGACAGCCCAGAGCGGGGAATTGTCCAGCGCCAATGCTATCGCTTTGGCGGGGCTGGCGCGCAGTTGCGCGCCGAATCGTCCGATCGCGGCGGCGAGTTCACGATAGGTGAGCGACTGTTGCTTGCCGGACAGGGCAATGGAGCCGGGCTGCTCATTGCTGTACCGGTTGATGGTATCGACGACGGGCGGGCTCATTTTTGATTCAATGTCATTCCGCAGGTTTGGCATCGCACACCGGTTACGGGGTCGGGCATCCCGGTTTCTGAAATCCGGGTTTCTGAAATCTGGGTTTCGCGAATTCGGGATTGGCTGCGCCGTTCGATACGCCTTATCGCCATGACTTGCGGCTTCTGCGCGTAGTAGCTGCCCCATTCTTCCTGCTCTTTTGGGGGGAGCCGGCTCTTGTCCGCATCGCCAAGTATGACCGGGTCCATGCCCATCTTGATAAACGCATTGCGCAACACCGGAACGGCGGTAAACACCGCCCATTGGTTGGACGTGTCGTGGAGATGGTCATTGATGGTGGTAATCAGGTAACGTGCCATTCCCGGCTCTGCAACCGAGAAATTGCCCACCCCGACGATATTGTCGCGCCTGACCGGGAAACCAACGCGTTCCGCAAGCACCGCCTCGATGGGTTGATCCAGATAGATTTCCAGGAACAGCGGCTCAAGCGCGGCGCTGCGGAATCCGCAGGCCGCAACCAGTTTGTTGTCATGGTCGCGCAGGCTCATCAGGCAGGGTTTGAAGCGTTTGATCTCTGCGCCATACGCCTCGCGGAAAATATCGCGGATGAAGCGTTCAACCTCGGCGCGATCGGCCGCGCCGGGCTGGGAAAAATGCACGTCGAAAGGGCGTTCAGCCAGGCCGATGGTTGGATTGGAAATTACGGTATTCATCGATTTTCGGGAGGCTGGTTGAACTGTTAAATGGAACGGTTTTTTATCAGTAGCGGCAAAACGGCAAATAAGCCCGCCGGCAAAAGTGTCCGGCATCAGGCTGCCGGCAAGCAAAAAAGTTCAAAAAGCATAAATGTTGCGCCGGATCAGGCAGCTTTCAGTTTGGCGCGTGCATACGAGAATCCCGCTTTCACCAGTTCCTTCGCGTCGTAGCGGCCGAGCATGTTGCAGCCGTCGCACAGCACCGGGATCGGCGCCATGCCTTCGCGTTTGGCCAGCACTTCGCGGATGCCGAGATCCGCCACATGACCGATGGGATGCTCGTGCTTGACGTCGTTGTAGCAATACAGGTAATCGCCGCTCGCCGCAATGAAAACGTCGATGTTGCGCGGCACGCATTTGAAGCTGTTGCTGCGCCATTGCTGCAAGACGTCCCAGACGCCGGGAATGAAATCGAATTCCTGCGAGCGCAGGCCGTGCTGCCGGATCATTTGCCGCAACTCCCCGCTGGCCAGTTCATGCTCCCGCAGGCTGCCGCCGCGATTGTACAGGGTGGGCGACATGGTGAGGGTTTCCACGCCCTGCGCGCGCAGCCAAGCGATGGTGTCCGGCAGCGAAGGCAGGCATTCCGGCATCGGCGTCAGGCTGATGGCAAGCTTGGTATGCTTGAACAGCTTTTGCGCCATCCGGATATTCTCCATCACGCGCGCCTGGTCGAGATTGACATGCACCCGTTTGTATACCTCGGGGTCGATGCTGGAAAAGGAAATCAGCAGCAGGTCGATTGCGCCGTCCAGGTGCCGGATGCGTTCGGCGTCGAGCTGGTGG
>CAYGIF010000011.1:0-31439 GCA_964349865.1 uncultured Gallionella sp. | reverse complement strand
GATTTGTTCGCACACTTTTCGGCAATCAACATGAACGGCTTCAAGTCGCTCCAGGAAGGCCAAAAAGTCAGCTTTGAAGTGACGCAAGGCCCGAAGGGCAAGCAAGCTTCCAACATTCAGGCCGGTTAACCGGTTCTCGAGTTGGCAAAAAAGCCCGGCACGAAAGTGCCGGGTTTTTTGTTTGGCGACAGCCGCTTCCTCTATGGGAGTGATAAACGAGGTCAAGCCTTGAAGCTGTTGCTCAGCGCGATAAGCTGATCGAGCCTGGCTTTCGCCGCGCCGCTGGCTATCGCCTGGTCGGCCTTTGCGACGCCTTCCTTGAGCGTGGCAGTCAATCCCGCCACGTAAATCGCCGCACCGGCATTCAGTTGTACGATGTCGCGCGGAGCGCCGACTTCGTTGCTCAATACCCCCAATAATTTTTCGCACGCCTCATCGGCATTGGCAACGCGCAGCAGGTTGACCGGCGCGCTGGGCAGGCCGAAGTCGCTCGGGTGCACGGTGTATTCGCGCACCTTGCCGTCTTTCAGTTCCGCGACGTAAGTGCCTTCGCTGAGGGAAATCTCGTCCATGCCGTCCGCGCCGTGCACGACCAGCACATGGCGGCTGCCGAGTTCGCCGAGCACCTGCGCGAGCTTGGCGGTGAGCGATGGGTGGAACACGCCGATCACCTGGTTCTGCGCGCCCGCCGGGTTGGTCAGCGGGCCGAGCAGGTTGAACAGCGTGCGTACGCCGAGTTCGCGGCGCACCGGCGCGGCATGCTTCATCGCGCTGTGATGATGCGGCGCGAACATGAAGCCGACGCCGATGTCGTCCACGCATTGCGCGACCTGCTCCGGCGCGAGGTTCACGTTCACGCCGAGTTTTTCCAGCACGTCCGCGCTGCCGCAGGTGCTGGAAACAGAGCGCCCGCCATGCTTGGCGACATGCGCGCCGGCCGCCGCCGCAACGAATGCGCTGGCGGTGGAGATGTTGAAGGTCTGCGCGCCGTCGCCGCCGGTGCCGCAGGTGTCGATCAGATGCCCGGCGTGCTGCACATTCACCTTGGCGGACAGCTCGCGCATCACCGCTGCCGCAGCCGCGATTTCAGTCACGGTCTCGCCCTTCATGCGCAGCGCGATCAATATGGCCGCGATTTGCGCCGGCGCGAGTTGCCCGCCCATGATGTGTTGCATCAGTTCGAGCATCTCGGCAAACGGCAGGTCGTGGCGCTCGATCAGTTTCGTCAGCACTTGCGAGTAGTTCATCACTTTGCCCCTTCCAGGAAATTCTTCAGCATGTCGTGCCCATGCTCGGTCAGGATGGATTCCGGATGGAACTGCACGCCATGCACCGCCAGCGTCCTGTGGCGCACGCCCATGATCTCGCCGTCGTCGGTCCACGCGGTGATCTCCAGGCACTCCGGCAGCGTCTCGCGCTCGATCACCAGCGAATGGTAGCGCGTCGCGGTGAACGGGTTCGGCAGGCCGGTGAACACGCTGGTGTTGTGGTGATGGATCAACGAGGTCTTGCCGTGCATCAGCATTTTTGCGTGGACAATCCTTCCGCCGAACGCCTGGCCGATGCTCTGGTGGCCGAGGCACACGCCGAGGATCGGGATTTTGCCGGCAAACTGCTGGATCGCCGCGACCGACACGCCCGCCTCGTTCGGCGTGCAAGGGCCGGGGGACACCACGATGTGCTGCGGGTTCATTTGTTCGATCTGCCCGACCGTGACTTCATCGTTGCGGCGCACCACCACATCCGCGCCGAGCTCGGCGAAATACTGCACCAGGTTGTAGGTGAAGGAATCGTAGTTGTCGATCATTAGCAGCATATTTAGCTTATCCTATTGATTATTCAATGAGTGCGTTGCTGAACCGTTGAATTTTATCCTGTAATTTGTCCGGTTTTCTCGGCGCTTGAAAATAGCACCGACACTCGACACCGGGAAACCCGCATTATCGCCTGAGCAAGGAAGCCACTCAAGGTTGCGGGTAAAATGTTGTCCCAATGTTTGGCTAACATGCGATCACATTGTTCCGAACAAGCCGCTCGCGCTTTGCTGCCAGATATGGCGATAGACCAGATCGGCGACTTCCTTTTTTTCCTTCGCCGTGTAAGGTGGCTCCGGCAGCGCCTGATAGACATGGTCGAGGATAAACACCTCGACCTCGGCCTGTGTTTGTTCCTTTTCCGTCCACTGTTCCAGCGGGGCAATCAGGCGCTGTAATTCCGCAAGCAGTTCGCGGCTAGCGGCCTTGATCTTCTCCCGCTCCGATTCGCTCAGGGATTCCTTTTTGAGCAAATCGAACAACGCCAACTGCTCCTCGGTCAATCCCAATTCAACAGCGCGCCTCTGCTCTTCATCCAGACTGTTAGCCACATCCCATAGCTTGGCAAAAGTCTCTTCCACGGTAGCTCTATCCTTGTCTGCGTTGTAGGCCGCAATGACTTCCTGATATTTTTTCTCGTAGTTCATGCGTAGCGGATTATTGGCCAACATCTGCGCCAATTTCTCTTCCACGATCTTGCGAATGTCTTCAATCACGGTCGCCTTGCGCTTAACTTTCTTGCTGAATTCCTCGCGCAGTTTTTCCATGTTGATGAGTGAGAGATCAACCGTCAGTCCCTTTGCCTGATCATTGCCCGGAGCCTGGGTGGCAATCGCCTGATTGACGATGCGGTGCAGCTCCTTGAGCAGCGCGCTCACGTCTGACGTATCGCGGCGTTCGGTGAGTTTCTTGTAAATCGCCTCGATGTTGTCGTGGCGCTCGGCATACGTCAGCGCCGAAGGCTCTACCAGCAGCGCCTTGAAACGGCTGAACACCACCCGCGCCAGAATCTCGAAACGGCGCTTGGATTCGTCATTGGTATAGACCGCATCCACAGCATCCGCCAGCCCTTGAATCCGCGCGAATCCCTTTGCGCCCAGCAATTTTGCCGACTCGAATCCTAGCCCACGCAGATGCGCTTCCGTTGTCTCAATGGCGTCATGCAATGCTGCCACGCGTTCTTCTAGCGGCGCCACGATTTCGTCGGCGCCACCATCTTCGCCCAGCGCATATTGTGCGAGCGCCTCACGCAGGCTCTTGAGCATGCCGTTGTAGTCAACGATCAGGCCGAAATCCTTTCCCGGATAACGCCGGTTGGCGCGGGCGATAGCCTGCATCAAGGTATGCGCCCGCATCGGTTTGTCTATGTAAAGCGTTGACAGGCATTCGACATCGAAGCCCGTCAGCCACATGGCGCATACAATCGCCACGCGGAACGGGTGCTGCGGATTCTTGAAGGCCGATTCAACATCCACGCGCTTGCCGTCCGGTGTCTCGAAGCCCTGCTTCATGCGGGCACGATGGGGAATGATGTCGAAGCCCCATTTCTTGAATTCCTCGACCTCTTTTTGCGCCTCGCTGATAATAATCTCGATGATGGTCTCATCCAGCCATGCAGCCTTCGCCAGCAAACGATCACGTTGCGCGTGAAGGCGCTGCCGGGTTTCATCATCCGGCGCAGTAGCAATCTCGGCTAATTTGCCCTCAGCCTCAGCTCGAACCAAAGCCGCTTTTGCTTTCCACTTTGGCTCGATCAGCATCAGCATGCGGGCGCAGGTAGGCTTGTCTATGCATACCAGCATGGACTTGCCGGATTCCCAACGGGTGCTGCAATGTTCGACGAAATCCGTTGCGATCTTCTCAAGCCGCTCGTCGGCGGTGATGACCTCGTAATCCTTGCCGAGCAACTTCTCCAGCAACGCCGTCTGGTCTGGGTCGAGGTCGGCTGCATCCACGGCACGGGCAATTTTCTCGTTCAAATCCAGCCGTGCCAGCCCCAGCTTTTCGCCCCGATTCTCGTAAACCAGCTTCACGGTCGCGCCGTCTTCTTCGCTACGCTTGAAGTCGTAGCGGGAAACGTAATTACCAAAAATCCGCTTGGTCAGCTCATCATGCTTGAACAGCGGCGTGCCGGTGAAGCCGATGAAAGCCGCATTGGGCAGCGCCAGCCGCATGTTGCGCGCCAACTTTCCGGCCTGAGTGCGGTGCGCCTCGTCCGAAATCACGATGATGTCGTCGCGATCACTGTAGGGTTCATCCGGCTTCACATCCTGATTGAACTTGTGAATCAGGCTGAACAGGTAGCGCGGATTTTCTTTGAGCAATAACTTCAGCTCCTTGCCGGAACCCGCGCGCGGTGTCTGGTCGTCCGCTACGCCGCAGCCAACAAAGGTCTTGTATATCTGGCTGTCCAGATCATCGCGGTCGGTCATCAGCACAAAGGTGAAATTGCCCTCCACCGTGCGCCGCACTTTCTCGGCGAAGAAGGCCATCGAGTACGACTTGCCGCTGCCCTGCGTGTGCCACACCACGCCCAAGCGTCCGAGGTCGGGATGCGCACGCTCAATGATCTGCAAGGTGCGCGGTTCAATCTCAGCAACATCCCCGCCAAGGTAGGCGGGCACAGGAGGCTCCGCCGCCTTGGGATAAGCGCTCATCGGATCATTTGCCGCGCGCTCGGCGCTGGCTACAGGCAACTCGATAACGCGATACTTCAGCCGCTCGCCCGGCGGAAATTGGCGCTTAATCTCCTCTTGCAGCACCACCGCCGCCACCGCCTGATTCACCCCCAGCAACTGATGGTTGCGCGCCACCACCTTGCGCACCGATCCGGCTTTGCTGGCGTCGAACAAAATAAAATTCTCGATGATGTCCAGCAGCCTGTCCTTGTCCAGCATGCCGTTGAGCAACACCTCCGCTGCCACGCTGCCCTTGTCCCGCTCGTCCAGCCGCTTCCATTCGCCGAAATGCTCCCACGCGCTGGTGATCGAACCATAGCGCGCGTTATCGCCGTTGCTCACGATCAGGAATGCGTTGTGGTGGAAAGCATGGGCGATGACATTCTCGTCGAGATAATCGCGCAGATTGCCGTCGAAACCGGCGCGGATATTTTTATACACCGCCTTCAGTTCGATGAACACCAGTGGCAGGCCATTGACGAAGCAGACCAGGTCGGCGCGGCGATTGTAGTTGGGCGTGCGCAGCCCGGTGATTTTCAGTTCGCGCACCACCAGAAAGCGGTTGTTGTGGGATGTCGGATTGCGGAAATCCATCACCCGCGCCTGCGCGTGGCGCAAAGCCCCTTGTGCGTCGCGGTAACTCACCGGCACCCCGTCGCGGATCAGTTTGTAAAACGCCTGATTATGCTGGAGCAGCGAACGCGAATAATCGTGATGGGTGAGCTTGGTCACCGCCTCATTGATCGCAGCCTCCGGCAACCCTGAGTTGAGCCTCACCAGCGCCTCCCGCAAATCGCGCACCAACACCACCTCGCGCTCACTGGCGCGACCCAGCGTACCATCCGGGCCGAAGGTCTCCTGATTCCAGGCGTAAACGCTCTCCCAGCCCAGCACCTTTTCCAGGTGATCGGCAAAGGTCGTTTGAACCAGACGGTCTTCGCTGTTGATGTCGGTGTAGGCCACGCGATGCTTTCTATTGGACAAATAACCGTTGCATAAAGGACATGCCCTTGACGTGTCCTTTATAAAAAACACTAAAGATCATTGCATTACCAAAAGTCATTGGCTCAGGGATGTACGACATCATGGCGATTCCCCCACCCTTTGTCCTTTATGTTCTTGGCCAGACAGCCGGTAGCGCCGCCAACGGCGCTCACCCTCATGCGTTACCCGCCCTTCATCCTCCAAATCATCCAGAGCACGCTTGACCGTCTTGGCAGAAATCTCTGCGCCAATCCGTCGGTTTATATCGGTGCTTGAAGAATCGGGATAGCGCGCCAAGTCTTCCAGGATCAGCGCCCGCAAGCGATGCGGTTCAATGCGCAGCAGAGTGGTAGGCAGCTTGAGATCGGCACCACGCAACAAATTTGGATCAACAAAGTAGCGGGTGCCTTGTGTGCGTCCGGCACTCTGCACCAAAGCCATTGTCTGCAAGCGCCCCAGCCAGGCAGCGAGTTCATCCGCTCCATCTGTCTCCAGCAAAGCTCCTAACTCCCTTGCCGTCATGCCTTCCGTTTGCGCCAGCACACCGAGAGTAATCCGCTCCCGCTGCGTCAATTGAAAGCGCTCATCCGCCTCCATAACCAGCCGCATCACTTCGGGTTTCGCAATGCGCCGCTGAATGGTCACCTTCACCCAGTCCGTTCCTTCTTCCGGCACAGGCGCAGGGCGGCCGTGCGACAGCAGCCGGTCGTACATCAAATCGAAACCGGTGCCTTCTCGTTCCATCAGGCCAAGATCGTGGAATATCCGCGCCAGCACCTCGTTGCGGCGGCGGCTGGCGTGCAGAATATTGCGCGGCGTCACGCCCAGCGGCAGTCGTCCCGGATTCACCACCTCCAGCCGCTCCGGGTGCAGATTGAGATAGATGTCGCCCTGCTGCGTATAAGGCCGATGCACCAGCGCATTGACCAGCAGCTCGCGCACCACCTTTTCATCGTAGGCCGGAACACTGCGCCGATACAGCCCCTCGGCCACCTCGTAGCTCTCACGGAAATCCGGCACCTCGCGCCAGATCGCATCCACCAGCTCGACAGGCGACAGCGCGCAGTCATCCCAAACCCACTTGTTGATCTTCTGTCCCCGCTCGTCGTATTTGATCGCCTGCACCAGCGGCGCAGTACCCAGCGCCCGCCGGTCGGCGGTAGTGCCAAGCAGCAACACACCCAAGCGAGTAAGCGTATTACCCAGCGCGAGGCCATAATGGCTCAGCAATTCGTCGGCGCTTTTCTCCTTCACGGCATCCTTCACCCGGTCGGAGGAACGGATACCCTGCACGAAACGGGCAAGCTTGTCGGCATCGGCAGCGCCGCGCGGCACACCGCTATCCATCGCCTCCCATGGCCGCCCCGGTCGCTCGTTGGCCAAGCGCAGCACATCATCCCCCAGCACCGGCTGGCACGTATCGCCCACCCGCAGGAAATAGCGCCCATCGCGCGTCGAAGCCACGCTGGGCGAACGCTCAATTACCAGCTCGATAAACTCGCCGCCGTTGGGGGCACGCTGCAAACTCGGCAGCGCCTGCACATTCACCGTCAGCTCGCCGATACGCTTGCGCAAACGATCCAGCAATTCCGGCGGCACGACCTGCACAGCAGGTGGCAATGCCTCGCCGTCCTCAATGCCGATCAGCAAGCGGCCACCCGCACTGTTGGCGAAGCAAACGCAGTCCTTCGCCAATGCCTCCCAGTCGGCTGACTTGCCGCTGATGGTGCGCAGTGATTTGCGGTCGGTGTGTTGGTCTTCGAGGGTCATTGCTCTTCCTGAACATCACGTTGTTGGCGGTGATTTGCCGAAACCCGTTTTAGGTACTTCTTCAATACCCACCCCGTATGGTAGTCCTGCCGAAGCCAATCGTAATATCGAACCTCAATCCATTTGCCCTCTTCTGCTATTGGCCGCACGACTTCTTGCGGCAATAATTTACTTACAAGGGCTGATCCGCTCTCGGGTTTACTTCGAACCGTTGCTACCCGCTCCAACACGACAAAGCGCTCCTCAGCACGTATCGCCTCTTTTTGAAGCGCACTCACAATCAGGTTCGATAATGTTTCGATTGTTTTTTGCTGTGTCTCTAACAACTGGCGGTGTGCCGCCAGTTCTGCATCCGTCTTGGCTTGCCATGCGTTGGAAGATAACTCTTGAAGGTATGGAATCAAGAAGGCAGCGATAAAACTAATGAGAGCCATCAGCTCCATAGTCTTGCGACTGAGTCCAATGCCCTTTTCTTTATCGACACCAACGGATTCCAACGCTTCTACATCCGTTTCAATCAAGCTGCCATCTGCATTAATACCCATGGCGGCAAGCTGAGAGGCGATACCTTCCTTACCCAGTAGCTGAGCTAAGGTTGCAGCAGAAGACCAGTCGATTATCGGCAGTGTCAGCGTGCCGATGGAATCTTGCAACGCCTTTAATGAGGAAATACTTTCCGTAAGCTCCTTTGGAATCGCCCATTGCTTGTTGGCATCATTAAAGGCCTTGGCAAGCTGGGCCATGTGGCTATCAACACCTGATGCCGCAAGGAGAGCTTGGGTCTGGTTGATGCTGGCAAGCGTATTTTTCCCGATGGCATCCCAGGCACTTGTATTAAGGTTCGCTTGTTTAAAAACATCAGCGAACTGTTCAGTCAAAACAAGGGGCTTGGAAGCCTGATCAATCAGTTTTTTCAGACTCTCATCTGCCACGTAGTACTTATGAATGCCCACAAGGGGATCAAGCATCCGCTTGAGTTGCTCTTGCGCCCCCGTCCATTGCTCGTACATCTTATGCATGGCGGACTGCGAAGATAACGAAGACATCAGGGCTGAACTGGTAAAGGCATTGGCGGCGCGAAGCGTATCCGCAATAGAGTCCACTGGCCTGATGTGTTTGAGCCAGTCAAGGCGATTCTCCTCCATCCGCCGAAACTCACTTGCCATCGTTGAGCTAATCCCGAACAGGCTATCTCGATACCCTGGGCTGGCACTCACAAGGCACCTCTACTATCAATTTTGCTAGTTTGTCGAGCGATGATGCGCTCGGAGTAGACAGTCATATTCACTCCAGCCCCTCCAGAACGCGCCACACCTTCCGATAGATTTGCCCTTTATCTGATCCAAGCGCTCTAGTCCAGAAAGCCGCATCCGAACTGCGGAGTGTATTACGGACTTCAGCCAACGGGCGATGGCCGCTGGCTCGCATCTGGGAAGCTAGCGGTTCCGCAGCCATGCGTGGGATGCCCAGCAAACGCAACGCGATGGCATTCTCGTCAGACACGCCGTAGTAAACCCGCGATGCCAGGTTATTCAATAACTGCCGCTCTTCATCGGGAATATCGCCCCCTGTGATTGATAGCAACGCGCCCAACCCCCATGCAGCGGTTTGGGTGAGTTTGCCAAACAGGTTTTGTCCGCACGCGGTTAGCGCATCTGTTGCATCACGCCCGTCTTTGGAAAAATGTCGCTGAGCAATATCCGGCAAGGTACATCCGCTTACCCAGTCCTTGAGAATCAAGGCCAGCTTGTCGCCATTTGGCCCTGCACTGCCCGTCACTTCCTCAAGGTTATCCCTGAGTTCAGGCACTCTGAGCAATACCCCCATCATCTTTTTCAGGGTATCGCTTTCGCTACCAAATAATGTGCTGGCGTTCCATGCATCTTTGCCAATACCCTCTTGCCCCGCCGCGTTCATCGCGGTCATGATGCTTTGCAAAGAGAAGCCTGTGCTATCTACCAGCTTTAAGGGTTGATTGGGTTTGCTCAAATAATCGGAATAAGTGCGGATGCTGTTAAGTAAGCGCGTGGCCTGAGTTGCGTTGCTAGCCCTCAGTTTGCCGAAGCCGAAGGTGCCCCGCAGAATCTGCTCCATCTGATCGGCGAAAGATTGGGGTTTACCCATCTGACGATATGTATGCGCTAGATACTGCAAAAACGCTGACCATTCAGGCTTGAAATAAACGATGCCGCCAAGGTCATCAATAAAATCTCCAGCATCCGCGACAAGCTGAATCAAGGCGGAATTAAGTTCACCGGTTTGCTTGTCGATGAAAGTCTTAAGCTTTTCAGCCTGGGCATCGTTTTTCGCTGCTAGAGCAACCACACCCAAGCTACTTTGATCCACTCGCCCCGTGCGCCCAGCGATATTCCAGAAGTCTGCTGAGGGCATATCGTAAGTTCCGATTTTAGATGGATACTGGTGCGATGCCATCACAACACCTGACACGGGGAAATTGACACCTTGGGCAATGGTTGTCGTCGCCACCAGATAATCCAAACTTTTGTTCTCAAACAACCACTCCATCAACGCGCGGGTATCGTCGGATAAGCCGGAGTGGTGAATGCCAATTCCATGTGCGAGCAAATCAATCAACGGGAAGTCTTGCCCCATCTCCAGAGCAAGAAAATCTTGCACCAATTTCACTTGCTCAGGAATAACCGAGTGGCGGCTTGCGTTGATTTTGAGCTTCATAGCCAAAGACCATACGCGATTCGGAGTAGAGTGCATAACAATCACCGAGCCACGCTTCTTCAGCTCGTGTGCGCTGGCAACAGCTATATCGGCCTGATTGGATATTGCACTGAATGACTTCTTACAGTTCGGGTCTTTGTCGATTGAAATCAGTTCATCAATTGCCAAGGTCGCGCGTGTGGTGTGTACCGTCTCAAGGTTGAGCTGATAGTTGTAACTTTTCCCTTTACGGAATTCGCCTTTCACAGGCTTCACAACGCAAATTGCCCGATCATTGGGCTGCCAATCCATGGCCCAACTGATGTCATCAGAATTGGCATCCCCAAGCCAGCGCGCCACCTCGCGGGCATTGCTAATGAACGGGGTCAGCAGCAGAAACTGAGCCATTCGGCACTCGGCATTGATTGTTGCCAATAACAGTTCCAGCTTGAGGCCTCGCGCCCCTTCCTGAATGTTATGCGCCTCGTCAACCACCACAAGCGTCAGTGGGCGGCCAATCTTTGCTTCCCAGTCCTGCCGCAACATGAGGTCAAGCTTTTCGGGCGTAGTGACGAGGATACGAAACTCGCGATCTTTATCTTTTTCGCAGAGCAATTCTGATTCCACGCCATCAACCTCAAGCGCCGGACTGACTTGCTCCACCAACACCCCGAGCGGCTCAAAATCACGCCGGAGGCGTCGTGCAACCTGACGCACCAGTGTGCGCGTGGGTGCAAGATAGGCCACCCAACCGCGCTCAAGATCGAACTGGTTCAACGCTTGAAGAATACGGAACTGGGCAATCAACGTCTTGCCGCTGGAGGTCGGCAGGCTTACCACCACGGCACGTCGGCTGGAACCAAGCAAACCCTGCTCTGCCAATGCGCGCCGTTGAGGCGGCAACACATCAAACAATGCCTTGTCGCCTCTTCCCCGATCAACGAGGCTGCGGACGAATTTGGTGACGCGCGAATTGACAGCTCGGGTAACTGTCCAGATGGCGTTGTCGGCTAATTGTCGCGCCGTCGCCGCCATCAGACGAACGAGGGGTTCCAACTGAAAAGCCGTACCTTGCTCACAAATGGCCATGGCGCGGTCAAAGTGCATGTCCAGGAGAATGTGAATCTGGTAGCTGCCCTCGACGACACCATCGGTGACATAGAGGGCAAGTATTTCTGCCGCTTTCGCCAAGTGATACAGCGCCATCAATTCCAGAGCGGCGGCTTTGGCTCCGTTAGCTTCAGTTCCGTTGAGGTAGTTCGACTCGAAAGTTACCTGTGCTTGGCGCAACATGCTGATGCGTTCCAGCACTGCATCGCGGTCCTTCCATCCCTGCTTGCGAATCAACCGCAGCCAGATGTCGATGATCGTACTCAAAGTGCGCGTCCGCCAGTCTTGCGACTCAAGCTCCAATGTCGGCCATGGTTTCTCGCGCAAGTTGCGCGCTGCATCTGCACCAAGATCGCCCAGTACCGCCAATGCGCTTCGCCGCAAACGCAATTCGGCTTCATCCAGCATGACTTCTTTTTCGGGCAATACACGATAGAGACGATAAGCATCGGCAGCACATTGCCGTAGCGTATGCAATTGTTCGTTCTCATCGCCAGGATTCAGCAGCAAGTCCATCACTACCGTTTCCATGGTCTGAGCGACGCGCTCAATCAGCACGTAATCCATCTCCTGCGGCAAGCTCGCAAGCTCGCTCAAAACCTGGGCGCGTGCTGCCTCATGCAACGCCTTACCGCGCATGTCACCGAGAGATTCAAGCATCCAGTGGCTCATGACACACCACCTTGAACACGCGCAGGAAGGCTGGCAATCGAACAAGGAAGATAGAGCGCCAGCAAGCGGCATCCTGCGGGCGTTTTGACGATTTCTCCCAAGTGCTGTCCGCGCTTGCGGAGATCCCGCTCATCCGGCTGGGTGTCACGCACCAACACCCCAAACAGTGACATTGCCTTGTTGCCCGACTGAAGCAGCAAACGGATCGCCGCATTAAAGTGCGGCTCGGAATCGTTGCCACGGCAGCGCGGCTGCAACCATCGAATAAGCGTATGCAGCAATCCGATGTCCGTTACCAAATTTTCCAACTGACGAGTCATGCCATGGCGACCAGTCATGACGTTGGGTGGAGTATTGCTATCGGAAGAACATTTGACTTCGCCCAGCGCCAGGCGTGTTTCGCTGCCTTGCGTCACGAACCCGACCAGATCAGCGCCGGGAAGACTCGCTTGAGGTGTGCGCTTATCGCGCTCCATATTCCATGGCCAGACCACGCCATGCTCGCGGCTTAGCCACGCCTCAGCCAATGCCTCACCTACGGCCCAATCACGCTCTTCTGGTTGCTCAGCTTCCAGAATGACCCGAAGGCTGTCTTGTACGAATCCGGTGGACGCCAAGCTATTCAGGTGCGATGTAAAGTCGGCCTTGCCTGCATCATCGTGCAAACGTGAAGCGACCTCATTGGTCATGAAGTCATTGAACTTGCTTCCATCGGCAATACAAATACCATCCCAGCTCGTGGCATCATGAGTATTGCTGTAGGCGGTTGTATGCATGGTGTGGGGGCTATGCTAACAATTCGCCGCTCATCAGGCGCGGCAGTAACAAGTCGCGGGCGGTGCGGAGTTTTTGGTTGGCAAAGGTCAGCGCTTTCAACTGGGCTATGATCGGCTGAATCACTCCGTCAAAAGTGTTCAACAAACCCGAAGGCGGCAAGGGCACTGAATAGGTCTGCATCTGCTTCCAGTCGGCGCGCGGCATCTTGGAACCTTCCTTCATGGTCTGAGAAGTCACAGCGACAAATCCATCGCTCGACACAGTCATCAGCACCAAGCCGTGTAACATTTCTTCCACAGGGCGTATCACGATGGCGTCCGACGACGCAACGCCATCAACAAATGCGACCCCTACTTTGTGGAAGTAAGGTCGAATTTTTCCGAACAGGATTTCACCGGCCTTGAAGCGATGCTTGCTACTCGTTACTTGCTCCACCTTGCCCCAATCATTAAGCGAAATGGAGCGGCGCGGTATGTGTTCAAGTCCGATGTAGGGCGTATCCGGTTCCAGCGTATCGGGCGATACTGACTCGCGGACTTCGTTGCATAAGTCGCCCAATGTTTTTCGTTCCCACCCCTCCGGCACACCGTCAGTGATACGGGTGTGCTCATGGCCGGGGAAACGCAGGAGGACGAACCATTCACGGTAGAGCAGCCGCGCCGATTCCTCCAGCAGCGCCATCCGCCGTCGGTTATTTTCGATCAGGTCGTCGTAGGTGGAGAGACTGTCAGTGATACGGCGCTGTGAAGTGTGATCTGGCACGCGCACCTTGATCTCGTGAAGAACATTACGGTCAACTCCTGGGACAGCGGCTTTTTCACTTTGGTAGCCCTTTAAGATATTTCGTAGGAAGTAAGATGAAAATCGCGGGTCATTCCCTTTGAAATCGATAACGTACAGCGCGGTATTTAACGGCCAGTAATCTTCCTCAAGGTAGAACACCTCACCAATGGTTCCATATCGGCCAGTAACGACACCGGGGGCTTTGGCTTTAGCTTCTTTGTGACGGCCTGTAATTCCTGACGATGAAACAATAGGCACATCACCATCCTGACGCGAATGTTCGGGCAAATCATGGCCGCGTTTCAGCGTCAGCACATCGCCGAGTCGGCACGATTGCCAACTCATATCCCCAACTCCTCGAAGTTCTCCTGAATCTTCGCGGCCAGCCCCACCGCCTCCCAATTCAGGTCGGCCAATTCCACATGGATGTCGCGTAGGGTCTGCTCGAAGTCGAAGTCTTCATCCGCCACCACCGGGGCAACACCGACATAACGACCGGGGGTGAGACTCCAGTCGGCGGCTTCGATGTCGGCGCGGCTGACCACCTTGCACAGGCCGGGCACGTCCTGCATTTCGGCGTTGGGGAAACGGTCTTGCAGCCAGGCAATCTGGCGGTGAATGTAGGTCGCGGCCTTGAGTTGTTCGACGGCGGCTTTGCGCTCTTCATCGAGTTGCTTGATGAGTTTGCCGGTGGCGCGGCGGTCGAAAAACTCGGCGGCAGCTTCATCCGTGGACAGTTCTTGCGCCAACTGTGCGGCGCGGGCGGCAAGTTTGTAGAGTAGGTCTATCTGCTTGATGAGTCCGCGTGCGGCATCCGCCAGCGGATCGAAGGTTTGTCTCGCTGCATGCTGGGCATCGTTGCTTGTGGGTGATGATGCCCCAAATTTCTTGCAGAACGCCGCGACCCCTGCCGTCAGCACAGCACGGTCGGTGACGTAGGCGTTAGCGGCCTCCGCCCATTCGGCCAATGCATCAGCGAGGGGCTGCTTCTTCTCGGGCGGAATGGCGTCGAGATCGACCACGCTTGCTGCGAATGCTGCCAATGGCGCGCGACTGACGGTGAGCTGAGTTTCAAAGGTGGTGAGCGCCGGGGTGATGGCGGCGCCCTCGGTTGCTATTCGAGTGCAGTAGTCTTGTACCAAGCCGAGGAAACGCTCCCGCTGCTCGCGATACAGCCAGACGATAGCTGCGAGGTTGGCTTGCTGCTCGGTGCTGAAGTCGTAAATCTTGCGCGTGACCTTGCGGTAGATGTTGCGGGCGTCGAGCATCAGCACACGGTCTTTTCGCTCGGTTGGTTTGGCGCGGTCGAAGTGCCACAGCTCGCAGGGCACAGTGCGTGTGTAGAAGAAGTTGGAGCGGATGGCGATCATCACATCCACGTCGCCAGTTTCTACAAGCTTGCGCCGGACTTCCTTTTCGCCATGACCGGCGCTGCTGGCTTGCGAAGACATGACGAACCCGGCACGCCCCTTCTCCGACAGGTAGCTGTGAAAGTAGGAAATCCACAGGTAGTTGCCATTGGAAACACGCTTGTCCTTGTTCACGCCGGGCAGGCCGAAGGGAAGGCGGCGGTCGTCCTTGACGCGCTCGGCATCCACCATATCCACGTTGAACGGCGGATTGGCCATGACGAAATCGCAGTTGCCCCACAGCGCGCGGCCATCCTGCAAACGGTGTACGTCGTCGTAGAAAGAATTGGCTTCGCGGATGTCGCCCTCAAGCCCATGCACCGCCAGATTCATCTTGGCGAGGCGGATGGTGGTGGCGGTTTTTTCCTGGCCGTAGAAGGTGACGCGCTTCATCGTGTCCAGCCCTTCGTGCTCGATGAAGTGGCTGGATTGCACAAACATACCAGCGGAGCCGCAGGCGGGATCGAACACCACACCATGGTCAGGCTCGATGACATTGACGATAGTCTGCACCAGCGAAGGCGGGGTAAAGAATTCGCCGTTGTCCTGCGCGCCCTGCATGGCGAACTTCATCAGGAAGTATTCGTAGATGCGGCCGAACACGTCGCCCGATGCCTTGCGCAATGCTTCCGAATCGAAATTGCGCAGCAGGTCTTCGAGCAGCTTGTTCTCGAAACGGTCATAGTCCTTGGGCAACTGCCCGGCCAGCGGCTCGAAGTCCGCTTCGATAGCATTCATGGCTTCGACCAATGCCGCGCCAAGATTGGTGCCGGAAGGCAGCTTGAGCAGATGATCGTAGCGCGCGATCTCGGGCAGCATCAGCGCCCGGCGCTTGATGAAATCGCCCTTGACCAGTGTGCGCTTAGGCATTTTCCCGGCAGCCTGATCGGCCTCGATAGCCTGCAACGCGGCCTGATAGCGGTTGGTGGCATGGCGCAGGAAAATTACGCCCAGCACCGGCATGCAGTATTCGCTGCTGCTCAGCTTGGAATTGGCGCGCAGTTGATCGGCGGCCTCCCACAGGCTGTCTTCGATTTTGGAAATATTTTGCAAGGCGTTGGCGCTCATCGGCTCATTTCTTGTTGGTCTTTTTTGGCTTGGTGCTGACTTTGAGGCCGGACTGCTCTGCATGAGCCATAACAAGCACCTCCACCATGGAGGCCACGGAGCGATGCTCCCGCTCGGCAGCTTGGCGGATCAAGTCCTTGATCTCGGCAGTCGTCCGAATGGACAGGGTTTCACACTTGTTGCGGGGCATGGATCAATCCAGTTTTTAACGGCCTCGCAAATGTACTGCCTTTCCTAATCTATGGCAATGTAAAAACACGCTGAAATTCTACTTGAGGACATGCGGTGCTACTACTCCAGCGATGTCGTCTCGACAATACTCTCGAACTGTTCCAGCACCTCTGGATGTAGTTGCTTCAAATACCGGACAACTGCCTTGTTCTCCAGCAACTTGGCCAGATAGCCTCGCGCCAAAACCAGATTGAGCACATCCTGACCGTAAGTCTGCTCCACCAGCTTGTATTGCCCCTGCACGTTGCCCATTTCCCGCTCCATGCGTGACATCTGCTCCTGGGTGACGCCGGCCCGTTTTTTCGGTTTCTTGCCTTCGACCAGCATCTCCGCCGGGGTGGCCGCCAGCAGCGCATCGGCATAGCTCGTCGTCAGGTTGTTTGCGGAAATCATGAGTTCCACACATTCAACCTGCCGAAGGGGTTTCATCTGCCGCAACACTCGGGAGACGTTGGTGGTGAATTGACGATCCTTGAGTAATTCGATGACTTCCTCGCAAACCCCATCCAGTAACGTAGCCTTCTTGTGAATCGAGCTAATATCAATACCAAGCGTTATCGCCAATCGGCTGGGCGAGACCCCGCGATCTATGGCGCGGCGAATCATGTAATGCTCCTGGATCGTCGATATCCGGTTGATCCGTGTGTTGTAGGTGTAGCTTTCATCATCTTTGGCAATCAGGCACGGCGCTTCGATATGGCCCAGTTCGCGCAGCGCAATCAGGCGAATGTGGCCATCAAGCAGCAGATGTTGTTCGGTTCCGGCGTTTGCCGGTGTTACCGAAAGCGGCTCAATCAAACCGATTTCTGTAATGGAAGCGAGTATCTGCCGATATTTGCGGGATGTAATCAGGCCAGCAGGCGTCTTCCGTGATGGCAGGAGATTGTCCAGAGCAACAGTCAGCGGCTCTGGTATGAATCCCAGCTCCACCTTGCTCATGTCAGGCTCCCGCTACTCCAAGCACGGTCGGCAAGATATTTTGGCAAGTTATCCATACCTTCGGCACGCAGGAGATTCACGAAATTCTCATCCTCCAGTAATTGGCGCATCGCGCCGATGGCGAATAGAAGGCGTTGTTGGACAAACTCTGCCTTCTTGACCATCAGTTTCTGGCGCTCGACTTCCCGCCGGTAGGTGCGTACCAAGCTTGAAGTCGATGTCTCTGCCCGTTTGCAAGGGGTCGCCTTTGAGACAGATCGCCCCATAGTCTGTCGCTTCTCTATGATGCGCCGTACTTCCATCAACTGTTTGCCGCGCAGCTTGCCGGATTCGTAGGCATCCTGCAGCGCGGACTGCAAGGCCTTGTCGTCGTCACCCGCGCCGACAATGGTGAGTGCTGCGTTGAGCGGAACGTGGCCTTTCTCAACGGCAACCAGCAGCCGTTCCTCGCCCTGCTCAAGGAGGGTGAGAATGCCCTGCACGTATTGCATGGTCAAGCCAGTCTTGGCGGCGATGTTTTTGGCGGTGTAGCCCTTGCTTTTAAGCTGCCCGATGCCAGCCAAAATTTCCAGCGGGCGGCTCTGGCGACGAGCAATGTTCTCCGCAAGGCTCATGAGAAAAGCGTCTTCATCGCTGACATCTATTACCAACGCTGGAATTTCGGTTTCGCCAAGAGTTCGAAACGCCGTCAAACGGCCTTCACCGCAAACCAGAAGAAACCGCTCCCCGGAATCAGTAGCGCGCGGCGTTACCGAGATCGGTTTCTTAAGGCCAATGGACTTGATGTTGCCAACGATTTCGCCAAACACCTTGGCGTTTCGTTCTCGCGGGTTGAGTACGTCAATCTGACCTACCGGAATCATCCTTATCTCGCTGGTTAAGTGCTTGTCTATCATGCTGCCCTCCGTAGTCGTGTGCGCGCTGCCATGTTGTAGAGGTAATCGAGGAAATCAAAACGGTAGCTCTCAAATTCGATGGCGTTTTGCTCGGCCAGACTGATACGCGGCATTCCAAAATCGAGCCGAGGCAGCAGGTAATAATCCAGCGCCGTTTGATTGGAATGGTCGAGACGCACTGCGACTGTGATGTCGGGGCACAGGCTGGTGTCGAACCTCACCTTCCATCGGTGACTGCCACTGTCGTGAGTATTGCAACGGGCAAGCACCAAAGAGACGCTGAATTCCCCATTAATGCGCAGGATGTCTGTGGCCGGATCGCGCACGACCGTGCCGCCGATGTCGGCAATCCGGGTCTCGGTTTGGGCGACAATTTCCGGATGTAGTTGGCGCAAGAAACGATTGACCTCCAGATAGCGGTAGTCGCGATCTGGAGTAAAACCAACCATCTGGTAGGCGCGAATCAGGCTGCCAAAGCGGTTGGAATAGACGGCAGCCGATGGCATTCCTTCAGTCTCATCGATAATCAGGCCGGAAAGAATGCCCTTGCTCTGATAGAGTTGGCGCAAGCGTTCGATCAGGTTTTCATCGGTGTAGCGGTGTGTCCGGGCGCGAACAATGCCTTGAGCGGTGTAGAACACATCGGGCGGCACGATTGGCTCGAAAGCGCCTTCCTTCTTGATCCACATGTCAGGGGTGTTTACGACATGTATTTTTTTGAGTTTGAATGAGGTGCGGTTGAAGACGTTGTTGCCGATATATTTCTCGTTGGTCAGCAATTCGTGGACGGTGGCGCGCGTCCATTCCCGGTCGAGGTCGGTGCGCACATTCATGTCGTTCAACCGGGCGGCGATGGCCGATTCAACCAGCCCCTCGTCAATAAACCAGCGGTAGATCAAATTGACGATCCTGACTTCCTCCTCGGGGCCGGGCATCAGAATGACGCGATCCGTTTGCAGGCACTTGTGTTCGCCGCGTGTCAGTTCGCTTTTGATCGAGCCGTGCTGGTCAATAAGGATGCGTCGCAATCCGTAGCCCGCAGGACCACCCTGGCGGTAACCAAGCTCAATCAGTCGGCACTGACCAGCAAAGACTTTCGCCGACAACTCCCGGCTGTACTCTCCGGCCATTGCCCGTTTGACGCCCTTGACAATGGTCGAGACGGGCGAGCCGTCGTTTTCAAATTGTTCGGCGCAGTAGGTGACTTGAATGCCTGCGCGACGGCAGATGTACTCGTAGTAGGCGCTTTCGTCGGCATCCTGGAATCGCCCCCAGCGGCTGACATCGTAGACCAGAATGATCTGGAAATCGGCAACTCCTGTCTCAACGTCCTTGATTAACTGCTGCAAGGCGGCACGTCCTTCGATACTCAGTCCGCTCTTGCCCGCGTCGGCGTAGGTCTTGACGATTTCGATACCGCGCCGGGCGGCATATTCACGAATCTTGTCGGCCTGATTCTCGGTGGAATATTGCTGGTGCTCGGTGGACATCCGCACATATTCGGCAGCGCGAAATATGGATGCCTGTGATGCCGCGCCGTCATTTGTTTCATCTTTATCCATGCTGCGGAGCCGTCCCTTTGAATTAAATTCCCGGCTCCCGGCTTCACGAATGTGGATGTGTCATCGCACCTCACATGTATATTAAAGGAATGGCGCGGGGCATCAATGTAGTCGTGTCGAGAGCATTTTGCGCAAGACGTTAGCAGCGGAAATCATCACGGTCTATAACATCTACTCTTTGCAATCAGTCCACTTTGCTCTCAGGCTGATCGCTACCGCATGAAATTAAATTGATTTCCACTATCCACGAGTCCATCTTTGCAATTTTTGACGCGTCAACATGCGTCAGCCGATAAATACCAGACGGCACAAGGCTTTCAGGCCTTGACACGTCCATCTTTGCAATCAGCGCATCCCGACGCTTTGTGTTGCGAATTTTCTGCTGGGTGCGATTGCGCTCGACATAGTCAGGATTTTTAGCTCGGTAGTTGCGCGAGTAATTTGGGTGCAGATCGGCCCATTTCTTGGCGTGCTCTCTCTGACCAATATTGTAGGCAGGATCAGTTTGACGTTTGGCCTGCTGCCAGCGCCGTTTACGTTCGCGCTGGCATTCTGCCGATGAACAAATTTGTTGATGCTGAACTTGTGGGCGCGGCACGAACTGTTTGCCGCAGATTGGACAACGCTTGCTTGCCATGAAGCCTCCTGACATGGCGTGCCAACGATGTCTGCGGAGGTGAACCGCTGAATCAGGATCTCACGGATGCCCTGCTGGATGCTTCCAGTGATGCAGGGGCGTGGAGCAGAACTCGATTTCAAAGTTGAGCACCGGCACGATAACGCCAGAGACGCCGCATTTCAAAATTGAACCTCTCCCTCCCCGAATGGCACGCCGTTTTGCGTGCCTCCCTGCCACATTTGTTTGATGGCCGCTTTGTAATTCCAAAATACGTCTTTTTTGGTCACATTTCAGCGTCAACATCACTCGCCCCACGCCTACCATCCCGACTATATTAGTGCCCACCACAGCCTCGACGTGGCCTCCTAGCTGGGGAAATTAAATAAACAGCATTCAATGGTACCGCCCCTCTGAACAGAGACGGGCATATGAAGAAGAGCCGGAAGCCAAGCCTGGAAAGGGTTTCTGACATGCCGGTGGCGCGTGAAATCGCGTGACACCAGTAAAAATGATCCCGTTGTCGCCCGTGGATGGACCTGCGGCTGACTCACATTTGGTGAGTTGGCCTGCCCCGACTGGCAGCCCGTAGGACGACGACGTTGGATGATGAATACGCTGGCTACTCTATGGCCTGCGCCCTCCCATGGCCTGCCTGCACGGCATCCGCGCCCGCAGCGCGTGAACCAACACTCACCACTCGATTTCGGTCTTTCCGGTGGGCCGAGGATTTTCTTATGGCAGTCGTTATGGCTGTTTGCATTTCAACTTTACCCAGTGCAGTTCATTTAACCGTTCGTGGTGAGCCTGTCGAACCACCACACAAAACCAACAAGGAGATATTTTATGGGAACCCGCAACTTTGATCTCGGCGCGCGCGACATGAAAACCGCAGGCCGCATTGCCCTCGAAGAAGGCATGCGCTCGTTCGCCAGCATAGACACCATGTCCGACCGCTGGAACCTCTTCGTGGACTACGTCCGCGAGCATCACGCCATCGGGCGCATGGAAATGGTTTCGCCGGATGTGGTCATCGAATACGGCTCATGGCTGGCTGACCGGGTGGACGAAGATGATCTGGAAGCCGCCACCGCGCAGAACTATGTGAGCGCGGTCAACCGGGTATTGGAAATTGCGCGCGGCGACCGGCATGTGGCCGTATCGCCCACTCGTGACTGTGGAATTCCGCTGCGCAACGGCATCGCCCTGGACAGACAGTTCGTCACCACCACGGATCATTTCAACTGGCTGGGCTGTTTCGATGCCTCGGCCAAAATCATGATCCGGCTGCAACGGGCGTTCGGCATGCGTTTCGAGGAATCGGCCAAGTTCGATGCGCGCGTCGTGGATGACGCCATCAAGGCAAATGTGCTACCCATCGTCAATGGAACCAAGGGCGGGCGCACGCGCGAAGTACCGATGTGCATGAGCGCACAGTTTGAAACTCTGCATGCGGCGCAACGCTACCAGCGCGGCGGACGCTCCCTCATCCCGGAAGAAATGACCTACGCGGAATTCCGCCGCCAGTGCTACCGCATTGCCAACGGGAACGGCATCCGCTTTCACCGGCAGCGGCATACCTACGCCTACCTGCGCTACAAGCGCGTGCTGGGTGCGGAATGCCCGGTCATGGCCGGAGTACCGCATGGACAGCCGCACATCGAATGGCTGGCGCTCCAGCTGAAAATTTCCGAGGCCGAGGCAAAGGAGCTGGATCATAAAGTCCGCGCGCAGATCGCGCAGGAGCTGGGCCACAGCCGCATCGAGGTAACCAATGCCTACCTTGGCTGACCAGATACGCCGCCGGGCGCATGTGTATGTCGCCCATGGCGGAAAAACCAACCGGCGGCAGCAGGTGGATCGGCTGGTGATTATGGTCAGTTGGATGCAGGCGGAATTCCGGCTGACCGGCATCGAGCAAATCGGCAAGCGGCAGGTGATCGCATTCTGGAAGGCGCACCGGGATATGGCACCGGCGACGGCTTATGCTTACTGGTTGGCGATCAAGGTGTTATGGGGATGGTTGAGGCGGACGGAGGAGCCGCCGATGCCTCGTTCAACGATATAAGAAAGCGCCCCTGAAATCTTCCGTACCTTTTTGCTGTTAGCGTGCTTGCCACCAATCTACTTGACCTTCTGCCTTCGTAGGCTGCCTTTAATCTCACTGGGTTTCAACTTCTAGCCGTCGGCCAATCCGATGGAACCAGCTTCAAACCACCACGCCATCTCTCGCGGACGCTAGATTGGAATCGCAGATCATCATTGAAGTCGGGGTGATCTGTAATAATGACCTGGAACTCACCGCCCAATGATTCCATCACGTCAAAAATTAAATCAAAGAGGCGTTTGACTGCCACATGGTCAGCATCAGTGTCTGACCGTTGTGGTTCGGTAGGTTGTTCAGCATCTGGCGGAAAGTGAGCTTGAGACAGTTGGTCGAATATCAAGAATCGGGGTACGGGTCGGTTTCGTTTTGTGAACCATGTGTGCAGCGCCAGATGCGCCACGATGTGATAACCCACATGGTTCTCACCGCTGCCCATTTGGCTCATCGGAACGCCCCGCTCTAGCGTGTCCGCAACGACCGTTAAGCTCTTCATGTCAAGTCGCAATGGACTATCCGAGTATTCCAGATCAATCTTCTTGGCATATTCAGACAGATAACGCGCCACATTCGACAGGCGCGAGTCCAATTGTTGTTGAATCGCATCTGTGCTGAGTGCAGCAGCTAGCCGTTCTTCGTCACGCTTCAGGGCGATCAACTGCTGCTCTTGATCTGCAATATTCGGAACTTTGGGAATGCTCTCCACGTATAGACTTATTCGCCCCAGAACCAACGCACGGCGCGAGTCAGTGTCTGCTGCAAGTTGCAGTCGTTGACTCGATTTTTTTATTGCACTCAAGCGTTCCCTATTTGCCGATAGCAGTTGCTCGATGCCAGCGAGCTTTTCTTCAATCTCATGCATCGCAAATTCGATACGTGGCGTGGCTGAGTCAACAGCTCCAGACCGCTCACCTATGTATGCTTGCGCCTCTCTCAAGTCGCCCACAGTGGGTGCAGCAGAATCGCCAGGAATCGTCTGCTGACAAAGTGGACACGATTGTGCGTGAGCATCGCGCTCAAAGACCGATACCGCGCCAAGTCTCGCTGCATGTTCCATCGCTTCAGCGGTGAACCCCTTCGAGCTTCCTTCAAACAGCCGTGCCCGTTCAAGGGTCGATACAAGTGAGCGCTGCTCTTTGACTAATTCGTTTCGCTCGGTAGTAAGCCGGTTGTATTCGCCGTCCTCTGTTGTGGCTGAAGGGTTAGCTGGGATAGGCGAAGACTGAATTGCCTGGAGTACCTCGATCTTTTGCTCCCACGGCGCATCGTCGGCCAAATCAGCTAATCCCGCAGCTTTGGCTTCCGATAGCAGTGTATCAGCGCGACCAACACCATTCCCCCTGATCGCGGCGGCTTCTGCAAGTCGGCGTTCAATTTGTCGAATCTCTCCGCGAACGCGCTTCAGTTCTTGCCGCTGCGCCACATACTCTTCGGGGACAGCGCCCAAGAAGTAGGGCAATGTGTCCTTTAGGGCTTGCCTGAAGAAGTTGTCGCTTGCGTCATGGAACAAATGTTCGCGTTGCGCGATCTCCCCTTGTGTTTGCAAACAAAGCGCAACTGCATGACGAATATTGGGACTCAGCGCATCTCTTGTTTGCCCCGCAGGTGGCTCATGCAGGTAGTCTGAAATTCCAGACCACGACCCCAATAGCTGCCTCAGCCCATCCAGATTGGTAATCTGGCGCAACTGCTCAAACTTGGGTATCTCAACCTCGATGGCAGTTTGAACGTAGATGGTTTCACTCGATTTAGCATCACCCTCAGGAACTTGCCGCGCGACAAATGCTTGGCCTTTCGCTGTTTGAAGCGTTAACCCGAACCACGATACATTGCGCCGCACAATGCCTTCAGGAACATGACACGTCTTTGATCCAAAACAGTAGTCAATAATATCGGTGACTGCTGTCTTACCTGCTTTGGATTGCCCTGTGATGATGTTCACTTTTCCGAGCTCGAGCGGAATCACACGGAGTCGCCCATCATGGCTGTACAACGCAATCGTGCGTATTTGAATCATGCTTGCATCCCCAGTAAGGACAATACGGTTGATGGTGTCCCGCTTTTCATCAACCATCGCCCCACAAATTCTGCGCGACTTGCGCACTCTTGCACTTCCGGCGTTGACTGTCGAAGGTACTTATTGATGCGCCTTTGCGCGGTGGTATCGTCAGTCACTTTCGCACCTATTAGGCCGAGCAGCCCGCTTTGCGTCCCGAACATAATCGCTTCGCGCACATATGGACGTAAGACCTCGACCCCTTTAGCTACAGCGGAGCGATCTAGCGGATGGTCATATACCCAACTTGGGAGCGAAGTCCTAATCGTGGTAGGGAGCTTTCGTCTTGTTTGTCCGCGTAACACAAAGCTTGACCCAACGAAGGCCAAGGCCAATGGCAATTGACTTTGCGGCTCATCCAGCGCATCGGCCTCAGTACGGTAGCCCTTAGCAAGAGACCACAAAACAACAGCGCAGAAAGCGGGGTTGAGTAAATTGCGCTCTTCAATGGTTCGGTCGTGCCATGCGCTCATGCGGCCCCCTGCACAGCCGAGTTGTTGGTTGCCACGGTTGCAAATGCAGCTTCTAATCTGGCCTCGAAGTCAGGATGTCAACCTACTTTCAGGTTTTCCGCCAGCATGTGAAATGAACCCCGACAAACCCAGGGTGCCGTAACTCCCGACCGAATCGGCAGCGGTGCGTCTTCGGCCCACTTGAGAATTGCCCTTCCTGCCTTGGCAAGTTCAGCTTCGCCTGGTTCTTCTCCCAATTCATCGCATATTTGGTCGCGAAGTAGCGCCCACTCTTCCACCAATCGTTGGTCATAGCTGCGCAGATCAGCTTCAAATAACAAGTCATCACGCATCCACGTTGACCGCTGACGAAAAGCCTGCAAATAACTTGTAATGGCATTGCGAATTCTCCGGGAACCCGCCCCCACTAACTCAACCTGCTTGTAAAATGGGCGATTGGCGTATTCCGGCAACTCGGACAATGCGACCATCAGGCTATCAATTTCGCCGTCAATGGGTAGGGAATCACGCTTTAGTGATTCTTGAATTTCTGAGATCTGACTTTCAAACTCAAGCCTTGATATCCCATGCCCATCGTTCAATAACTCATGAACGACGCGATTGAGCCACCAGCCCTCCAACATTTGCATTGCAATATCTGAGTGCTGAATAGAAACAAAGTAGAGTGCCTCCTTGAGATACGTCCCAATGTCCACAGCGTTCGGCTCATCCCCCACAACATAGATCGTGTTTAGCAAGCTCTGCTGGCTGTCTGATGGGAGCGCAAGAAATGCAGCGAACGTACTTTTGAGCGTGGTGTTGGTCGATGTTGTGGCGGCATGCTTCAGTAAATTTGCCGCTTTCTCAATGTCGCGCTCACTCGCATTCGCCACCAATGCAGCGCAGGCTGTACCGGGTGATATTGCTGCCGTAGAGATTAAAAAACGTGCCGCGTCTTGAGGCACCTCACCGCTGACCCATCCGTCCATCCAAACCCGCAGCGTTTTCCAGAGCTCTAGACTCAGGTCGGTCAGCGTAGCTTGTGCATTGATCGAATGCTTGGTTTGCAGGACTACCGTTGCATCTGCATCATTGGTAAAACTCACGTCATCCAACGTCTCAACACTCAATGAGAAATCGCCGAGTTTGCTTTGCCTGGCTGCCCATAGCAATGCAACACGCACTTGGTACAGGTAACCTAGCATTGGCCCAGCAGCGCTATAGGTTGACAAAGGAGTTGTTACCACTGGCACCTCGGACTGTGTCGCTGATTCATTTTGATTTTTCGTCATGGCATATACGCCTTCTCAGATGGCACTGAAAAATGGTGCAGGGGTGGGGCTTGCATTCATGCATGAGAAATAATTGGGAACGGTTCGCGGTTCGCCAGAGCGATGCGAAGAAAAAACAGAGAAGCTTGCAGTCATGTTATTCCCTTTAAATAACAAACTTGCTGATTAATCGTTCTTGCTGGTGCGGGAACTCGCGCCAGCCTCCTGTTCTGATTATCCGCCGTATCCGTGCCGTACATTGCAGCACGGTTTTGTTGCGGCGGTTGCGCAAGTGGGATGCACTCTAAACGAGCGTTGGAGAAGTTGCAACGGCAATGGCGCGCGCGCTTGGTTGGCTGCCATTTACGAGCAACGAATTTACCTTCCAGTGGTATTCCAGCATGGAGGAAAACTGGCTTGATGTATTCTGGCGAGAGGCGTCCACATCCTGGCAGCGAATCGCTCCGGCTGGTTATAAAATAGGTTATAGGTTACCTGCCACCCTCTCCATAAAAGCCTTGCTGCGCCTTGGTTTCGTAAAAATTGCCCACTACTCAAACGCCAAATCGAGTTGCGCAGAACCCCATTATTCCTACTCATACGCCAAGTCATGAGTCGCGTTTCCCTATTCAATCGCCAATAGCTTCCTACTCAAACGCCTATAGTGCGGCAGGGTTTCGGTGGAGATTTCGAGTCGGGATTGGATGGTTTTCGGCACCGCCCTACTCAATCGCCAATAGTTTTCCTACTCATCCGACAATATTGATACGGCCAGAAGACGCCGGGCAGGCTTCGACAGGCTCAGCCCGAACGGAGTAAATAATTTACCGTGCCGGATCAATAGTCAGCGCCGGACGACGGCAACGCGATTGCCGTTGATCTGCCATGAAACGAGGAATCCTGCTTCCAGCAGCGCATTCAAGGCATAGACAACTACTTTGCGGAGATTGTCGGGGCGGCTGATGGTGAGATCGGCAGCACGCCGGATTTCTTCGAGGGCAAGCGGGTGCGGTTGCTTGTGGCTGGCCAGGTAGCCGTGTAGCCAGGTGGCCAGCCCTTCCGGCAACTGCCGGCGTTGCGCCCAGTGAAGGTAGGTGTAATGCTGTCCGTGAAACAGCGCCGCCAGCTCCGGCGCGAGCTTGACCTGGTAGCGCGGCAGCGGCTTGCCGGTGCTCTCGTCCCGCCAACAAAAGGCCGGGATCATGGAGAGCGAGATGGTGTGCTTGGTGCGCTCGGCATAGAAGGCGAGAGCGGTGGCCTGCAAGCGCGTGAGGCATTTGCGCAGGTGGGCGTAGGTTTCGCCGGAAGGTGTCCAGCCGACGGCCTTGCAGAAACTGTATGGTGTAAATTCCACGACCGCGCCCAACGTGGTATCGCTGGCCATCTGGATCAGTTGCAGCCAGACCGTGGCATCGTCCTGCCGCAGTTCCTCGCCGGTGTAGGTGATGCGCCCCTTGCCGATGATCGCCAATGTTTCCTGCCGCAAATATCGTCGTTTCTGGTTGCGGTTGCGCGCATTGAACAGCGCGCTGCGTAAAAACTCGTTCGGCGCGCAGCGGATTTCTTCCGGCCACAGGGGGAGCTGATTGCCACGCATCCAGGCTTTGAGGTGCTGCGGCCTGAAATTATTATTTTTTCGAGTTGGATTTTGCATGGCGGTTGGCGTCCAGCCCGTGACGCTAACTTCCGCCAGCATTTGATAGCATCCGAAATGTGGCCCAGCAGGACGCATTTCAGCGACGCAATCCTGACGTGGTGATATTCAATTCGACTCACGGAATCAATGTTATTGGCGGAGTGAATATGTCGAATTGGATGAGAGGTGATTTATGAGCCAGCGGTTGATACGCCTTCCGCAAGTCAAGGCCATGGTAGGTCTTGGTACGACGGCGATTTACGACAAAATCAAGAAGGGTGAATTCCCGAAGCAGATCAAGCTCGGGCGCTTATCCGGATGGGTCGAGTCCGAGGTGCAGGATTGGATAAGCCAGCAGATATTGGCAAGTCGTCCGGAGTCGGCAAGTTTATCGCCTCGCGCGCAAGCTGCGTGTTGACGGTGATCTCTTCTGAAATGTTATCAATCCAGTCCGCCCAAGCTTGCATCATATTCCGGCGCTCTTGCAGGTATTCGGCATGGTTGTAGGCGGCCTTGGTTTTGTTGCCTTCGACGTGGGCAAGCTGGCGCTCGATCCACTCGGAGTGGAATCCCATTTCGTGTAGCCGCGTCGAGGCCGTCGCCCGGAAATCGTGCCCTGTCCATTGGCCGGATGGATAGCCCATGTGTTCGAGCGCGCGATTGATCGTGGTCGCGCTCATTACATCATCCGGGCGGCGGAAATTCGGGAACAGCCAGTTGCCAGCGCCGGTGATCTTCCGCAATTCTTGTAGCAGCTCCACTGCCTGACGTGGCAGCGGCACTACATGCACACGCTTCATTTTCATCCGGCCCGGCTGAATTTTCCATTCGGCGGCATTGAGGTCGAACTCGGTCCAGGGTGCCTTGCGTAATTCGGCTGTACGCACGAAGGTGTAGAGCATCAGCTTCATGGCGATGACGGTAGTCCGATTGCCGCCATACTTCGTCAGCTTCGCTTTGAAGTCGCCGATATGCTCGGCAGACATCGGCTTGCTGTGGTTGATCTGCGGGCGCGACAGCGCTCCCTTGAGCGCAGCCGCAGGATCACCTTCGGCGCGCAGGGTAACCACCGCGTGGCGGAAAATTGCAGAGCACCACTGGCGCAGTTGCATCGCATAAGTTTCTGCGCCGCGCTCTTCCATGGCCTGCAGGATGTTAAGCAGATGCGCAGCCGTTACCTTGCGGATGGGCAGCTTGCCGATTTTCGGGAAGGCGTTTTGCTCGATGCAATTGGTTGCCTGTTTGTGTGAGTAGGCAGACCACTTGCCTTTCTTCCGCTCCAGCCACTCCCGTGCGATAGCTTCAAATGTGTTGGCACGTTCGTGCGACTGGCGCAGTTTCTCGGTCTGCTTTTCCTGGGTGGGATGGATGCCTTGCTTGACGAGTTCACGCACACGCTCACGTTCGCGTCGGGCTTCGGACAGGGAGACGGATGGGTATTCGCCGATGGTGTAGCGACCATCCTTTTCAGGTGTCAGCCAGTAACGGTAGCGCCAGAATTTTGCACCGGTCGGACGCACCTCAAGATAGAGGCCGCTGCCATCCTGGAGCACGTAAGGCTTCTCGGTAGGTTTGGCTGTTCTGACTTTGGTGTCTGTGAGAGATGGCATACCGGACAACTCGAAATCTTGTCCGGTATCTTATCCGGTTTTTTTCAGGCTGTCACCGAATAATTGTGAATAATCACGAAGTGAAAACCTATATACAGAGCGGCTTGTAGGGTAGATTGCGAATGGCGACGAAAGCGGGCAAATGCCAGTAGTGGTTGTCGATCATCAAAAGCATGTCTGTTCCAATCTATTCGTCGTTTATGCGCATCATACTCAACGCCACCGCTTCGGCAACCCGGATGCCGTCCACGGCGGCGGATAGGATGCCGCCCGCATAACCCGCGCCTTCGCCGGCCGGATACAAACCCCGGGTATTGATGCTTTGCAAGCCATCGTCATTGCGCTTGATGCGGATCGGCGACGAGGTGCGCGTTTCCACGCCGGTCAGCACCGCATCAGCCATATCGAATCCCTTGATCTGCTTCGCGAAGGCGGGCAATGCCTCGCGGATCGCGGCGATCGCATAGTCCGGCAAGGCGCTGCTCATGTCGCATAGATGCACGCCCGGCGTATAAGACGGCTGTACCGCGCCAAAGTTGCGTGAAGGCCTGCCCGCCAGGAAGTCGGCGACCAGTTGTCCGGGCGCGCAGTAATTTCCGCCGCCCAGTTCATACGCGCGCGACTCCCAGCGGCGCTGGAATTCGATACCCGCCAGCGGGTCGCCCGGATAGTCCTGCTCGGGCGTGACGCCGACCACGATGCCGCTGTTGGCGTTACGCTCGTTGCGCGAATACTGGCTCATGCCGTTGGTGACCACCCGCCCCGGTTCCGAGGCGGCGGCGACCACCGTGCCGCCGGGGCACATGCAGAAGCTGTACACCGAGCGCCCGTTGCTCGCGTGGTGCACCAGCTTGTAGTCCGCAGCGCCGAGCAGCGGGTTGCCCGCGTTCTTGCCGTAGCGCGCATGATCGATCAGCGACTGCGGATGCTCGATGCGCAAGCCGATCGAGAACGGTTTGGCCTCGATATACACGCCGCGTTTGTGGATCATCTCGAAGGTGTCGCGCGCGCTGTGGCCGACCGCCAGCACCAGATGGTTCGTGGCGATGCGTTCGCCGTCGCTGAGCATCACGCCGCGAACGTGTCTGATGCCATTGGTTACGTCCGCGATTTCGATGTCGTCCACGCGGCTCTCGAAGCGGATTTCGCCGCCCAGCGCGATGATGGTCTCGCGCATCTTTTCCACCATGCCCACCAGCCGGAAGGTGCCGATGTGCGGATGGCTTTCGTACAGGATTTCTTCCGGCGCGCCCGCCTTGACGAATTCCTCCAGCACTTTTCTGCCCAGATGTTTGGGGTCTTTGATCTGGCTATGCAGCTTTCCGTCGGAGAATGTGCCCGCGCCGCCTTCGCCGAATTGCACGTTCGATTCCGGGTTGAGCACGCCCTGCCGCCACAGGCCGAAGGTGTCTTTGGTTCTTTCGCGCACCGCCTTGCCGCGCTCCAGGATCAGCGGACGGAAGCCCATCTGCGCGAGGATCAGACCGGCGAACAAGCCGGCGGGTCCCATGCCGATCACCACCGGTCTTGAGGACAGGTTCTGCGGAGCCTGTGCGACGAAGCGGTAGCGGGTGTCCGGCGAGGGTTTGACATGAGGGTCGCTGCCGAGGCGCGCAAGAACTTCCGCCTCGTCGCGCACTGCCACATCGAGCGTGTAGGTGAAGCGGATGTTGCCTTTCTGGCGCGCATCCACGCCGCGCCGGAAGATGCGGTAGTTCAGCAGGTCGTCTGCGGGAATGTCCAGCCGCTGGACGATGGCGTTCTTGATTCCATCCTCGGGGTGGTCGAGTGGCAGTTTGACTTCGGTGAGCCGAATCATGGCTACGAATCAAGTCCTGCGAGCACCATCTCCGCGGCGCGCAGCACGGCGCGCGCCTTGTTCTGCGTCTCTATCCATTCGTTGTCCGGCACCGAGTCGGCGACGATGCCCGCGCCCGCCTGCACGTACAGCATGCCGTCCTTCACCACGGCGGTGCGCAGCGCGATGGCGAGATCCATGTCGCCGTTGAAGCCGAGGTAGCCGACTGCACCCGCGTAGATGCCGCGCTTGGTCGGCTCCAGCTCGTCGATGATTTCCATCGCGCGCACCTTGGCCGCGCCGCTGACCGTGCCGGCGGGGAAGGTGGCCTTGAGCACGTCCATTGCATTCAGGCCGGGCTTGAGCGCGGCCTCGACGTTGGAGACGATGTGCATCACATGCGAGTAGCGTTCGATGATCATTTTTTCGGTGAGCCTCACCGTGCCGTTCTGCGCGACGCGCCCGATGTCGTTGCGCCCGAGGTCGATCAGCATCAGGTGCTCGGCCAGTTCCTTCGGATCGGCGAGCAG
>CAYGIF010000010.1:0-32245 GCA_964349865.1 uncultured Gallionella sp. | reverse complement strand
GGGATGGGGTGGGGGGAAAACGGACATGGCGAGTTTCATAATCAGGGGCGGCTATTCGCCATGCTCGCTAGTTGAGAGCATTTTTTCAACCTTCAATGCGTATTGATTGTTGAAAGCGCCATATTTGCATTCCATCACCGGCACGCTGTCTACCGAAGCGATGATGCTTTCGCCGACCTCCAGCGGGATGATATCGCCGCTACGCATTTTTAACACTTGTTCGAACGTTATATCGGCTTGGCCGAGCGTGGCGACCAATTCGATATTGGCAGATTGCACCTGCTTGGAAAGCAGTTGCAGCCACCGCTTGTCGACGGCCAGATGTTCGCCTTGCATGGTGCTATAGAGCAAATCCTTGACCGGTTCGAGCATGGAATAGGGCATGCAAACGTGGAATGCGCCGCCATTGCCGCCCATCTCGATGTCGAAGGTGGTAACGATGACCACCTCGTTGGGTGTGGCAATGTTGGCGAACTGCGGGTTCATTTCCGAACGCACGAACTCGAATTCCAGCGGGTGGACGGATTCCCAGGATTTGCCATAGGTTGCAAATACCACCTCAAGCAGTTTTTGAATGATGCGCTGCTCGGTTTGGGTAAATTCGCGTCCCTCCACACGGGTATGAAAACGCCCATCGCCGCCGAACATGTTGTCCACTACCAGAAAGGCCAGGTTGGGGTCGAAGATGAACAAACCGTTGCCGCGCAGCGGTTTGGCTTGAATGATGTTCAGGTTGGTCGGCACATGCAGGTTGCGGATGAACTCGCCAAATTTCAATACCCGCACCGGCCCGACCGAAATCTCCGGGGTGCGGCGAATGAAATTGAACAGCCCGATGCGAAACAACCGCGCAAAACGCTCGTTGATGATTTCCATCGTGGGCATACGCCCACGCACGATGCGTTCCTGTGATGCCAGGTTATATGAGCGAACCTCTCCGGCAGCGACTTCCTGATGATCGAGATCATCATCCGTTTCGCCGGTCACTCCCTTGAGCAGGGAATCAACCTCGTCTTGTGAGAGAAATTCGCTCATTTTTTGCTACTGGATAATGAATGAAGTAAACAGCACGTCGGTTATGCCGCTTTTGCCGGCGCTGGGCTCAATTGGTGCAGCGCCCTGCTCGGCGCTGATGACGGGAGCGATCTTGCGCAAACCCAGCACATATTCCACTTGCGCCTTGATTTGCTGGGCAAGCTTTTCCTTGCCATCAAAAGTGGCGAGTTCGGAGGGGCGTTTGCTTTGTAGCAGCATGTTCACACGGTGCAGGATTTCCGGTTTGCTTTCCTTGATTTTTTCTTCCAGTTCCGGTTTGGTTACCTTGAGTGAAATCGAAACTTGCAAATAGCGATCCCCCTCTTCATGCATCAGGTTGGCGGTAAACTGGCCAAGATCAACGAATTTCGGCGGCACTTCCGGGCGCGCTTCCGGGCGCGCTGCCCCTGCGGTTGGAGCTTCGCCATGTTTTGGCGCAGGCGCCTGGTTCAGCAACAAGAACGCCGCCGCTCCGCCGCCCATCAGCAGTACCACGGCTGCGATGAACAGGATGAGCTTTTTTTTACTTTTCCTGGGCGGCGCATCAGCCTCTTCCGCTTCGGTGGCCTGTGTGGCGGCTGGCTTTGCGGCTGCCTGCGCTGCGGGTTTTGCGGCTCTTGCCATATTTGGTTCCTTATTGGTGGTCGAAAATTCCAGCGCTAATGATAACCCGATTAGCGCTGGAATTTCCCATTAACTTAAGCCATTGCCAGTGTTCAGGCGAAAGTATCCACCATTCCGTTGTGGCGGCGCACCGGCGCGGCTGTCGGCAGTAATTCGGCCGATCCGGATGCAATGCCAAAATCTTCATGCTGCGCCGCCGTACCGGAACCTTGGTGCATGAACCCATCTGTACTGCGATCTCGCGGGGGTTGGTCGCTGACCGTAGTATTCCCCAACATGATGCCATTATCGGCCAATATTTCGCGAAGTTTAGGCAGAGCGTTTTCCACCGCATCGCGCACTGCGCCATGTGGCGACGTGAACAGGGCGGTGGCCTGATTGTCGGAGATTCTCAGCACCACATCCAACGGCCCCAGATTCGGCGGGTTCAAGTGCAGTTCGGCAACATGATTTTGCTGTGTGCTTATCCAGATGATCTTTTGCGAGAACTCATCCGCCCAGCCATGATTGCCCAGCGGGGTTGCAATGGTTGGCGGGGCGCCGGCGGGCATGTTATTGGTTAACATGCCCGGCATGGCGACGGATATCGCCGGCGAGGCAATGGCCTGGGCAGTATTTGGAGCTGGCTGGGTCAGGCCGGATAGCAACTCCGCGCGTTTAACCGCTTCCGATGGCAGATGGTCGACAGCCGCGAACTGAATTATTTGACGGTCTTCCGAACCTGCCACAGGTCTTTTGTGTCCGGCCTCCCGGGGGAAATCGGGGGCAAGGCGCTGAGTTGCCTGCTGGCCGTCTGTTCTCTGGTAAGGGTTAAGGGCAAGGGGCTGTATTGCCTGCTTGTCCTCGATCTTCTGCCCCATGTCTTCCGGGGCGGGGAGTTGCAGCAATAGCGCGGCCAGTGTGGTTGCCGGATCGCCTGGGATATTGGCGGCAGCAGCTGCTAGGTCTTGCGCGTCCTTCATGATCGGGCCTGCGCTGCCGTCCGCTGCATTGCCATCAATAACGATGACGGTTTGCGCTGTATCCGGGATGGATAAATTGGTCTCGCCGATTTGCCGCGCCAGTAAAAATGCGAAAGGCTCGGCAGGCCGCGCGCCCATCGCCAAGGCATCCGCCGCGATGTTTGCCGGCAGCGCGTTTGCGGCGTTACCGGATGGTTGAGGTTTGTTGCTGCTGATCGGTAGGTTGGTCATGGCAGTTCTCCTATGTCTGGTGAGCAGGAAGTGGTTTCCCTACTTCCTATTCTTCGATATTGTTCATCTTGTATGCGGCAACTCTGCCGGTATGTTCATCCAGCGCTTTTTGTTCGGATCTTTCGGCAATCTTCTTTTGTTCTTCGATATGGCGCTGTTGCAGCGTGTCGAACGATTTCAGTTTGCAGCGTGTTGCGTCAAATTCGTTGCGCCCGGCCTGGGTCGATGCCTTGCTTTGCTCGACCAGTTTGAGTTGCTGACCGATTGCCTCATCGAGTTTGTTGATGAATTGTTGAAAATTGCGCAAGTCGGCCGGACTCATCCCGTTCCGCGCCGCTTCCTGCAAACGGGCTTGATAGTCCTTGCGGTACTCCAGCAGGGTGTCGAGATTCTGCTGCGCGCCTTGCTGCTGTTTGTTCAACTGGCCGAGCCTGCGCGTTGCCGAATCGTTCCGGTGTTGCGCCAGCTTCATCAGGGGTTGCAGGGAGAATGGTTTGGACATAAATAAGGCCCGTTAACGTGCCGGTTCGAATAATGCCGTCAACTGGGCAATGCTCGACGCATAAGGTTCGCGCTGGAACATATCCTGTTTCAGGAATTGTTCCATCCTCGGATAGAGCGCGATTGCCTCGTCCAGCAACGGGTCGCTGCCCCGGACATAGGCGCCGACGCTGATCAAATCGCGGTTGCGCTGGTAATGGGCATACATATGCTTGAAGCGTTGCACGATGGACAAGTGTTCCGGTGACGCCAAACGCGACATCACGCGGCTGATCGAAGCCTCGATGTCGATCGCCGGATAATGCCCCTGTTCCACCAGCCGCCGCGACAGCACAATATGGCCGTCGAGGATGGCGCGCGCGCTTTCGGCAATCGGGTCCTGCTGGTCGTCGCCTTCGGTCAGCACGGTGTAGAAGGCGGTGATCGAGCCGCTGCCTTCCAGGCCGTTGCCGGCGCGTTCCACCAGTTGCGGCAGTTTGGCGAAAACGGAGGGCGGATAGCCTTTGGTGGCGGGAGGTTCGCCGACCGCCAGCGCAATTTCGCGCTGCGCCATGGCGAAACGGGTCAGCGAGTCCATGATCAGCAGAACATTTTTGCCCTGGTCGCGAAAATATTCGGCGATGGCGGTGGCATAAGCAGCACCCTGCAGGCGCATCAGCGGCGAAGTGTCCGCCGGCGTGGCGACGACTACCGAGCGCGCCATGCCTTGCTTGCCGAGAATATCGTTGATGAATTCCTTGACTTCGCGGCCGCGCTCGCCGATCAATCCGACCACCGTGATGTCCGCGCTGGTGTAGCGCGCCATCATGCCGAGCAGCACGCTCTTGCCGACGCCGCTGCCGGCAAACAGCCCCATGCGCTGGCCGCGGCCTACGGTCAACATGCTGTTGATGGCGCGCACCCCGACATCCAGGGCCGTATCAATCGAAGCGCGTTCCAGCGGGTTGAAAGGGCGGCTTTGCAGCGGCGCAGATTCCGTGTCCAGCAGCGGCCCCAGTTGGTCGAGCGGTTTGCCGGCACCATCCAGTACGCGGCCCAGCAACATATTGCCGACCGGCAGATGTTTGGCGCGGTCGGCAATGCGCCGCGCCGGCTTGCGTTTGCCGCCCAGCGTCAGCACATGCGCCGGTTCAATCGGCATCACGCGCGCGCCCGGCACCAAACCATACACATCGTTTTCCGGCATCAGGAACAGTTTTTCGCCGGAAAAACCGACCACCTCCACTTCGGCGATACCGTTCGGCAAGTGAATCGCGCAAGTGCTGCCGACCGGCATTTTCAGGCCAACCGCCTCCATCACCAGGCCGGTCACTTTGGTCAGGTGGCCGCTCGGCGGCATCGGGTCGCATTCCGCCACATATTCGCGGCCTTCATTGAGAAAGTCTTGCCACCTGACGCCGTGAGGGTTCACGCCAGCCATGATTTATCCTGCCCTATCGATTCGACAATGCGCTTCCAGCGCGCTTCCGTGGCGGCATCCACCTGGCTGTGCGCGGTTTCCACGCGGCACCCGCCGCGTTTGATTTGCGCATCGGTAAATATCTTCCATCCGGCGTGCGACAACTGCTCGCCCATTTGCTTGCGCACCAGATCGGCATCGTCCGGATGCAGGGTCAAGTGGGCATTCTGGTTGAAATGCGGCAGGCCGCTGATTGCATCGCTGACGATTTTAAGGATGACTTCCGGTTTTACCCGCAGAATTTCGCCGGTCATCTTGCGGGCAATTTCCAGCGACAAGTCAAGCAATGATTGCGCCAGTTGCCCGTCCATTTGATTGAGCGCGTCCTGCAGGTTTTGCAGCAGCGTGTGGACTTGCGCCGCCTCGGTGCGCGCTTGCTGGATGCCGGCGGCATAACCCGCGTCACGGCCTTGTGCATAGCCTTCATCATGCGCTTGCTGGCGGATGTTCTCCAGTTCCGAGACGGTGGCGAGTGCGCTGCCATGGCGCTTGCTGCCGGGGTGCGCATCGAACGAGGCCAGCTCCCAGCGTTCAAACGCCGTCAACTGCTCTTTGGTGATGATTACGCTAGACATAAGTATCTTCCTCACCCTTGCTGCCTAAAGCAATCTGGCCTTCATCGGCCAGGCGCCTCACAATTTTGAGGATTTCCTTTTGATTGGCTTCGACCTCGCTGAGCCTTACCGGTCCCTTGGCCTCCAGGTCTTCGCGCATCATTTCGGAAGCGCGTTTCGACATGTTCTTGAAAATCTTTTCGCGCAATTCTTCGCTGGTTCCTTTGAGCGCGATAATCAGCGACTCGGACTGGACTTCGCGAAGCACGAGCTGGATGCCGCGATCGTCGATATCCAGCAAGTTTTCGAAAACGAACATTTTATCTTCAATTTTTTGTGCCAGCTCGGGGTCGTAGCTGCGTACATTTTCCATCATTTCCGCTTCCAGCGTGCCGCCCATGAAATTGAGAATTTCTGCGGCAGTGGTTACGCCGCCTTGCAGGTTTTTTTTTCCGGTGCCGCCGCCAACCATGAGCTTGCTCAGCACGTCATTGAGTTCGCGCAATGCAACAGGCTGTACGCCGTCCAGCGTGGAAATGCGCAGCAGCACATCATTGCGGGTGCGGTCGGTAAGCATTTTCAGTATATCGGCCGCCTGATCCGGCTCCAGGTGAACCAGAATGGTCGCGATGATCTGCGGGTGCTCATTGCCGATCATTTCGGCCACCGCGCCGGGATCCATCCATTTCAGGCTCTCGATGCCGCTGGTATCGCTGTTGTGCATGATGCGATCCAGCAAGCCCTTGGCCTTGTCGTCCCCCAGCGCCTTGGTGAGCATACTGCGGATGTAGTCGCTGGAATCCATACCGATGGTGGTCTTGCCTGATGCGGAAATGATGAAATCGCGGAATACTTCCGAAATATCTTCGCGGTTGAGGTTTCTCAATTTCATCATGGCGGCGCTGATCTTTTGCACTTCCTTGGGTTCAAGGTGTTTCAGTACCGAGGCGGCATCATTTTCGCCGAGCGTCATCAGGAAGATCGCGCTTTTCTCGACCCCGTCAACCACGGCTTACCCATTCTTTAATCACGCTGGCGACAATTTTAGGTTCCTGTTGGGCAATTTGCCGGGCTGTTTGCAGGCTTTGCTCGTAGGACGGGTGGGAGGGCGTATATTCCGCTTCGGGAATAGCCTCGTTCCCCCGGGCGGCAGTAAAGCCGCCGGTGTTGCTTTGCAGGGTGAGCAAAGTAAGCAATGCCGGTTTGATAACGCGGAATATCACAAATAACATGACTGCGGCAATCAGCGCGTATTTAAGCAGTTCTTTCGCCAGCTCGATGGTGTCGGGCTGTTTCCAGAACGGTAATTCCTCGACAAATTCCTTGCTTTCGGTAAAGGCCGCAACCTGCACATTCAGGCTGTCGCCGCGAGTCTGGTCGAAGCCCACCGCATCCCTGACCAGATTGTTGATCTGTTCTTTTTCCGCATCGGTCAAAGGTTTGACGCTGGTTTTGCCTTTGGCGTCAGTCACCTTGCGGTTGCCATTCACCACCACCGCGACCGACAGGCGTTTGACGGAGCCGACCGGCAGGACGGTATGACGTATGGTGCGGTCTACTTCGTAATTCACGGTAGATTCCTTTTGCAGGTTGGAGACGTTTCCGCTGTTCGCGGTTGCATCTCCTCCCGGTGTGCCTGCGTCGGCAACGATAGGCGCGGCGGCCGGAACCGGCGGCTGATTGGTCAGCGCGCCGGGGATGCCGCCCGCGTTAAGTCCGGAGCCATTCATCGCTTCAGAGCTTTGCTTGCTGCGTATTGTGCTGTCAGCCTGGCTCTGGTTCGGCTTGTAGCTTTCCGATGTCTGTTCGGTGCGCGAAAAATCAATATCGGCAGATACCTGCGCGCGCATGTTGTTTGCGCCGAGCATCGGGGTCAGCAAAGCCTCGATGCGTTTGATATAGCTTTGCTCGATTTGTTGCACATATTTGAGCTGATTTGCATCCAGCCCTTCGCCGGTGTTGCCGTCATGGCTGGCGCTCAACAGCGTGCCGTTCTGGTCCACCACCGTCACGCTCTTGGCGGACATTTCCGGCACACTGCTCGAAATCAGGTGAATAATTGCGCTGACCTGCGCGGAATCGAGCAAGCGCCCGCCTTGCAGGGAAAGCACCACGGACGCGCTGGGTTTTTGCTGTTCTTTGACAAATACGCTGGGTTTGGGAATGGCCAGGTGAACGCGCGCGGCGGCTACCGCACCGATGCTCTCCACCGAGCGGGCCAGTTCGCCCTCCAGCGCGCGCTGGTAATTGACCTGTTCGGCGAACTGGGTGATGCCGAACTTCTGGTTTTCCATCAATTCGAACCCGACGTTCCCCCCCTTGGGGAGTCCCTGCGAAGCCAGCTTCAGGCGGGCTTCATGTACCTGGCCGGAAGCCACCAGCAAGGCTCCGCCGCCCTCGGCAAACTTGTAAGGGACATTCATTTGCTGCAGCGACTCGATGATGGCCCCCCCATCGCGGTCGGACAAATTGCTATACAGCACACGGTAGTCAGGCGTTTGCCCCCACATCCACGCTCCGGCGATGAGCGCGAACAATGCCGCAACGCCCACCACCACGCTCATTTTCTGCTGGAGAGTGAGTTGATCCAGCAGGCTCACTGTCTTATTTTTTTGTTCAGCCATAATGATTTGGAACCATGCCTTAAAGCCACTTGTACACTTGGCATATTACCAGTGGCAGAGAGGCCTTTGAAAACCTGAATAAAAGGAAAAACCCATGCCTGTTTCCATTATAAAGATGGCGGCCTGTCGGATATTGTGCATTCACCTAAAAAAGGAGGCGCGGGATGAATACCTCGGCAGTGGATAGCTTATTGGCGCAAATGCGCGTCGCGGCAGCGGCAGCGGGGTTGCGCGAACCGAACCAGGCGGCGCAAACCGGCAAAGTGGATTTTGCGGATGTGCTGAAATCGTCGCTGGACGGGGTGGCGCGGGTACAGGCCAAGTCGGAGGCCATGCAAAAGGCTTTTGTGCTGGGCGACAACAGTGTCAGCTTGAGCGACACCATGATCGAGATGCAAAAAGCCAGCATCAATTTCCAGACCGCCGTCCAGGTGCGCAACAAGGTCGTGCAGGCTTATAACGACATCATGAACATGCAGGTTTGATTCCTTGCGGATTGCAGGGGGTTGCTGCGCGCTTTGCATTTCCTCGGCAATAAAAAAACGGGCATCCGAAGATGCCCGTTAGTTTTTCGTCTTTGGGTTGGGCTAAGAATCCAACTCAACCGCAGACAGCTTAGAACTTGAATTCACCCCACAACCAGGTTTTTTCGGTGTTGACGTTGCCTGCACCAAAAGTAGTGGCTGCCGTCCCCTTGGCTTTATAGTCAGCATACTTCAGGCCGACGGTGTAAATTTTGTCGAATGTGTATGTTGCCATAAGACCCCATTCATCCCCGAGGCTGCTGGAGGTTGCGGCGCCGTAGGTTTTATCCGCGCGGTAGTCATGATAATTTGCGGCAAGATTGATACCGGCCAGCTTGGTGCTTGCCGACACATAAGTATCCTTCAGGCCTTGCGCAGGCGTGGCCAGGAACATATCGGCCCAGCCGTTGAATGCATGCAATGTGGCCAGCGGCGTTGAGAATGAACGAGGAGTTGCAGCTGCCAAGCCGGTAGCCTTGGTGGTGGCTCCTGTGTCGGTGCCTAATACCTCATAACCCAGCTTGAATACCGCTACATCGGGAACATCAATGCCTGCTTCGAGCAGGGTGTAGTCGGTTTCAAAATTAACGGAGTTGTTGCTGCCGTCGGTTTCTTTCGCATATTCCGCCGTGTACAGCAGCTTGTTGCCGCCCATCGCGGTGCTTCCGTTCAGCCGGATACCATAGTTGTCCACCGAGCTGGTATTGGTGGTGGCAGCACCAACCGGAGTGTAATCCAGTTGGTAATAATAGGCGGCTATCTCGGCGAAACTGAACCCCTTGTAGTTGATGTTGAAGATGGGAGACTGCATTCTGGCGTTACCTGCATCGGTAGTTGGTATACCATCGCCGACTACGCGATTGGCGTTGGTGAGATAGCCCGCCGTAATCGTGGTGCTGGGCAACGATTTATTGACCAGCGTGAAGGCATCAAAAGTTTGTTCGTTTTGGCGCCAGCCCACGTTGCCGATAAAGCGGTGATTGTCCAGAATGAGGCGCTGGCGACCCCACTTTGCGGTCGTATCGGCCATGCCGCTGTAGCTCAAATAGGCCTGGTTGATTTCGGTAACTTCCGGATCCAGTATGGTAGCGAAAGTAGCGTTGGCGGGGTTAGTGCTGTTGTACTCTCTATTACCCAAGTCGTGCGTTGATTCAGCCTCGACCATCGCACCGAAGCCGTTGAAGGTATCGGTCGTATAGCCCACACGCAGACGCACCGTATTGGCTTGCGCCTGATTCGTTTGTGCCGGTGCAACAGGAACGGAAGCATTGCGCACGTCTTCATAGCGGTAGCGCATGTCTACATTGGCCTTGCCGCCGGTCAACGCATCGGTCAGCGTATCTGCCGCCAAAACGCTTTGTGTGAATAGAAGTGCTGCCAAGGCAGCGATGCTTGATACGGGGTGTTTCTTGAGTAACATGGCATTCTCCAGTTGGGGTTAAAAAAATACTTTGCTGCTTGCCGTTATCGTCTTGAAGCCGATGGCGATACCGACAGAATCCAAAAATTCTATGATTAGTCGAGTTCCGCTGGCGATTGTCCCTAATAAGGAGGGGTAAATGCAAACGAAACCTTAATTATGTTGTTTTTTTGCAACAGACGATTTGTTGAATAGGCACATGGCATCGGCTATTAAATCGGATTTTTTGGTATCTATTGCTGGGAGATAATGCAAAAAACTTATAATATCCGACCGGTTACGATTTATGCGGCAGCCATATTATTTTGGATGCCTAAAATAAAACCAGCTATTCCAATTCAATCAATGACCCTCTCTGAACGCCTCTCACTTTATATCCAGCTCATCCGCTTGCACCGTCCCATCGGTATTCTGCTACTGCTGTGGCCGACGCTGTGGGGCTTGTGGGTCGCGGGCGAGGGGCATCCGGCTTGGCTTATCGTTCTGATCTTTACGCTCGGCACGGCGCTGATGCGCTCCGCCGGGTGCGCCATCAACGACTACGCCGACCGACATATCGACAAGCATGTCGAGCGCACCAAAGAGCGTCCGCTCACCAGCGGCAAGGTCAGCGAGCGCGAGACGGTGTGGCTGGCCGCCGGGCTGGCGTTCGCCGCCTTCCTGCTGATCCTGCCGCTCAACCCGCTGACCTGGCTGCTGTCTTTTCCCGCCTTGTTTCTCGCCGCCAGCTACCCGTTCACCAAACGCTTTTTCGCCATCCCGCAAGCCTATCTCGGCATCGCCTTCGGCTTCGGCATCCCGATGGCGTTTGCCGCGCAGCTCGGCGACGTGCCGCCGGTGGCGTGGCTGCTGCTGCTGGCCAACGTGTCCTGGGCGATCGCCTATGACACCGAGTATGCGATGGTGGACCGGGACGACGATATCCATCTTGGCATTCACTCCTCGGCGCTGTTCTTCGGCAAATACGACGTGGCGGCGGTGATGGGCTGCTATGTCGTTACCCTGGCATTGCTGGCGGCGGCGGGGCAAATAGTTGGGCTGGGCTGGATATATTACGCTGGGCTACTGGTTGCGGCAGGCGTCGCGCTGTACCACTACTCCCTCATCAAGGACAGAAGCCGCGAAGAATGCTTCAAGGCATTCCTGCATAACAACTGGTTCGGCGCGGCGGTATTCGCGGGCATCGCGCTGGATTATCTGGCGCGCAGCCGATAGCGTGCTTTTCATCGCAGGCTGCGCGACCTGCCTGTGAAGCCCGACATTTCAAAATTTCAACTACACTCGCGCCATGGTGAACACCCGTCAACCCTACCGCGAAAATCCGCTGCTCAGGCGGAGCTACAACCTGATCGCGCCGCTCTATGATTTGGCCATAGAGCGCCCGTTGCTGAAGGCGCGCGCCCGGTCGCTACGCGACCTGCCGGCGGATATGCCGGGGAGCGTGTTGTTGAGCGGGGTCGGCACCGGGCTGGACTTGCCGCTGCTGCCGGCGATACACCGCTACACCGCGCTCGACTTCAGCGCCGCGATGCTGTCCCGCGCCCGGCCGCGCGGCGCGCACCTGCATATCGACTGGGTGCTGGGCGACTGCATGGCGTTGCCGTTTGCCGACGTGCGGTTCGACCATGCCGTGCTGCACCTCATCTTGGCCGTCGTGCCGCAACCGGAAAAATGCCTGAGCGAGGCGGCGCGCGTGCTCAAACCCGGCGGCACGATCCTCATCTTCGACAAATTCCTCCGCCCGCAACAGCATGCCTGGCTGCGCCGCGCACTCAACCCGCTGACGCGCCGCCTGGCCACGAGGATGGATGTCGTGTTCGAAGAAGTGCTGCGCGAAGTGCCGCAACTGCAAGTGGTCAGCGATACTCCGCTGCTTGCCGGAGACTGGTTTCGCGGGATCGTGCTGCGGAAGAAATAACGGAACGGCGCCGCAGCCTGCCGCAGAGCTACACCCAGCCCTGCGGCACAAGGAATTTTTCATACAATTCCAATTCCGGCGTTCCCGGTTCCGGATGCCAGTCGTAGCGCCATTTCACCAGTGGCGGCATGGACATCAGGATGGACTCGGTACGTCCGCCGGTTTGTAGGCCGAAGATGGTGCCGCGATCTATTGCGAGATTGAATTCCACGTAGCGGCCGCGCCGGTAGAGCTGGAAATCGCGTTCGCGCTCGCCGTAGGGTGTGTCCTTGCGGCGCTCGAGGATCGGCACATAGGCGGGCAGGAAGTGGTCGCCGACGCTTTGCTGGATGGCAAATGCGGTGTCGAAATCCGGCTCGGAAAGGTCGTCGAAGAAGATGCCGCCGATGCCGCGCTGCTCGTTGCGGTGCTTGAGAAAAAAATATTCATCGCACAATTTTTTGAAGCGCGGATAAAGATCGCCGCCGAACGGCGCGAGCGAGTTTTTGCAGATACGGTGAAAATGCACCGCATCTTCCTCGAAGCCGTAATACGGCGTCAGATCCATGCTGCCACCGAACCAGAATATCGGCGCTTCGCCGTCGTTGCATTGAAGCTCGCGTAGCGAATCGTTTGCCCCCTTTCTTTCCGAGAGAGGGTTGGAGTGAGGGAGGCGGGCATCATTGCCAAATGCAGCATGTTTGCCATGCCCGCCCGTCGCGACGAACATGCGCACGTTCGCATGGGCGGCGGGCGCGTAGGGGTTGCGCGGATGCAGCACCAGCGACACGCCCAGCGCTTCCCAACGGCGGCCCGCCAGCTCGGGGCGGTGTGCCGTCGCGGAAGACGGCATCCTGTCGCCCGTCACATGCGAGAACGCCACTCCGCCGCGTTCCAGCACATTGCCTCCCTCGAGAATGCAACTGATGCCGCCCCCGCCATCCGGTCTGTTCCAGTTGTCGCGGCGGAACGGTTTGCCGTCCACCTGTTCGAGGCGCGCGACGATCATATCTTGCAGGTTGATAAGGTATTCCCTGACGGCGGCGGAATCGAAGTTACTCATATTTTTGCCCGTTTTAGCGGCGAATGATTTGACCATTCGCCCACATGTGAATCGTGGAAGGTTTCTTGCGCTTGCCCACGCGTCCCGGCAATACCCACACCTTGGGCCCGAACAATCGCCGGCATTGCGCATAAGTCTTCGCGGCGCGCTGCCCGCTGCGATTGGCGCTGGTGGAAACCAGCGCGCTGTCCACGCCCCGGCAGAGTTGTGCGGCTTGGCGATGCGCGGTAAGGCGCACCGCCAGCGTGTCATGCGCGCCGCGCAGCCAGCGCGGTGCGGAATGAATGGCCGGCATCAGATAGGTAATCGCTTGCGCGCCCGCTTCATGCAGTTGCCGCTGCTGGGCGGGGGTGAGCGGTTGCAGGTAGCGCGTCACTTGCCGGTAACTCGCCGCGATCAGGATCAGCCCCTTATGCTGCGGGCGCTGTTTGAGCTTGAGCAGGCGCTGCACGGCGGTGCGATTGTCCGGGTCGCAGCCCAACCCGTAGCAGGATTCGGTGGGGTAGGCGATCAGGCCGCCGCGCCTGAGGTATGCGGCAATGTGGCGATACGATGGGCTATGGCGGAACAATTACTTCTTGTTGGCAATCGCGCGCCAGCCGATGTCGCGGCGCATCTGACAGCCGTCGAAATGGATGGTATCGGCGATTTCATAGGCGCGCTTTTGCGCCATCTTCACCATCGTGCCCAGCGCGGTGGCGCACAGCACGCGCCCGCCGTTGGTCACCACCTTGCCGTCCCGAATCGTCGTGCCGGCGTGAAACACATGCGCGTCTTCCAGTTTTTTCGCCAATTGATTATTTGGAAGCCCGGTAATGACATCGCCCTTGCGCGGCGTATCGGGATAATTTGCCGCCGCCAGCACCACGCCGAGCGCGGTGCGCCGGTCCCATTCCACATCCACCTTGTCGAGCGTGCCGTCGATGGCATGTTCGATGATGGCGGCAAAGTCGCTTTTCAGGCGCAGCATGATCGGCTGGGTTTCCGGGTCGCCCATGCGGCAGTTGAATTCCAGCACCTTGATGCCGCCCTGCGGGCCGATCATCAGTCCGGCATACAGGAAGCCAGTGTAAGTATTGCCTTCTTTCTCCATGCCGCGCACCACCGGCTGGATCACTTCGCGCAACACGCGCGCATGGATTTCCGGCGTGACCACCGGCGCGGGCGAATACGCGCCCATGCCGCCGGTGTTGGGGCCGTGGTCACCGTCGAGCAGGCGTTTGTGATCCTGGCTGGTGGCCATCGCCAGCACGCTCTTGCCATCGACCATCACGATGAAGCTGGCTTCCTCACCTTCGAGGAATTCCTCAATCACCACGCATGCACCGGCATCGCCGAGCTTGTTGTCCGCGAGCATCATGTCTATCGCGGCGAACGCTTCGTCCTTGCTCATCGCCACGACCACGCCCTTGCCTGCCGCCAGTCCGTCGGCCTTGATGACGATCGGTGCGCCGTGCTTCTCGACATAGGCGCGCGCGGCTGCGATGTCGCTGAAGGTCTCGAAGAACGCGGTGGGAATGTGGTGGCGCACCATGAAGCGCTTGGCGAAATCCTTGGAGGATTCCAGTTGTGCGGCGGCTTGGGTCGGGCCGAATATCTTCAGCCCGGCGGCGCGGAACGCGTCAACGATGCCCGCCGCCAGCGGGGCTTCCGGTCCGACCACGGTCATGTAGATGTCTTCGCGCCGCACGAATTCGATCAGATCGGGAATGGCGCTGATGGCGAGGTTTTCAACGCCGTCCTCCAGCGCCGTACCGGCATTGCCGGGCGCGACATAGACCTTCTGCACCTTGGCGCCCTGCGCCAGGCGCCAGGCCAGCGCATGCTCGCGGCCGCCGGAACCGATGACTAGAATTTTCATTATTTTTCTCCAGCTTGTAGCCTGTGGCTCGTAGCTTATAGCCAAGCTGTGCGCCCCCAGAGTGCGCTTTTGCTACTGGCTACACGCCACCAGCTACAGGCTTAATGTCTAAAGTGGCGGTATCCGGTGAACACCATCGCCAGCCCATGCTCGTCCGCCGCCGCGATCACTTCCGCGTCGCGCATCGAGCCGCCCGGCTGGATCACGGCTTTTGCACCCGCTTCGGCCAATACGTCCAGCCCGTCGCGGAACGGGAAGAAGGCGTCGGATGCGACGACGGAGCCTGCCAGGCTCAACCCGGCGTTCTGCGCCTTGATCGAGGCGATGCGCGTGCTGTCCACGCGGCTCATTTGTCCCGCGCCCACGCCCAGCGTCCGGCCGTTCTTGCAGAACACGATGGCGTTGGACTTCACGTATTTGGCGACGCGCCACGCGAACAGCAGGTCTTGCAGTTGTTCCTTGGTTGGCTGCGCCCTGGTGACCGCCTTGAGTTGCGAAGCCTGTACGTTGAGCGCGTCTGGCGACTGCACCAGCAGGCCGCCGCCGACGCGCTTGAAGTCGAACTGGTTGTGCGTGTTGGACAGCGGCACGGTGAGCACGCGCACGTTCTGCTTCGCCGCCGTGACCTTGAGTGCGGCATCGGAGGCGCTCGGCGCGATGATGAGCTCGACGAACTGGTTTGCTGTGATCTGTGTTGCGCTGTCGGCATCCAGCTCGCGGTTGAAGGCGATGATGCCGCCGAACGCGGAGGTGGTGTCGGTCGCATAGGCCAGCTTGTAGGCATTCAGCGCATTGTCGGCGATCGCAACGCCGCAGGGGTTGGCGTGTTTGACGATGACGCAGGCCGGCTGATCGAAAGTCTTGACCAGTTCCCATGCCGCATCGGCGTCGCCGATGTTGTTGTAGGACAGTTCCTTGCCCTGCAGTTGCGTGTAACCGGCGATGCCGCCCGGCACCGGAATCAGGTCGCGGTAGAACGCCGCGCTCTGGTGCGGGTTCTCCCCGTAGCGCATGTCCTGCACCTTGGCGAAATTGAAGTTGATCTGCGCGGGAAACGCGTCCTTCGTGCCGTCGCTGTTAATCGCGGTGAGATAGTTGCTGATCGCGCTGTCGTAGGCGGCGGTATGCGAGAACGCCTTCTTTGCCAGGTCGAAGCGCGTCGCGTCGCTCACTGCGCACGCGTTGGTTTGCATCTCGGCCAGCACGTCGGCGTAGTCCTCAGGATCGGTGACGATGGCGACATGCGCGTGGTTCTTCGCCGCCGCGCGCACCATGGTCGGGCCGCCGATGTCGATGTTCTCGATGGCATCTTCCAGCGTGCAGCCTGTCTTGGCGATGGTCGCCGCGAAGGGGTACAGGTTCACCACCACCAGGTCGATGGTCGGGATGCCGTGTTTTTCGAGCGTGGCGACATGTTCCGGCAGGTCGCGCCGCGCCAGGATGCCCGCGTGGACTTTCGGTTGCAGCGTCTTCACGCGCCCGTCCAGCATCTCGGGGAAACCGGTGTAATCGGCCACTTCGGTGCAAGGCACCCCATTGTCGGCGAGCAGCTTGGCCGTGCCGCCGGTGGAGAGGATGGCTACGCCGAGCTGACTTAAGCCTTGCGCAAATTCGAGAACACCGGATTTATCCGACACGCTGATGAGTGCTTGTTTGATTGCGGCCATGAGGGTTCCAGTTTAAAAAGAAATGGGGGCAAGGGCATATGAAACTTTTGTTCCGGCACCGGCACGGAGCGCCGCGCCCCTACGCAATTTCATGCCGCAACATCTTTTTGCGCAGCGCGTTGCGATTGATGCCCAGCATCTCCGCCGCGCGCGACTGGTTGCCGCCGGCATGCTCCAGCACCATTTCGAGCAGCGGTTTTTCGACGCAAGCTATTACCATGTCATACATGCCGCAGCAGGGATCTTCGCCGTCGAGGTCTTTGAAATATTCCTTGAGTGTCTTGCGCACATAACGCGCCATGTCATTTTCGTTTATTTCGCAATCGCTCATGCCGCCAGTTCCTCAACGTAATGCAGCTGTGTTCCGTGCTGCGCCTGTTGTGCAAAAAAATCGTCCACTGCCGCCAACTGCCCGGCAGGGCTTTCCAATTGATTCATCCGATGGCGGAACTGCGCCGAACCGGCCAGTCCTTTGGTGTACCAGGAGATGTGCTTGCGCGCCACGCGCAATCCGGTTTGTTCGCCATAGAAGTTGTACAGTTCATGCATATGCGCCAGCAGCACGCGCTGGATTTCGCCGGTTTGCGGCGCGGGCAGATATGCGCCGCTTTTCAGGAAATAGTCGATCTCGCGGAACAGCCACGGGCGGCCTTGCGCCGCGCGGCCTATCATCACGGCATCCGCGCCGGTATGTTTCAGCACGTACCTGGCCTTTTCCGGCGTGGTGATGTCGCCATTGGCGATGATGGGAATGTTCACGCTGGCTTTGACCGCCGCGATGGTGTCGTATTCGGCCTCGCCGGTGTAGGCGCAGGCGCGGGTGCGGCCATGGATCGCCAAGGCCTGGATGCCGCTGGCTTCGGCAATCCTGGCGATGCGTATCGCGTTGCGGCTCTGTTTGTCCCAGCCGGTGCGGATTTTCAGCGTGACCGGCACAGCCACCGCGCCGACCACCGCTTCCAGCAATTGGGCGACCAGCGGCTCATTTTGCAACAGCGCGGAACCGGCCATCACGTTGCAGATTTTTTTGGCCGGGCAGCCCATGTTGATATCGATGATTTGCGCGCCACGATCCACGTTGTATTTCGCGGCCTGCGCCAGCATTTTTGCATCCGCGCCGACGATTTGCACCGAGACCGGTCCGGCCTCGCCTTCGTGGTTGGCGCGCCGTTTGGTCTTCTCCGAGCCGTACAGCAGCGAATTGGACGCCACCATCTCGCTCACCGCCATGCCCGCGCCCATGCGTTTGCACAACATACGGAAAGGGCGATCGGTCACCCCCGCCATAGGGGCAACGATGAGATTGTTCTCGAGCTGGTAGGGGCCGATGTGCATGATGATTTTTCGCGAGGGGTGCGATTATAAATGAAACTGGATGCCATGCTATGATTGCCGCCATGAATTTTTGAAATCACGATTGCCGGTCTTGGCTGGCGAAAGCCGGTTTGACCGTCGCGCCCGAATATAGCGGGTTACAGCCGGAGTGAACGAAAACTCAAGGAAAGCATTCAGCTACCGATACAACACGCCTTCAATTAACCAATAGAGAATACTCATGAAAACGAAGCAAAGCGGAGTTTCAGAGAAGGCTAATGCCCGCCAAGGCGGGCGTTATGCCGCAACTAAAAAATTTCCTGCCCTGAGCTCGCAGAAGTGGCTCGCCCTGTTTTTGTTTGCATGGATGTCTTCCGCACAAGCCGGAGAGAACGAAATCCGCCAGTCGCTGCAAAGCAAGCTCCCCAATATCGGCAAGCTCGAACATGTCGTCAAAACGCCCTATTCCGGACTATATGAAGTGATTATCAACGATCAGCTTTTATATACCGATGCGCAAGGGCAATACCTGTTCGATGGCAGCGTGATCGATGTCAAAAGCCGCCGCGACATGACGGAGGAGCGCCGCCGCCAATTGTTCGCCATCGAGTTCGACAAGCTGCCGTTCGATATTGCATTGAAAAGGGTAAAGGGCAACGGCAAACGCAAGCTGGCCTATTTCAGCGACCCCAATTGCGGTTATTGCAAACGCCTGGAGAGCGAATTAAGCAAAATCGACAATGTCACGCTGTATCTGTTTTTGTACCCGATTCTCCAGGGTTCGGATGAGGTCGTGCGCAATGTGTACTGCGCCAAGGATCCGGTCAAGACGTGGGACGACCTGATGCTGAGCGGCATTGCGCCGGCCGGCGCATCCTGCAAGACGCCTGCCGATAAAGTGCTGGCGTTGGGCAAGAAGCTGCGCGTTAACGGCACGCCGAACCTGGTTTTCGGCGATGGGATGCAGGTTCCCGGATATCTGCCTGCCGAAGAGTTGGAAAAACGCCTGGGCGAGGCTGGCAAAAAATAGGAGGTTTGCATGAGCGTGGCGGCTAATATTTCCTTGGATCTGCTCGCCCAGGCGGTCGACCAGTCGCACGATGGCGTCACCATCGCCGACGCAAAGAAGCAGGGCTTTCCGCTGATTTATGTCAACAGGGGTTTTGAAAGGCTGACCGGTTACACCTCTGACGAGATCATCGGCAACAGTTATCGCATCCTGCAAGGAACCGATACCGGGCAACCCGGACTCGACATTGTCCGGGCGGCGGTTTCCAAAGGTGAGGGTTGCCTGGTCACGTTGCGCAATTACCGCAAGGATGGCTCGATGTTCTGGAATGAACTCAGCATTTCTCCGGTACATGACGCCGACGGCAATCTTACGCATTACATCGGCATCCAGAAGGATGTGACCGCGCGTATCATGCTCGAGCAACACCTGCATCAATCCAATCTTGATTTGCAAACGCTTAATCGGCAGTTGAATACGCTGGTTTACACCGATCACCTGGTTGGCCTCAGCAACCGCCGGCATTTCGACGAGCAGTTTACGAGCTTGTTTTCCACCGCGCAGCGTACCCATAGCGAGCTGTCGGTGCTGATGATCGATTTCGACCATTTCAGGCAATTCAACGAACGCTATGGGCGGTCGGCGGGGGACGAGTGCCTGCGCATGGTGGGCGATTGCATCGCCAAATCGTTTGCCCGTACCTCGGATTGCACGGCGCGCTATGGCGGGGAAGAATTCGCTGTCGTATCGCTGGCCGCGAATATCGAAGACCTGCGGCATCACGCGCAAAAACTTTGCAAGCAGGTGCGCGCGCTCAATATCCCGAACAGCGACTCGTCATACGGCGTCGTGACCATCAGCATCGGCGGCATCCATCGCCTGCCCGACCGGGAATCCACCGGGGCAGAACTCATCAAACTGGCCGATCAGGCATTGCTTGCCGCCAAGCGCAGCGGAGGCAACCGCGCTTATATCACCGCTTAGACGGCGTTGCATGGCCCTGTATATATCGCTCGCGGCGGCGGCAAACCCCGCTCCTACGGGTTGAGCGCAGGCTCCGCGCCCTTGGGGAACAACACCCACATCTGGCCGCCCTGTTTCATGCGCCCTGCCTGAACGCCCGCCTGTTCGCCGAAGCCCCAGAAAAAATCGGCGCGCACCGCGCCTTTGATCGCGCCGCCGGTGTCTTGCGCCAGCACCAGACGATTCAGCGGCTCGGCGGTATTCGGGTAAGTGGTCGCGAGGAATACCGGCGCGCCGAGCGGGATGGTGCGCGGATCCACCGCGATGCTGTAGGTCTCGGTCAGCGGCACGCCCAATGCGCCCAGCGGCGCGGACAATCCATTCGGCAATTCGCGGAAAAATACATAGCTGGGGTTTTGCGCCAGCAGCGCATCGAGTTTTTCCGGGGATCGTTCCGCCCAGCCCTTGATGCCCTGCATTGAGGCTTCTTCGATTTTGAGCTCGCCCATTTCGACCAGCTTCCTGCCGATGGAAATATACGGATGGCCGTTCTGCTCGGCATAACCGACTTTCACCAGGCTGCCGTCCGGCAATTCGATGCGCCCCGACCCCTGGATTTGCAGGAAGAACAGTTCCACCGCGTTATCCGCCCAGAATAGCTCGCGCCCTTGCAGCGCGGCTTTTCCAGCTTCGATTTCGGCGCGATTGTAATAAGGCACGACGCGTTTGCCCTGCAACCGCCCGCGCAAACGCAGATCCTTCAGTTGCGGATAGGCCTCGCCCAGGTCAATGGTCAGCAGATCGTCCGGCACGGCATACAGCGGGTAACGGAAACGTTCGGTCCTGACGCGGCTGCCGGGCAGTTTTGGCTCGTAATAGCCGGTAATCAGACCTCGCGAAGAGCCATCGGGATTGAATACCTGATAGGGCGTGAAGCCTTCCTCAAAAAAGGCGCGCAACGCGGCGTTGCCGGGTTGCGCCAATTCCCCGCTGCGCGCGCATATCGCTTGCCAGTCCGGCTTGCCCTTCAGCGCGCGGCAGCTTTGCAAAAAGGCCGTCCAGGCAGGCTGCAAATCGGTCGTTTGCCAGTCCGGCAGCATCTCCCATTTGCTTACCGCAAACGGTGCGGCGGGAAGCGCCGCAGGCGTGACAGCCGGCGGCGCAACCTGCGGCTTGGGCGGCGGCGCGGCACAGGCGGCGAGAAAAATCAGCGGCAGCAGCGTGGCTTTAAATCGCACACGGGCGGGGAATTTAATGCAAAACACGCGGCACGCTCAATACAAATTGCGGAATCTCGACATCGAACTGCGTGCCGTCGTCGGCCTGCATCCGGTAGCTGCCGAGCATCGTGCCGACCTGTGTGGGCAGCACCGTGCCGCTGGTGTATTCGAAGCTCTGGTTCGGTTTGAGCAAGGGCTGCTCGCCCACCACCCCCTGCCCGCGCACTTCCTGAACGTGGTTGTGGGCATCGGTGATGATCCAGTGGCGGCTGATGAGTTTGGCGGCGACGCTGCCGAGATTGGTGATGCTGATGGTATAGGAAAATACGAAGCGATTGCCCGCTTCATCGGATTGATCCGGCAGGTAATTTACCTGTGTTTGTATGATGAAACCATGCGGGTTATTTTCTTCCATGCGCGGCATTTGAACCGATTTTCTCCCGGCTCGCAAGATGGGATAGAGGGAAACCCTGAAAATTCGCTTAACCTGCCGGTGTCCCGGGCTTTTTCGGATCAAACCAGGCCAGTTTTTCCCTGAGCGTGACGACCCTGCCGACGATAATCAGGGTCGGCGCTTGCGGCTTTTCAGCCTGTGCGATGCCGGGCAGCGTTGCCAATGTGCCGGTAAATACACGCTGATTCTGCGTGGTTCCCTGTTGCACGATCGCAACCGGGGTGCTATCCGGCAGGCCATGTTCAACAAGTTTGGCGCAGATCGTATCGAGGCCATGCAATCCCATATAAAACACGATGGTTTGTTTTGGGCGGGCCAGCGCATCCCAGTCGAGATTCATGCTGCCGTCTTTCAGGTGCCCCGTAACAAATACGCAGGATTGCGCATGGTCGCGATGCGTCAGCGGGATGCCCGCATAGGTGGAAACGCCGGATGCGGCGGTGATGCCGGGCACGACCTGGAACGGGATGCCGTGCTCGGCGAGAGTTTCGATTTCTTCGCCGCCGCGCCCGAAGATGAACGGGTCGCCGCCCTTGAGGCGCAACACGCGCTTGCCTTCCTGGGCAAGACGCACCAGCAGCGCGTTGATTTCTTCCTGCGGCAGCGTGTGGTTGTCGCGCTGCTTGCCGACGAAGATGCGGGACGCATCGCGCCGCGTCATCTCGACGATGGGTTTGGATACAAGATTATCGTACACCACGACATCGGCCTTCTGCATCAGGCGCAAGGCGCGGAAAGTCAGCAGATCCGGGTCGCCGGGGCCTGCGCCGACCAGAAACACCTCGCCGCGCGGTTTCGCGTTTCCGTTTTCCAGTTGGCCGAGCAGCATGGCTTCCGCTTCGACCTCGTCGCCCGCCAGTACTTTTTCGGCAATTGCGCCTTCCAGCACGTTTTCCCAGAAGATGCGCCGCATCGGCGGATTGGCGATGCGCGCCTTGACGGTGCCGCGCAGCCTTGCACAGAAAGCGGTCAGGCGGCCGTAACCTTGCGGGATCATCGTTTCCAGCTTGCCGCGCAGCATCCGGGCGAGCACCGGCGATGCGCCGCCGCTGGAGAACGCCACCATCAGCGGCGAGCGGTCCATGATCGACGGCATGATGAAGGTGCATAAATCCGGATTGTCGACCACGTTCACCGGGATGTTTCGCGCGCGCGCTTCTCGTGAAACACCCTGATTGACTGCGCTGTCGCCGGTCGCCGCAATGACCAGCACCGCTCCGTCCATATGGCCGGGCTGAAAACGTTGCGCGATGCATTCGACGCCGGGCAGGTTGGCGAAGGCGTCGGAGAATTCCGGGGCAACCGCTTTTATCGTTGCACCCGCATCCAGCAGCACCGATGCCTTGCGATGGGCGACTTCGCCGCCGCCGACCACGAGGCATAACTTGCCTTTGATATTCATGAAAACCGGTAAAAAATCCATTCTGAACCTTTAAATTTGTTTGCTGACAGCGCCCGGTTGTTACGACAATTACTACGGGCTAAGCCGGAACCAATGTAGGTCGGGCTATGCCCGACATGGTGGGCATAGCCCACCCTACGGTTTCAATTTGCTTCAATGGCTGGTGCCGGCCGAGCGCATAATTTTATTGTAGACGTTGTACTTGCCGGAAGGTTTCCTCATCGGCAGGCGCTTGATCTCCTTGAGCGTGGCCGCATCGTAGATCAGCAGCCAACCATCGTTCTCCCAGATGCTGACCAGCACGTGTTTTCCGTCGCGGGTGAATTCGACGTGCGCCGCCGTCTTGCCCGGCATCGGGCGCAGGATTTCCTTCATCTCCAGCGTGCGCTTGTCGATGATGTGCATCACGTCGCGGTTGTCCGTGCTGTTGAACCCGTCGGTCCAGGCGTAGGGGGAATTTTCGTGGCTGCGCATGAAGAAACCACCGCCGAGCGTCTTGATCTGCTGGATCGTCTGCCATGTGGTCATGTCGATCACACTCACCACCGGCTCTTTCAGGTTGGGGGTCGCCAACACCGGCTTGCCCTGATATTCCCAGGTGATGCCTGAGCCTAGGTGCGGCATACCCGGCAAATCGAGCACCGCGACTTTCTTGCCGGAATCGAGATCGATCACCAGTCCTTTCTTGCCGTCTCGCGCCGCGCCGATCATATGGCGATAGGCCTGGTCGAAGAAGAAGTCGTCCAGATAGTCGTCGGTGGCGATGCGGCGCACGGGGAAGTCCTTCGCGCCATAAGGTATCTCCCATACTTCCTTCGCATCCTTCAGCGCCGCGACGAAGCTGCCGCGCGGCTCCGCTTGGTACACGGCGGATACACGCGAACTCTTGCCGTCCTGCCCGGCGACCGGGATCACCTTGATCAGTGAAAGATCTTCCGCATTCAACAGCACCAAGGAATGCGGCAGGTAATTGCCCACCAGCACCGTCTTGCCATCGCCGGACACGGCGAGATTGCGGGTGTTGATGCCGGCGCGTATCTCGGCCACCACCTTCAGGTTATAGATGTCGAACTTGCTGATCCATCCGTCGCGCGACGCAAAATACACGAAGCGGCCATCCGGTGTGAATTTCGGCCCGCCATGCAGGGCGAAGCGCGTCTTGAAGCGGTGAATCGGCTCGAATTTGTCCCCGTCCAGTATGGTGGCGCTGTGGTCGCCCAGTTCCACCACCACGAAGAGATTGAGCGGGTCTGCGCCGAATACCGGTTTGCCGGGCAGGCTCTCTTTTATATGTTGCAGGTGCGAAGCGTTGATTTCCTTCTCTCCCCATACGGGCACATTGGGCAGGGGCGTATAGATGTAATCCACCAGCGCCTGAATGTCCTCCTTGGCGAGTTTGTCGCCGAAACCCGGCATCTGACTGGCGTTGCGCCCTTCGGCGATGGTCTTGAACGCCTCGGGGCGGCGCAGGCGCGCGAGGTTTTCCGGCAGCAGTGCCGTGCCCGCGCCACCCAGGCGGTCGGAGCCATGGCAGGCGGCACAGAAATCTGCGTAAGTTTTTTCAGCCGATTGCACTGCCGCCGCCTCGAATGCCAGCAACAAACCAACCACGGAGATACAGGTATACAGAGATTTCTTCATCATTTTCAGCCTTCAGTCGTTATCGAATCAGTTATGGGTGGCCTTATGCCAATTTCCTCGTCATCCAGATAACAAGCCGGATCTTCCGCCCAAGGGTCACCGCTCACCTGCCAGGCGCGCACCCGCGTGTTGCCGCCGCAGATGTTGAAATACCGGCATGCGCCGCAGCGCCCGCCGACCTTGCGCGGATGCGCCTTTAGCCCGGCCATGATGGGGTCGGAGGTGTCCGCCCAGATCGCCGAGAACGGCCTGTCGCGCACGTTGCCGAGGTTGTAGTTCCACCACATGGTATCGGGGTGGACATTGCCCAGATTATCGATGTTGGCGACATTCACGCCGGACGAATTACCGCCCCATTGTTCGAGCTTGGCGCGGATGTGATTTTCGAGATGCGGGAATTTGCGCCGCACCCAGAGCAGCAGATACACGCCGTCGGCGTCGTTGTTGCCGGTGACGAATTCCTTGAGCTTTCCCTGCTGCTGATATTGCCAGCAGGTGTCAAACAGCAGATCCATCGCTTGCCGCGTGGCCTGGTGGTACACGTCATCCTTGCGGTTCTTGTTGCCGCGCCCGGCATAGTTGAGATGCGACAGGTAGAACTTGTCCAGCCCTTCGTCTTCCATCAGGCGCAGCAACCCCGGCAGGTCGTGCGCGTTATCCTGCGTCAGCGTGAAGCGGATGCCGACCTTGATGCCGCGCTCCTTGCACAGGCGGATGCCGTGCATGGACTTGTCGAACGCGCCCACCATGCGGCGGAATTCGTCATGGGTTTCCTTGATGCCGTCCAGGCTCACTCCGACATAGTCGTACCCGATCGCCGCGATGTTTTCGATGTTGCTCTCGTCGATCAGCGTGCCGTTGCTCGACAGGGCGACATAAAAACCCATCTCCTTTGCGCGCCGGGAAATCTCGAAAATATCCGGGTGCAACAGCGGCTCGCCGCCGGACAGGATCAGCACCGGCACGCGGAAACGCTTCAGGTCGTCCATCGTGGCAAATATTTCCGGCATCGACAGCTCGCCCGCGAAGTCCTTGTCCGCCGAGATCGAATAGCAGTGCTTGCAGGTCAGGTTGCAGCGCCGGATCAGGTTCCACACCACCACCGGGCCGGGCGGGTTGCGCTTCGCGCCCAATGGCGTTGGCTGCGCGATTTCCTGCATGAATTGCGATATGCGAAACAAAACTACCCCCCGATGCGCAAGCCGGTCTTCTTCAGGATGCGCGTGCTGTAAAGAATCTCATGGCCGCGGTCGGCGTCGCCGATCAATCCGGCGATGCGGCGCACCAATTCCTCCACCTCGCCACGGTCATGCCCATGCACCATGGCAAAAAAATTGTACGGCCAGTCCGGCAAATGGCGCGGCCGCTGGTAGCAATGGCTGACGAACTCCAGCGCGCCAATTCTTTCGCCCAGATCATCCACCCGTTCATCCGGAACATCCCACACCGTCATACCGTTCGCCTTGTAGCCCAGCGCATAATGGTTGGGCACTACGCCGATGCGGCGGATCACGCCGGATTCGAGCATGCGCCGCATGCGCGCCATCACTTCCTCGGCGGCAATGCCCACCTGCCGCGCGACCGCATGATAGGGCTGCGGCTCCAGCGGCAGGCCGGACTGGGTGGCCAGCACGATGCGGCGGTCGATCTCGTCGAGCGGCGCTTCGGATGTCATACCGCAAACCTCAGCCCGATAAAGTACTCTTTTATCCTGGGCATGTCGTACACCGGATAGCCGGTTTCCTGCTCTATTTTTTCGAGTGCCGCCGCGTGCTCGCGGGGCGTCTCCGTGGCGAGCACAAACCACATGCTGAGCGCATGGTCGCGCGCATAGTTATGCGCCACTTCCGGTATCGCATTCACGATCTCCGCGACCCGCTCAAAGTCAGAGCCGGGAATTTTCATCGCCGCCAGGCTCAGGCTTCCGCCCATGCGTTCGGCATGGTACATCGGGCCAAAGCGGGACAGGATTCCCCGCTGCAGCAGCAGGTCAACTCTGGAAATAATCTCCTGCTCGGTAGCATGCAGCCGCGACGCAACCTCGGCAAATGGGCGGTCGCAAATCGGAAAGCCGCCTTGCAGGGAATTGACAATTGCGCGGTCCAACTCATCCATCGGTTCTAATTCATCCACGAATGCTCAGCCCGCACTGGCGGGTACGGCGCGCCGCTCCCCTGCCGAATTTGCCACATAACGCGCCCCGCATTGCTTGAAGCGGCGGCAACTGAACAACACTTCATGCGCGATATTCTCCAGGCCGCACTGCTCCTTCAGCCGATCCACGAGACCCAGTACTTCATCGCGATGCCGCCCATGAATCATGGTGAACAGGTTGTAGCGCCAGTCCGGCAAACGGCGCGGCCGCCGGTAGCACAGGGTAACGGAATCGAAACTGCCGATACGCTGTCCCAGCGCACTCGCCTGATCATCCGGGATATCCCACACCACCATCGCGTTGGCGCGATAGCCCAGCTCATGATGGCGCACCACCACGCCCATGCGCTTGATAACACCTCGCTCCACCAAACCCGCCAAGCCGGAGATGGCTTCATTTTCGGTGAGTCCGATACCTGCCCCGATTTCGGCAAAGGGGCGCGACACCAATGGTAAGCCCTGTTGGATTGCGCCTATCAGCGCGGTTTCGGATGATTGCGGCAATGCCCGGCATAGCGGCGGCAATGCGCTACCAGCTCCCTTCGGGGTGGCGGTATTGCATCCCTTATGCGGTCGTGACAGGTCGAAGCCGAGATCGATATGAAAGCCTTCGAGCATCGGCAAATGCAGCGGCTGATAGCCGGTGCCGGACTCGATCTCGTCCAGCACTTCCCGCACCCGCGCCTCGTCCGGTGCGGCGACGACAAACCACAGGTTGTAATGATGCTCGCGTTCGTAGTTGTGATTGACCTCGGCATAACTGCTGACCAGTTGAGCGACTTCATCGAGTTTCTCCACCGGAACGGCCAATGCGGCAAGCGTGCTGGAGCCGATGCTGTGCGGCCTGAATATAGCACCCACCCGGCTTACCTTTCCGCAAGCCTGAAGCTGGGCCAATGTCTCCAGCACCTCGGTTTCGCTTGCACCCAGACGGCCGGCGATAACGCCAAAGGGTGCGGGTGCCAACGGAAAGTCGCGCTGAAAATCGTTGAGCAGATGAAGTTCGATGTCAGTCATTTTCGGCCAATCAAGGGCATTTTCAAACAATCACAGCCCGGTGCGATGCGCGCGATGCGTGAAGAAAATGCCGCTGGGCTTGTCGGCAGGCAACTCGCCGATTTTCGTGAAGGTCCCGGTGTCGTAAATGCCCACACGATCCTCGTCGCGTGCGGAAACCCAAATCTGTTCCCCGCGCGGCGTAAACTCCATGTGCATCACCGCCTTGCCCGGTTTTAGCGTTTTTATGATCGTGCGGCTCGGCACATCGATCACCTGAACCGTATCATTGTCGGGAAAAGCAAAATTCACCCATACCTGGCGATTGTCGGGGCGCGCCACGACAAATACCGGCTGTCCGTGGACAGGAATGCGCCCGACCTCCGCCCATTTATCCTGCGCGATGACCAGCACTTCATGCCGCCCTACCGCCGGTATCAGCAACTCATTGCCGGTTGCCGCCCAGCCTTCGAGGTGCGGCATCTTGTACACCGGCAGTTTTTGCTCGCCCTTGCCGTAGCCATCCAGGACACGCTTCACGCCCGCTTCCATGTTCCATAAATCCAGCAGCGCCAAACCATCCTCACCGAACAGTCCGGCCAGATAATAGCGGCCATCGGCGGTAATCATCGCATCGTAAGGTTCCTTGCCGACATTCCGGAATTTTGTCACTGCCGGCTTGGACGGCGTGCGCATATCCGCCACCCAGATTTCACCGGCCTCGAACAGGCTGAATGCGAAACGGTTGCCCGGCATGTCCACCAGCCCGATCACTTTGGACGATTTCCCCGTCTGGTCGATGGAAGGAATATCGGCCACCAGATCGAGCGTTTCCGCATCGAAAAACTTTACCCCGCCGGGCGTATAGTTAGCCGCCGCAATGAGTCTGCCATCCTGTGAAATTGCGCCGCCGATGCTGTTGCCGGACTGCATCACGCGCTTGACGATGCGCATCTCCAGCATATCCACCTTGGTCAGGCCGCCGTCCCGACCGAATATATAGGCATAGCGCGCGTCGCGGGAATAGTTGACGGAAGCATGCGACAGGTCGCCTAGGCCGGTAATCTGGCCGAGCCTGGTGCGATGCGTGGTTTCCACCACCTGAATGCTGCCCGTGGCGCGCTCGATAACCACGCCCAAATCACCCGTGCCACGCTGTGGCGCAGTAGCACATCCCGTCAGGGAAAGCAGAGCAAGGAGCAAGGGTAAAATCGAATAATGGCGCATCTCAGGGCAATCCTTTCAGTAACATTTGCACGATCCAGCCGGCTTCGGCCTCGGTTAAAAACGGGTGCCACGGCGGCATCGTTGTGCCGTTGCGCCCATACAGGATGGTATCCCTGAGCGCATCGGGTGATTTCCCCTTGAGTGCCGCCGGCGTAAGCGGTACGCCAAGCCCGCCCTCAAAGCGCAAACCGTGGCACGAGCCGCAGTCCTGGCGGACAAAATTGAGCAGTTCTGCCTGACGTGCGGGAGCGGGTGCCATAACGCCCTCAGCAACAGAATCGCCCCACATCAAACCAGAGTACGCGAGTAATAGCGGCAGAACGCCGATCCGGAAAAATCGCAACGGATTATTTGGCATCTTTTCACTCTTGTCCAAAACAAGTTATGGGCATCCGGCAAAGCCGGATGCTTATTAGGTGATCCCCTCAAAGGAGCCGATCAAGCCGTGAACCGCCGGCGCCCTGCGACTGGCCGAGCGCACCGTCACGTAAATAGAGGCGGTGTACCTGATCAAGCGCATCACAGAGCCGCGAAGCGCTCTTTGCTTCGATGTTTTTGGCATTGACCATTGTTGCTGTGGCAGGCGCATCGGAGAGCGAAACGTTGGTGCTGGCTGCCGTCACCGCCTCATCCAACTCCATGGCGTCAACGCTCTCCACTGCATCCGCCGCAGTAACCAAGCCATAAATACAGCCCGAGGCAAGTAATGCTCACCCTTTGTTTAACAAAATTTCCATTATATATTTTTTATAGCTTTATTTGGGAAACAACAAAAAATTGCGGGTCGCTACTTACCTCGGTTTTTCGTCTTCCAGAAATGACGAAAAACTAAGGAAGCGCTGAATAATTCACCGCACAACCGGAGCCCGGCGCGCAGTTTTCGGATGCCGGGTGAAATTTTGCAATTTTTGGTCTGAATTGCGCCATTTTTTGCATTATTTCCCCCATTTTTCGTTTTCAGGGCGCAACTTGGCTGTCAGCAATACATAACCATCGGCGAGCCAGCACCGAATTGGCAAAACCGAACAGCGAGAATAACTGAGCGGTGTTCTTGTCAAATTGTTTATAGTATAACGGTCGTCGCCCCGTCGGGTTGGAGCAGATGCCCAGAATGTATTTCATCGCCAACTGGTTCAATCTGGCTGACGAGGCTTGCGAAGATGCGCTGTACGATGTGGAAGCATCCCGGAACTTCTGCCGGATCGACCTAGGGCGCGAGCGCGTGCCCGATGCGACGACCTTGCTGAACTTCCGCCATCTGCTGGAGCAGAACGAACTGGGCGCTGCGCTGTTTGCCAAGGTTGGCGAATTGCTGCTGGGGAGCGGACTGAAACTGTCCGGCGGCACCATCGTGGATGCCACCATCATCGCGGCCCCCCAGTTCCACCAAGAATGCGGACAAGGCGCGCGATCCGGAGATGCGCCAAACCAAGAAGGGCAACCAGTGGTACTTCGGTATGAAGGTGCATATCGGCGTAGACAGCAAGAGCGGTCTCGCCCGCAGCGCGAGCGCCACGCCCGCCAACGTGCATGACAGTCGGGAGCTGCCGAATCTATTGCATGGCAGTGAGACCCGGCTCTATGGCGACAGCTCCTAATATCGGCCAGAAGGACATACTCGAGGAGTTCGCGCCGAAGGCGAAAGACTTCACCAACAAGCGCGCTGCCCGGAATTGCCCGCTGACTGTGCGGACAAGGAAACCAACCGGAGGAAATCGCAGGTGCGGGCCAAGGTCGAGCATCCGTTCCGCCCTCTGAAGAGCATTTACGGTTTCGCCAAGGCGCGCTATCGCGGCCTGGTCAAGAATGCCAATCGCGCCTTTGCATTGCTGGCGCTGATCAACATCGACAAATGGGAAAGACCTTTGGAGGGAGTAGTCCGTCCCGCGTAAGCAGGATGGGGGAGAAATCCCCCAGAAACGCCCCAATTTCGGTGAATGAAAACAGAATGTGGGCGATGTTGCTCTAAAAATCCAGATGCGCTTGATCGGTTCAGGAAAAATGGGGCTTGTTCAGCGTATCCCTAAAAAGCGCTGGTAATTTCTGCCAAATTCCAGCGCGGTTTAACATTGAAACGATAATCCTTATTGCCTTGTTGTTGCGCCAAGCGAAGCGCACCGGCGAAAGCGATCATCGCGCCGTTGTCGGTACAAAATTCCAGGTCGGGGTAGAACACTGTGCCGCCGCGCTTGCCGATGTCTTCATCCAGGCGGTTGCGCAATAGCCGGTTTGCGCCCACGCCTCCGGCAACGACCAGTCGATTCAAGCCAGTCTGCGCCAGAGCGGCGCGCGCCTTGTATGCCAGTACATCGATGATGGCTTCCTGAATTGCGCAAGCGATGTCGGCGCGAGTCTGTTCGCCGAGGTCGCTTTGTCTGACCAGCGTCAATACCGCAGTTTTCAGCCCGCTAAAGCTAAAGTCCAGATTGCCGCTGTGCAGCATCGGGCGAGGCAGCTTGAATTGCCCGCTATGGCCTGATGCGGCGAGCTTCGCCAATGCGGGGCCGCCCGGATAGCCCAAGCCCAGCAGCTTCGCGCTCTTGTCGAAGGCTTCTCCGGCAGCGTCATCCAATGTTTCGCCGAGCAAGGCGTATTGCCCTACGCCGTCCACGCGCATCAATTGCGTATGCCCGCCGGAAACCAGCAATGCGACGAAGGGAAACTCCGGCGCGGGGTCGGACAATAAAGGGGAGAGCAGATGGCCTTCCAGATGATGAATGCCGATGGCGGGGATGTCGAGCGCGTAAGCCAGTGCATTCGCGACGCTGGCGCCGACTAATAATGCGCCCCCCAGGCCGGGACCTTGGGTATAGGCAATCGCATAGACTTGATCGAGAGATACATCGGCATCATGCATGACTTGGCGCAGCAGCGGGATGATGCGCCGGACGTGATCGCGTGAGGCGAGCTCCGGCACGACGCCGCCATATTCGCTGTGCATGGCGACCTGCGTATGCAACGCGTGCGCCAACAGCCCGCGCCCCATTTGGTAGAGCGCGATGCCGGTCTCATCGCAGGAGGATTCGATTCCAAGTGTAATCGGTGGCATTTTTAGCTTCTCGGGCAATGCGGAATTGTAGTTAGTTTTGTGCCCGAACAGGCATTGCAAAGGCTTTCACAAAAATATTTCAGAAAAGTGTTGACGGGAGAATTTCCATCTCTATAATGCGCACCTCTTCGCTGTCCGGCAGTTTATCTGGGCAGCCCGATCTTTAAAAAACAAACGAACAACCGACGAGTGTAGGCGCTTGGTTTTTGGGGAGTTTTTGCGTTCTTCGGAACGCGAAGACGACTTTAAAAATATAGCAACAACCTACGCGAAGTCGAAAAGAATCATGTCAATGATTCACTTTGAGTGGGACCGTTCCAGCAATGGAACAAAACAGGTATTGAACTGAAGAGTTTGATCCTGGCTCAGATTGAACGCTGGCGGCATGCTTTAC
>CAYGIF010000009.1:0-33736 GCA_964349865.1 uncultured Gallionella sp. | reverse complement strand
CGACAAAGACAGCGAAATCCTCTCCGATGAACTGGAAAAATTCCGCAACCAGCAGGTATCCGAGGCCAACAAAATCTCCACAGTTGCCTTGAGTGATGCCAACTCCATTATGTCCGGAATGATTTGGGGCGGCTTGACAGCGGCATTGCTGGCTGCCATTTTCGGGGTGTGGATCGTGCGTGGTATCAACCGTTCGGTGGCTGAGCTGCACGGCGTGATGGTGAAGATGTCGGCGGATGGCGATTTGAGCGCGCGCGCCAGGGTGTACGGACAGGACGAAATCGGCGAGGCGGCGATGGCGTTCAACGGGCTGATCGACGGTTTCGCCGGCATCATCCGGCAGGTGCTCGGCCATGCCGGCACGGTGTCCGGCACCGCGGCGCAACTGTCCGCGTCCTCGGCGCAAATTTCGCTAAGCTCGCAGGCGCAAAGCGAGGCGGCCGCTTCCACGGCGGCGGCGGTGGAGCAGATCACCGTGAGCATCAATTCGGTCGCCGCCAACACCGAGGATGTGCGCAAGCTGTCGGACAGGAGCCTGAGCCAAACCCAGCAGGGCAACCGGAACGTGACCGAAATGATCGGCGAAATCCATAGCGTACAGGAGGCGGTCAACCAGATCGCCGGCTCGGTGAAAGAATTTGTCGATAGCACCCGTGCCATTGCCGGCATGACCCAGCAGGTGAAGGAAATCGCCGACCAGACCAACTTGCTGGCGTTGAACGCGGCGATCGAAGCGGCGCGCGCCGGCGAGCAGGGGCGCGGTTTTGCGGTGGTGGCGGACGAAGTGCGCAAGCTGGCGGAAAAATCCGCGCAGTCGGCCAACGAAATCGACAGCGTGACCAACTCGCTGAACCAGAAATCCACCCATGTCGAGGCCACCGTGCAGGCGGGCTTGCGCTCGCTGCAGGCGACGCAGGAGCAGGTCGAGCGGGTCTCGGCCGTGCTGACCGAGGCGGGCGAGGCGGTCACGCAATCCAGCCACGGCGTGAGCGACATCGCCGCCTCGGTGGGCGAGCAAAGCCTGGCGAGCAGCGAGATCGCGCGCAACGTGGAGAAAATCGCGCAAATGTCGGAAGAAAATCATGCGGCGGTGGAATCGAATGCCCGGGACATCGTGCGCCTGGAGCAATTGGCCAGGGAGTTGCAGGCTGTGGTGAGCCGGTTCAAGGTGTAGATTGTAGGGGCGTGATTTATCGCGCCCTTCTTTTGATGCGTAAATAGATTAGGGCGCGATAAATCACGCCCCTACCGATTTTAAATTAAAAGTTTTTCGGGAGAAAACCGGCCATGCAGAACAAGAATGCCTATGTGTCGCAAAAGGAAGTGCCGTTCCCGGCGAACGGCGTCCTTGTCTCGAAAACCGACACCAAGGGCATCATTACCTACGCGAACGACGCGTTCGTGGCGATTTCCGGGTATTCGCGCGAAGAATTGGTCGGCACGAGCCACAACATCGTGCGCCATCCCGATATGCCGCCATCGGCCTTCCAATGGCTGTGGGATACGCTGAAAGAAGAGCGCCCGTGGCGCGGCATGGTCAAGAACCGCTGCAAGAATGGCGATCACTATTGGGTGCGCGCCACCGTCGCGCCGATTGTCGAGGGCGGCAAGATTACCGGCTATGTGTCGGTGCGCAAGGCGCCGACACGCGACCAGATTAACGAAGCGGAAGCGTTATACCGGGAGCTGAACCAGTCCGGCGCGCAGGTCGTGTCGAAATACGAGCGCTTCAAGTTCAAGAACTGGCCGCTGAAGGCCAAGCTGCAATTCATGATCCAGGCAACGCTCATCGTTGTACTGGCCACCGCGCAAATTTTTGTTTCCGCGGATCTCCGCAAGGGGCCGAAAAACCAGGCGATTGAAAAGGGCACCCAGCTCGCCAATGAAATCATCGACAGCGCAAACATGCTGATGGTGGTCGGGCAGTTCAGCGAGGCGAACAACCGCAAGCTGTTAATCCGCAAGATCGGTTCGTCCGAAGGCGTCAAATCCGCGCAGTTGGTCCGCACCCAGCAGGTGGTGGATTTGTATGGCCCCGGCCTGCCGGAAGAGCAGGTCAAGGACGATGCGCAGCGGCAGGTGATCGAAAGCAAGAAGCAAAGCGTTACCTTTATGGTCGACGCGAGCGGCGCGACGGTGCTGCGGGTGATAACGCCCTATCTGGCGAGCAAGGATTTTCACGGCACCGACTGCACGGGCTGCCATGCGGCGCAGGAAGGCGCGGTGCTCGGCGCTTCGGATGTGGTGATCGGCATGGCATCGGATAGTGCCAGGGTTGACCGCATGGAGATGATGATGCTGGGCGGGCAGCTTGCGCTGCAAGTCTTCCTGTTCTTTTTCATCGGCTTCTGCGTCGACAGGTATGTGCGCCGCCCGGTCCGCATGGTAAGTGATGAGTTCAGGAATATCATGGAGGGCAACCTCGATACCGAACTGGATCTTTCCGTCCGGGACGAGATGGGATCGCTGCTGTGCGAGATACAGACCATGCAATGCTACTTGCGCACCATGGTGGACGAAATCGCCACGCCGGTCGGGCAGATGCAGCGGCGCATCGTGGATATGGACGCCAAGGTGTCCAGCGTGGCGGGCAACGCGGTTGACGAGCAGGATCATATCCAGCAGATTACGAGCACCATGGAGGAGTTCAGCCAGTCGATCGCCGAGGTGGCGGGCATGGCATCGGATTCGCTCCACGATGCGCGGGCGATGCAGGAAATCATCAACGCGAACGCCGACCGGATGCAAGGCCAGATCAACCCCGCTATGGGCAAAGCCGTGGATACCGTGCAGTCTTCCGGCAAGACGATTACCGACCTCAGCGCGGCCATCCAGAAGATCGGCGTGATTGCTAATGCCATCAAGGATATTGCCGAACAGACCAACCTGTTGGCGTTGAATGCGGCGATCGAGGCGGCACGCGCCGGCGAACAGGGGCGCGGCTTCGCGGTGGTGGCGGATGAAGTGCGCAAGCTGGCGGAGCGCACCGCAATCAGCACCAAGGATATTGCCAGCACCATCGGCGAGATTAACGCGATTTCGGAGACTGCCGTAAAATCCATGCAGGGCGCGATGACTGATGTCGAAAACGGGGTTGCCCTGGTGCACCTGAACAGCGAAGGGCTCAAGAAGATCAAGGTCGCAATGGCCAAGGTGGACGAGCGCATGGAACATATTGCCACCGCGACGAAGGGGCAGTCCGCGGCGAGCGAGAGCGTCGCAAACAGCCTGGAGCGTGTCACCAGCCTGGTGGATAATAATGCGCAATCTGCCAAGGATGCCAAATTGGCCGCAGAAAATCTGGCCGAGTCGGCCGATGAGCTGAAAAAAGCCGGGCATCCGTTGACCAAATGTGCGATGGGGTAAAACCCCTCCCAACCTCCCCTTGTCAGGGGAGGAGCTTGGTTCTCCCCCTGACAAGGGGGAGGTAGAGGGGGTTAAGGAGGAAGAGAGAAATGTCGGACCTGTTAAAAAATATCGATGCCCGCACCAAGCTGGCGGGAACCAACAAGCTGGAAATCCTGATGTTTGCGCTCGGCCTGGACAAGCGCACCGGGCGCGAGGAAACCTTCGGCATTAACGTGTTCAAGGTGCGCGAGGTGATGCGCATACCGAAAATCACGCGCGCCCCGGAAATGCCGCCGTCGGTGGAGGGTATGGTGAGCTTGCGCGGGGCGCTGGTTCCGGTGATCGATCTGGCCAAATACACGGGGATCGAGACCGACGACAAGGCGGAGATCATGATCGTCACCGAGTACAACGGCCACACCCAGGGCTTTCTGGTCAAGGCGGTGGATAATATCCTGCGCCTGGATTGGGCGGCAATGCGCGTTCCGCCGGCGATGCTGGTCGCCGAAATGGGGGGGCTGGTAACGGCGATTACCGAGCTGAAGGACGGTCGCCTGGTGATGATGCTGGATGTGGAAAAGGTGCTTTCCGAAACCAGCCGTTTCGATGCCGACGAGTTGATTTTCAAGAGCGTGAAACCGCTGGGCAAGGAGCGCACGGTGTTCTTCGCCGACGATTCCTCGGTGGCGCGCAACCAGATTGCGCGCACGCTGGATGCGATGCAGGTGAAGCATATCTCGGCAATCAACGGCCGCCAGGCGTGGATTGAATTGGTCAAGATGGCGGATTATGCCGATGCCTCGCATACGCCGCTCAAGGATGTGGTGAATGTGATCCTGACCGATGTGGAAATGCCCGAGATGGACGGCTATATGCTGACGAGCAAGATCAAGGCGGATAAGCGCTTTGCCGGCATACCGGTGCTGATGCATTCGTCGTTGAGCAGCTCATCCAACCAGCAACTCGGCAAGGCGGTTGGGGTGGATGAATATGTGCCGAAATTTGAACCGCAGAAGCTGGCGCAGACACTGGCGCGGTTGCTGGCTTAAGAACAGTTGATAGCCGTTAGTCGCTAGTCGTTAGTTAAACCAAAACCCGCGTAGCGGACAAAGCCAACTACCTGCTAACGACTAGCGACTAACGACTAATTTTAGGAGTGATGTAATGACTTACACGGAAGATATGCTGGGCAATAATCAGGACGGCTTGATGGGTCAAATTGACGCACGCACCAACCTGGCCGGCACCAACAAGATGGAGATCTTGCTGTTCAGCCTGGGCAGCGGTGAGAAGTTCGGCATCAATGTGTTCAAGGTCAAGGAAATCTGCCAAGCCGGCAAGATCACGCGCACGCCGAACATGCCGAACGGGGTGGAAGGCATCGTGTCGCTGCGCGGGCATGTGATGCCGGTGCTGAGCCTGGCGAGCTTCATGGGGGTGCAGCCGGACGAGAAACACCAGACCATGATGGTGGCGGAATACAGCAATCACATTCTGGGGTTTCTGGTAAAGGAGGTGGACCGCATCATTCGGGTGGATTGGGACAAGGTGCGCGCGACCGAAGGGATGCTCTCCGACAAGGGAGCGCTGATCACCGCGATTACCGAGTTGCCGGATGGATCGCTGGTTTCAATCCTGGATGTTGAGCAGATCTTGGCCAACGCGTTCGGCGATGCCATTGTCGGGAACGTCGAGCGCGTGCAATCGGAACATGACCTGTGTATTTTTTTCGCGGATGATTCGATGGTGGCGCGCAGGAAAATCGCCGAAGTGCTCGACAAGATGGGCGTCAAGCACATTCAGGCAACCAATGGCCACGAGGCGTGGGACAGGCTCAAGGCGATGGCGGATGCGGCGCAGAGCACCGGGGCAAATCTGCACGACCAGGTCCAGGTGATTCTGACCGATGCGGAAATGCCCGAGATGGATGGCTATGTATTGACCCAGCACATCAAAACCGATCGCCGTTTTGACGGCATACCGGTGGTGATGCATTCGTCGCTGTCTTCGGAGGCAAACCGCGCGATGGGGCAGCGTGTCGGGGTGGATCACTATGTGTCGAAATTTGACTCGATGATTTTGTCGTCAACATTGCGGCCGTTGCTGACATAAGAGAAGTAAAGGGGGAAGTGAGAAGGGGGAAGGGTTAAACCCTTGAGCACCGCAGGTGCGCTCCCTTATCCCTTGAGAGCCAAAGGCGCGAACCCTTCACGGGTTATTTAGGAGTTTGATATGGGAATAGAAGGTACCAGATTTCTGGTTGTCGATGATTTTTCCACGATGCGGCGCATCGTGCGCAACCTGCTCAAGGAGTTGGGCTTTTTGAACGTCCAGGAGGCGGAAGACGGTGTGGATGCATTGGCCAAACTGCGCGCGGACACATTCGACTTTGTGGTGTCGGACTGGAACATGCCCAACATGACGGGAATCGATCTGCTAAGGGCGATCCGCGCGGACGAAAAACTCAAGCACCTGCCGGTGTTGATGGTGACGGCGGAGGCGAAGAAGGAAAATATCATTATGGCGGCACAGGCGGGCGCGAGCGGTTATGTGGTGAAGCCGTTCACGGCCGCCACGCTGGATGAAAAACTGAAGAAAATCTTTCAAAACTTTCCAAATCTACAAAAGTGAGCAATGCGATGACTACAAATACGGGGGATTCAGACGATCTCGAAGCGTTGTTCGATAGCATCGTGGCAGCCAATGTCGCCGAAACCAATCCCCCTTCCGCAGCGGATAGCGCGGTTGCCGGCAACGAAGCCGGATCGGGGAAGGTGATCAATCAAATTGGCCACATGGCGCGGACGCTGCATGACACGCTGCGCGAGCTGGGGCTTAACAAGGAAATCGAAAAGGCGGCGGCTTCCATTCCCGATGCGCGCGATCGCTTGAATTATGTGGCGACCTTGTCGCAACAGGCTGCGGAGCGTGTGTTGAATGCGACCGATGCCGCGCAACCGATTTTGGAAAAGATGGAAATCGAGTCGCACCGCCTGGCGGGGCAGTGGCAGATGCTGTTCGAGAAAAAGCTGGACGTGATGCAATTCAAGGAACTCGTCATGCAAACACAGTCCTTTCTCCATGAAGTGCCCAGACAGACCAAGGCAACCAATGTGCATCTGATGGACATCATGATGGCGCAGGATTTTCAGGATCTGACCGGCCAGGTCATCAAGAAGATTATCGAAGTAACCAAAAGCATGGAACAGCAGCTGGTGTCGTTGTTGCTGGAGAACGCGCCGGCTTCGGTCAAGGCGGAGTTCGATGCGGGGCTGTTGAATGGCCCGGTCATCAATTCAGCAGGGCGCACGGACGTGGTGACCAGCCAGGATCAGGTGGATGATTTGCTGGAAAGCTTGGGTTTTTAATTAACAGAAGACAGAGGGCAGAAGACAGAAGACAGAAGACAGAGCGTTGAGCGGCTTTGCCGCAACTTGATTGAAAGATTGCCGCATAGCGGCAACAAAACCTCTGCCCTCTGTCCTCTGTCTTCTGTCCTCTGACAAGGAGAATGAAATGAACGACTTTGCCGGCATGGAAGAGTTATTAAGCGACTTTTTGCTGGAGGCGGGCGAAATGTTGTCGGATGTAGACAGCAAGTTGATGGAACTGGAAAAATATCCCAATGACAGCAAGTTGCTCAATGAGATATTTCGCGGTTTCCACACTATCAAGGGCGGCGCCGGATTTCTCAATGCCGGTGAACTGGTGACGCTGTGCCACCTTACCGAAAACCTGTTCGACAAACTGCGCAACGGCGAGTTGAAGTTAAATGCCGAACTGATGGATGTGATTTTTGCGGCAACTGCCGAAGTGCGCAGGATGTTTGGCGCATTGCAACAAAGCCTGCAGCCGGGCGCTGCCCCTGCTGAAATGCTGGACAACTTGAAGGCGGCATTGAGCGGAAAGGCGGTTGTTGCCGTTTCGGCAAAAAGCCAGCCAGCCGGCCGGGCAGCGGGCGCGACCGGCGCTCCCCCTACCCAGTCGATGGACGGGGTGGATTGGGATGCGCTGTATAACGCATTAACCGGCGGCACGGACATCGCCGCCAAAGTGGGTGCGGCGCGCGACCCGGAAAAAATCGCCGAAGCCATTTCCGAAGAGGAAGCGACCAACAAGGCATTTGGCCGCCGCACCAGCGATGTGCCGGGCGCTACGGTCGGGCGGCGCGACGGTGATGTGCCGGCAAAGGAAGCCAAGGAATCGACGATCCGCGTGGACACCGTTCGCCTCGACCAAGTGCTCAATCTTTCCGGTGAAATCGGCTTGACCAAAAACCGGCTGACGCATTTGCGCTCCGACATCCTGCAGGGGCGTAACGATGCGGATACCTTGCGCGACCTCGACCAATCGGTCACGCAACTGGATATGCTGGTGGTAAATTTACAGAATGCAGTGATGAAGACGCGGATGCAGCCGATCGGCCGCCTGTTCAAAAAATACCCGCGCCTGGCGCGCGATCTGGCACGGTCATTGGGCAAGGATGTGGAGCTGGTGCTGTCCGGCGAAGAAACCGAAATGGACAAAACCATGATCGAGGACTTGAACGACCCGCTGGTGCATCTGGTGCGCAACGCGGTGGACCATGGCGTGGAGACGATCGAGGGGCGCATCGCCGCCGGTAAACCGGAAAAGAGCCTCGTGGAGTTGAGCGCGCGCCAGGAAGGCGACCACATTTTGATAACCATCGCGGACGACGGGCGCGGCATGCGCCCCGAGGTGATCCGCAACAAGGCAATCGAGAAGGGGCTGATCACCACCGAGGTGGCGAATACGCTGGATGAGAGCCAGTGCATGGAATTGATTTTCCTGCCGGGATTCTCGACCAAGGACGAAATCTCCAGCGTCTCCGGGCGCGGTGTCGGCATGGATGTGGTGAAAACCAATATCCAGAAACTCAACGGTGTCGTCAACATCCATTCCGAGCCGGGCAAGGGAACCGTGCTGACCATTTCCTTGCCGCTCACATTGGCGATCCTGCCGGTGCTGATCTTGCGCCTCGGCGATCAGTCTTTCGCCGTGCCGCTGTCGATGGTGCGGGAAATCCTGTCCATCACGCCGGATCAATTGCAGCGGGTCTCCGGCAGAGCGACCATGGTGGTGCGCGGCGAAGTGCTGCCGGTGCTGCCGCTGGCGCAATTGATCGGCTGGGAACAGAGCGTCAATCCGGAAGTCGGCGTGCTGATGCAGTTTGGCAACAACAGTTTCATCCTGGCGGCGGACGGTTTTGCCGGGCACGACGATGTGGTGATCAAGTCGCTGGATACCTTCCGCCCCAAAGGCGTGGCGGGCGTGACCATGTCCAGCGAGGGCGACATCGTGCTGATCCTCGACATCAAGGAACTGCTCAGCGACGTGCGCGGGCATTAGAAAATCAGGGAGTGGGGAGTAGGGAGCTGGTTTTCCCACTGCCTGCTCCCCTCTACCTAAAAACCAACTATGACAAAATGTTCTCGCTTTACCATCATTGGCGCATTGGTCAGCGCCGTTCTGCTGGGCGGGCACGCGCTGTATTTTGGCGGCACGAGCATTGCCCTGGCCGATGCGCTGTTGTTTCTGGTTATCGTGCCTGGCTGGAGCTATCTGCTCAAACGGGTTGCCGCCGGCGAAGAGCCGCCGCGCGCCGAACTGTCGGCGCAGGACGATATGCCCATCATTCATGAAAGCAACATGTTCCATGTGCAATTGGGCAAGGAGCTTTCCAGCCAGCTCTCCTCGGCGCATACCGAGCTCGGCAACACCCAGGCCATTCTCAGCGATGCCATAGCCAAGCTGGTCGATAACTTCACCGCGATGGCCGAAGAGGTGCGCAAACAGCAGGCCTTGACGCTGTTTATTACGGATGGCGGAGCGGGTAATGAGGATCAAAATGCGAAGCAAAAGTTTGAGTATTTCGTTCAATCCACCTCAGACGCAATGAACGAATTTGTCGACACTACCGTCCAGAACAGCAAGCGCGCGATGGAGCTGGTGGAGAAAATGGACACCATTAACGAGCAGGTTTCCGGCATTCTCGGCATCCTGAACGAGGTGGAGAGCATCGCCAAGCAAACCAATCTGCTGGCGCTCAACGCGGCGATCGAAGCGGCGCGCGCGGGCGAAGCCGGGCGCGGGTTTGCCGTGGTCGCCGATGAAGTGCGCAACCTTTCCGAAAACACCAACAAATTCAGCAAGCAGATACGCACGCTGGTGGGCAATGTCAACGATTCGCTGATTTCTGCGGAGCAATCCATCAACAAGCTTGCGGCGACCGACATGACCTTCGTGATGGACTCGAAGCAACGCGTCCATGTCATGATGGCAGACCTCACTGCGCTGAATGAAACCATCGCCAAGAATGCCGTCGAATTGAATCAGATCAATATAAAGGTCGAGCGAAACGTGGCGGTGGCGGTATCCACATTGCAATTCCAGGACATGAGCTCGCAGTTGCTCACGCATGCGCAGATGCGTCTGGCCGCCTTGCAGGAAGTTGCCAACGAAATGCGCAAGGGCACGGACAGGCCAAACCGCAGCGAATATCTGGAGCAAATCGCCGCCTACCATCGCTCGCTGCACGAACATGTCGTGTCGCTGGATGAAAAGAAATCCAACCCCGTCGCGCAGGACAATTTCGCTACCGGCGACGTCGAATTGTTTTGACGCACCGCTCTTTTTTCGCATAATCCGCGCGCACTTGGCGCCTTGCCTGCGGCTTCGCGAGCAAGCGCCGGGCCGCAACTTCCCCGCTGCATTTTTCAAGCGGATGGTGTAATCTACCGGGGCATATTCAATAACCTGATGAGCGCAATCAAATGGCCAAAACCGTATTAACTGTCGATGATTCTGCCTCCATCCGCCAGATGGTGGCTTTTACCCTAAAATCTGCGGGCTACACCGTCATCGAGGCGGCTGATGGACAGGAGGGGCTGGACAAGGCCAAAGCCAATGCGGTCAACCTCGTGCTGACCGACCAGAACATGCCCAGGATGGATGGCCTGACCCTGATCAAAACCCTGCGCGGCCTGCCGCAGTACAAGGCCACGCCGATCCTGATGTTGACCACCGAATCCAGCGATGCCATGAAGGCGCAAGGCAAGGCGTCTGGCGCAACCGGCTGGCTGGTCAAGCCGTTCGACCCGCAAAAATTGCTGGAGGTCGTCAAAAAAGTGATCGGTTAATACGTAGGTCGGGCAAAGCCCGACCTACATCAGGTTTCAGCAAGATTTTCCACTCATTATCCCAGGGAAGAGCCAATGTCCATCGACATGAGCCAGTTTTATCAGGTGTTCTTCGAGGAATCCGCCGAGCACCTCGCGAGCATGGAAAGCCTGCTGCTCGCGCTCGATCTGGATGCGCCCGATCCCGACCAATTGAACGCCATCTTCCGCGCGGCCCATTCCATCAAGGGCGGCAGCGGCACGTTCGGTTTTAACGATATGACCGAAGTGACGCACATCCTCGAAACATTGCTGGATGGCATACGCAAAAACGAAATCAAGATCACCGCCGATATGGTGGATGCCTTTTTGCAAGCAGGCGATGCCCTGAAGGGTTTGCTGGAAGCGCACCAGAATGGAACCGTTGCAGACACCGAACCATCGATTAAAATACGCGCCAGGCTGTCGCAATTGACCGCGAAAGGGAGTCAGAAGACAGAAGATGGAGGGCAGAAGACAGAAGCTGCGGCAACCACTCCAGCTCATGCGCAGGAAGCAGCGCCACCCTCCGTGCAGCATATCTATCAGGTTAAATTCGACAACTCTCCCGCCATTTTTCCCAGCAACGCGGAACTCGACAATCTTCTGGAAGAACTGGGCAATATCGGCAAAATCGAAAAACAGAAAATTGCCGCCAAATCGGTAAAGCTGACACTCGCCAGCTTTGCATCCGAAGAGGAACTGCGCGAAACCTTCTCTTTCTTTCTGGAGCCTGAACAGCTGACTATCAAGCTGATTGGCGAGCAGCCGGCGGAGAGCGGCAGCGCCAGTTCCGGAGACGAACAAGGCTACGGTTTTTTTGTCGAGCCGGAGCAGTTTCAGGCGGCAGCCGAAGAGGCACAGGGATATGGCTTCTTCGTGGAACCGGAGGCGGTCAAGTCGGAAGTCGAAGATGCGCAGGGTTACGGTTTTTTCACCGATGTGGAAAACAAGGCGGAAGCGCCGGCGCCCGCCGCAACGGTTGTTCAGCCTGAGGAACAGCCGCAACGCCGCGCCACCGACAGGGCGCCTGGCGGAGCCGCAGCCGAAACCTCGATCCGCGTCAGCGTGGAAAAAGTCGACCAGATGATCAACCTGGTCGGCGAACTGGTGATCACCCAATCCATGCTGGCGGAGATGGCTTCTCACCTGGATCCGGTGATACATGAAAATCTGGTCAACGGCTTGGCGCAGCTCGAGCGCAACTCACGCGAACTGCAGGAATCCGTCATGTCGGTGCGCATGATGCCGATCAATTTCGTGTTCAGCCGCTTCCCGCGCCTGGTGCGCGACCTGGCCGGCAAGCTCGACAAAAAAGTGCAACTCAAGATGGTCGGCGAAGGCACCGAGCTGGACAAGGGGTTGATCGAGAAGATCAGCGACCCGATGACGCATTTGGTGCGCAACAGCCTGGATCACGGCATCGAGATGCCCGACGAACGCATCGCCAGGGGCAAAGACCCGCAAGGCACCATCACCCTGCGCGCCGCGCATCAGGGCGGCAACATCGTCATCCAGGTGTCGGACGACGGCGCCGGGCTGAACCGCGAGCGGATTCTCGCCAAGGCGAAAGAAAAAGGCATACCCTTCAACGAGAATATCAACGACGCGGATGTCTGGATGATGATATTCGCGCCCGGTTTTTCCACCGCCGCCGTGGTCACGGACGTGTCCGGGCGCGGGGTCGGCATGGACGTGGTCAAGAAAAACATCGAGGGTATCGGCGGGCGCGTCGAAATCGCCTCCAAGGCGGGCGAAGGCAGCACCATCACCATCCGCCTGCCGCTCACGCTGGCGATACTGGACGGCCTGTCCATCGCGGTGGGCGACCAGCTTTATATTATTCCGCTCAGCTTCATCATCGAATCGTTGCAGCCCGATGCCGGAGACATCAAGGAAATCAGCGGGCAGGGGCAGGTGTTGCATGTGCGCGGAGAATATCTGCCGCTGATCGCCCTGCACCAGTTGTTTGGCATCCAGCCCAAATTCACCAAGCCGGAGGAAGGCATACTGGTACTGCTGGAAGCGGAAGGCAAAAAGGTCGCGCTGTTCGTGGACAATCTGGTTGGGCAGCACCAGGTGGTGATCAAGAGCCTGGAAACCAATTACCGCAAAGTGGCCGGCGTATCCGGCGCCACGATCATGGGCGACGGGCGGGTGGCGATGATCATGGATGTCGGCGCGCTGGTCAAATTTGCCCAGGCGTAGCCGGTTTCGCAGGTAGGGGCGAATTCTGGATCGTTCCCACGCTCCGCGTGGGAACGATAATGGATGAGCTGTAAATGTACGGAACGCTGTCAAATCAATAACCGTTAAAACAAATAGGGAGGGCACCATGCAAGCAAACGAAGGCCAAGCGGCAAATATTGGAGGCCGCGAGCTGTTGACATTCACCCTGGGCAAGGAGGAATACGGCATCGACATCCTCAAGGTCCAGGAAATCCGCGGCTACGACGCGGTGACCACGATCGCCAACGCCCCGGAGTTCATCAAGGGCGTGATCAACCTGCGCGGCATCATCGTGCCGATCATCGACATGCGCATCAAATTCCATCTCGGCAACGTGACGTACAACCAGCTTACCGTGGTCATCATCCTCAACGTCGCGAACCGCGTGGTGGGCATCGTGGTGGATGGCGTGTCCGACGTGATCACGCTCACCGCCGAGCAACTGAAGCCCGCGCCCGAATTCAGCTCATCGCTGGATACCCAGTACATCACGGGTTTGGGCACGGTGGATGACCGCATGATCATCGTGATGGATATCGAAAGGCTGATGACCAGCCGCGACATGGATCTGGTCGAAGCGGTGGCGGCCTGACCGATCTAACGGTTCAAATCATGAAAATCAACCTGCCTGTCACCGATAACGAGTATGTCCTGAAGGACACGGATTCCATCATTTCGAAAACAGACCTGAAGGGCGTCATTACCTATGTCAACGATGATTTTGTGCGTATCAGCGGGTTCGGCAAGGATGAGCTGATCGGCGCCTCGCACAATATCGTGCGCCATCCGGATATGCCCAGGGAAGGTTTTTCGGATTTATGGGATAGCCTCAGGGCAGGCCGTTCGTGGACAGGCTATGTCAAGAATCGCCGCAAGGACGGCGGCTTTTATTGGGTGCTCGCGCATGCCTCACCCATATATGAAGGCGGCAAAATAATCGGTTACTCGTCGGTGCGGAATAAACCTGATCGTGCCACAATCGACAAGGTAGCGCCTATCTATCGTCAGTTCAGAGAAGGCAAGGCGGGCAATCTGAGGATACATGACGGAAAAGTTATCAAATCTACAATTTTTGGGAGGTTCAACATGTTCAAAAATCTTACGATCAAATCCCGCCTCACAGGCGTTATCGCAATCCTGTCGGTTCTGCTCATCGTGACCGGCAGCATGGGAATAATGGGCATGAGCAAGACCAAAGAAGGCTTGCGCACTGTTTACGAGGATCGCACAGTGCCGCTGGTGGATATAGCTGAAATGGTCGACATACTCGCCCGCCTCAGGCTCAATGCTTTGGTTGCCTTTAACTCAAACAATATTGAAACAGCCAAGGATCTGAACAATAAAAGCCGACAACTGGACGAGGATTTAGGCAAACTCTGGTCCGGTTATATGGCAACCTACCTGACGCCGGAAGAAAAACAACTGGCAGATACACTTTCCCAACAACTGAAAACTTACAACGAATCCCGCAGCATTACCATGAAGCTGGCCGCTGAAGGTGATTTTGCCGGATCCAAGGAGAACGCGTCAAAAGATGCCGGACCAAAATTTGCTGTTGCGCGCGAAACCTTGTTCAAACTCGTCAAATTGCAAGGCACAATCGCCAAACAGGAATACGAAGATGCGACCAGCCGTTATGAAAACACCCGCAACCTGTCCATCGGGCTGATCGTAGGCGGCTTGGTGCTGGCGCTGTGGCTGGGCATCACCCTCATCCGTGCCATCATGCGGCCCCTGGCGGAAGCGCAGGATGTGGCAGGCAAGATTGCCGCAGGCGATTTGAGCAGCACCATCGACATCAGGAGCAACGACGAGATCGGGCAGTTGCTGGCATCCTTCAAAAACATGCAGGCCAGCCTGCAATCCATCGTTGCCGAGATCAAGGATATCGTCGAGGCTTCGGTGCAGGGCGATTTCAGCAAAAAAATCGACATGACGGGTAAGCAAGGCTACACCAAGGAGCTGTCCGACCTGCTCAACCAGCTTGCCACCGTCACCAATAATGGGTTGAGCGATGTATTGCGTGTTGCCAATACGCTGGCTCAGGGCGACCTGACACAGACCATCACCAAGGAGTACCCCGGTACATTCGGCGAGGTGAGGGCCGGCATTAACGGCACGATCTCCAACCTCAAGGAACTGGTGGGCCAGATCAAGGACGCCACCGACACCATCAACACCGCCTCGAAGGAAATCGCGGCGGGCAACAGCGACCTGTCGCAGCGCACCGAAGAACAAGCCTCCAGCCTGGAGGAGACCGCCAGCAGCATGGAAGAGCTGACCTCGACCGTGAAGCAGAACGCCGAGAACGCCAAACAGGCCAACCAGCTCGCGATCGGCGCGTCCGACGTGGCGGGCAAAGGGGGTGCTGTGGTCAGCCAGGTGGTCACCACGATGAGCTCGATCAACGAATCGTCGCGCAAGATCGTGGACATCATCTCCGTGATCGACGGCATCGCGTTCCAAACCAACATCCTCGCGCTGAACGCGGCGGTGGAAGCCGCAAGAGCCGGAGAGCAGGGCCGGGGCTTCGCCGTGGTCGCCGGAGAAGTGCGCAACCTCGCGCAGAGGAGCGCGGCCGCAGCCAAGGAGATCAAGACCCTGATCGGCGACTCGGTGGAGAAAGTCGAAGGCGGCAGCAAGCTGGTGGCTCAGGCCGGCCAGACCATGGAAGAGATCGTCACCAGCATCAAACGCGTGACCGACATCATGTCCGAGATCACCGCCGCGTCGCAGGAGCAGAGCGCGGGCATCGAACAGGTGAACCTCGCGATCACGCAGATGGACGAGGTCACCCAGCAGAACGCCGCGCTGGTCGAAGAGGCTGCGGCGGCTGCGGAGTCGCTGGAAGAGCAGGCGCAGAACCTGTCGGTGTCGGTGGCGACCTTCAGGGTGGACGACAAGGGCGGGACGGCAGTCGCCGTGCGGCGCGAGCAGGCGCCGGTTGCGCACGCGGAGCAGCGCGCGCCCGCGCGCAAGGGTACGGCGGTGGCCAAGACACCGGCGAAGGCTCCTGCCGCCAAACCCAAGGCCAAACCGCAGTCGGACGACGACGGCGAGTGGGAAGAGTTTTGACGGGCAGTTCGATGGATTCGGCAGGCGCAGCGAATGTTTTTGATTTGAACTTTGGGGGAGGAAAATCATGGCCGGCATGAAAGTGGGAACAAAACTGGGGCTGGGTTTCGGTGCGGTGATCGTGCTGCTGATCGTTGTCGCCCTGCTCGGCATCTTCAACATGCGCAACGCGCAGGACGGGCTCGCCGATGTCATCAATGACGAATTTCCGAAGACGGTGCAGGCGAACAACATGATCGACGGCATCAACGGTATCGGCATCTTCATGCGCGACTCACTGCTGGTGACAGGCCAGGAAAACATCCAGAAGGAGCTGGCCGGCATTGACGAAAGACGCAAATTCATCAAGGAAAATCTGGATAAACTCGAAAAAGCGATTACTTCCGAGAAGGGCAAGGTTATGCTGGGCAAGGTGCTGGACATGCGCGCCAAATATGTCGGTTCGCAGGATGCCTTCATCAAATTGCAGAAGGAGGGCAAACAGGCGGAAGCGAAAGCCTTGTTTTTGGCCGAGACGATGGACTTGCAGGATGCCTATATCAAGACCGTGAACGAGCTGATCACACTGCAGAGCGACCGCATGATCGAGATCGGCCATGACATCGAGAAACAGGTGAAAACCGGGCTGATCCTCATCGTCGTGTTGTCGCTGATCGCGGTGCTGATCGGCGTGATCGTCGCGACCATGATCGTGCGCGGGCTGATGAAACAGCTGGGTGGTGAGCCGGATTATGCGGCGGAAGCGGTGGGTAAAATTGCCTCGGGAGACCTGACGGCGACGCTGGCGATCAGGGCGGGCGATACCAGCAGCCTGATGTATTCTCTGCTGGTCATGCAGGAGAGCCTGCGCGCGATCGTCGGCGAGATCAAGGCGATCGTCGAAGCGGCGGCGATCCGCGGCGACTTCAGCACCAAGATGAACATGGACGGCAAACAGGGCTATATGAAAGAGCTGTCCGAGCTCCTGAACCAGCTCTCCACCGTCACCGACGACGGCCTGCAGGACGTGCTGCGCGTGGCCAACCTCCTGGCCAAGGGCGACCTGACGCAGACCATCGTCAAGGACTACCCGGGCGCGTTCGGCGAGGTCAAGAACGGCGTGAACGGCACCGTCGTCAACCTCAAGGAACTGGTGGGCCAGATCAAGGACGCCACCGACACCATCAACACCGCCTCGAAGGAAATCGCGGCGGGCAACAGCGACCTGTCGCAGCGCACCGAAGAACAAGCCTCCAGCCTGGAGGAGACCGCCAGCAGCATGGAAGAGCTGACCTCGACCGTGAAGCAGAACGCCGAGAACGCCAAACAGGCCAACCAGCTCGCGATCGGCGCGTCCGACGTGGCGGGCAAAGGGGGTGCTGTGGTCAGCCAGGTGGTCACCACGATGAGCTCGATCAACGAATCGTCGCGCAAGATCGTGGACATCATCTCCGTGATCGACGGCATCGCGTTCCAGACCAACATCCTCGCGTTGAATGCTGCTGTGGAAGCGGCCAGGGCGGGCGAACAAGGGCGCGGCTTTGCGGTCGTGGCCGGCGAAGTGCGCAACCTTGCGCAACGCTCCGCCGCCGCCGCCAAGGAAATCAAGACGCTGATCGGGGACTCGGTCGAGAAGGTCGAAGGCGGCAGCAAGCTCGTGGCGCAGGCCGGGCAGACGATGGAAGAAATCGTCAGCTCGATCCGCCGCGTGACCGACATCATGTCCGAGATCACCGCCGCCTCGCAGGAGCAAAGCCAGGGTATCGAACAGATCAACACCGCCATCACCCAGATGGACGAAGTGACCCAACAAAATGCCGCGCTGGTCGAAGAAGCGGCTGCGGCTGCGGAATCGCTGGAAGAGCAGGCGCAGAACCTGTCGGTGTCGGTGGCGACCTTCAAGGTAGAAGAAGGTTCAGGCGGCGCCGCGCGCCGCGCGCCGGCGCCGGCCGCTCGTCATATCGCGGCACCGGCGCGCAAAGGGGCGGCGGTTGCCAGGATAGGTTCGAACAAGACGCTGGACAAACCCAAAGCCAAGCCGCAGGCCGATGGCGACGATGCAGAGTGGGAAGAGTTTTAAGAAATTATGCAGGATGCCATGAACACCAATCTTCAATCAGGCGGTGGCCGCGACCGTGAATTTGTTTTCACGGGCAAGGATTTCGAACGGGTGCGGCAGTTGATCTATGACCATGCCGGTATCGCGCTTAACCCGTCCAAGCAGGATATGGTGTACAGCCGCCTGGCGCGCCGCCTGCGGGCAACCGGCATCGACAATTTCAAGGATTATCTGGCATTGCTGGAAAGCAATGATGAGGCGGAATGGCAGGCGTTTGTAAATTCGCTCACCACCAACCTGACCTCATTCTTCCGCGAGCCGCACCATTTTCCGCTGTTGGCCGAGCATGTGCTCAAACAAAAAGGGCGGCATCCCATTTCGCTTTGGTGTTCGGCCTCATCAACCGGCGAAGAGCCATATTCGATGGCGATGACCATGGTGGATGCCTTCGGCAGCTTTACGCCGCCCGTTACCATCGTCGCAACCGATCTGGACACCAATGTGCTCGCCAAGGCGGAAGCGGGTGTTTACCCGGTCGAGCGTATCGAGAAACTCTCCGATGATGTGGTAAAGCGTTTCTTCCTCAGGGGGACGGGCGCGCAGGCGGGTTTCGTGCGAGTAAGGCCGGAGTTGCGCGCGATGATTGCTTTCCGGCAGGTGAATCTGCTCAGCGATGGCTGGCCGATACGCGGCCCGCTGGATGCGATTTTCTGCCGCAACGTGATGATCTATTTCGACAAGGCGACCCAACTCAAAATTCTGGAACGGTTTGCGCCGTTGCTGCAACCGGACGGATTGCTGTTTGCCGGGCATTCGGAGAGTTTTCATCATGCCGCGCACCTGTTCAGCCTGCGCGGCAAGACGGTGTACGAATTGGCCAAACCTAAATCGCCTGGACTTCATCATCCCCATCATGCGCCGAAATAATCCGGTTACCCCGATGGCGGGCAGGAAAGGAATTGCCAGGCATGGTTGATTATGGTTTCGAAGAAGTCCTGGCGCCGAACCTGTATTTCGACCGGCAGCATGATACCGAGGCGGCCAAGATATTGCCCGGCGAATATTATGCGACGGCGCGCGACATGCTGCTGGTGACGGTGCTCGGTTCATGCGTTTGCGCGTGCATACGCGACAGGGTCAGCGGAATCGGCGGCATGAATCATTTCATGCTGCCGGATAGCGGCCAGGATCAAAACAATCCGCTGGGCGAGTCGGCGCGCTACGGCGTTTACGCGATGGAAATATTGATCAACCAGTTGCTCAAAATGGGCGCGAAGCGCAGTAACTTCGAGGTGAAAGTGTTCGGCGGCGGCGCAGTGCTGCGCGGTTTTACCGTCGCCAATATAGGAGAAAAAAATGCCGAGTTTGTGCTGAAATTCCTCAAGACGGAAAAAATTCCCATTGCCGCGCAGGATTTGCTCGATATCTATCCGCGCAAAGTGTATTACTTTCCCCAGACTGGCCTGGTCAGGGTAAAGAAGCTGAAACAGGTGCATAACGACACGATCATCAGCCGTGAATCCGAGTACCTGACGCGGCTGCATTACGCCAGGATGGAAGGCGATGTGGAACTGTTCAGTTGAACGGCGAGATTGGTTGAATTGAAAGCGAGCATGGAAAACCGGAAAATAAGGGTGCTGGTGATCGACGATTCCGCGCTGATCCGCAGCGTGATGAAGGAGTTGATCGACCGGGAAGAGGACATGGAGTGCGTGGGCGCGGCGCCCGATCCGCTGGTGGCGCGCGAGATGATCAAGTCGCTCAACCCGGATGTGCTGACGCTGGATGTGGAAATGCCCAAGATGGACGGGCTGGATTTTCTGGAACGGCTGATGCGTTTGCGCCCGATGCCGGTGGTGATGGTTTCCACGCTGACGGAGCGCGGTTCCAACATCACATTCCGCGCGCTGGAGCTGGGCGCGGTGGATTTCGTTTCCAAACCGAAATTGGATATTGCGCGCGGCATGGAGGAATATGCCGGCGAGATCACCGATAAAATCCGTGCCGCCGCGCAGGCGCATGTGCGCAAAACTGCCGCCGCGCCGTTGATCCAGGAAAAATTTTCTGCGGATGCGATTCTGCCCAGTGTCGCGGGGCGGTTTTCTTCCACGGAAAAGCTGATTATCATCGGCGCGTCGACCGGTGGCACCGAAGCGATCAAGGAGGTATTGACCCGCTTGCCCGCCGATGTGCCGGGCATCCTGGTGGCACAGCATATGCCGGAAAATTTCACCAAATCGTTTGCGGAACGCCTGGACAGCCTGTGCAAGATTTCGGTCAAGGAAGCGGAGCATAACGAGCGTATCCTGCCGGGCCACGCCTACATCGCGCCGGGGCATTCGCATCTGCTGCTCAAGCGCAGCGGGGCGAACTATATGACCGAACTGAACCAGGGCCAGCCGGTGAATCGTCATCGCCCGTCGGTTGATGTACTATTTCGTTCGGCGGCCAACGTTGCCGGAGCCAACGCGCTGGGCATCATTCTTACCGGCATGGGCAAGGATGGCGCGCAGGGCTTGCTGGAAATGAAGCAGGCCGGCTCGCATACCGTTGCGCAGGACGAGGCGAGTTGCGTGGTTTTCGGCATGCCGAGGGAGGCGATCCTGCTGGGTGGCGCAAGCGAAGTGCTGCCGTTGCAGAATATCGCGCGCCACACGCTGGAATACTTGGCATCGCACAGCGGCAAGGGTAATCGCGTTTAATCATTCATCACGAGGGAGCAATCATGGCTATCAATGTACAAATTCTGGGCAGGGCGGGGCGCATCAATATGTATGGCCGTTTCGATTTTCAGGTGCATCGCGAATTCAAGGAGGCCTATGCGCCGCTGCTCGACAATCCCGCCGTGCGCGAGATCGAGGTCGAAATGAGCAAGGTGGATTATCTGGACAGTTCCGCGCTGGGCATGTTGATGCTGCTGAATGAACGCGCCAAGGCGGTCAACAAGTCGATCACGCTGCTCAATACATTCGGCGTGGTGTCGCAGGTGCTTGCAGTCGCCAATTTCAGCAAGATTTTCAACATCAAGCAGGCTAGCTAGGCAACAGAAGACAGAGGGCAGATGACAGAGGACAGAAGGTTGTGTGCCGCGCAGCGGCACGCTATTTTTAAGAATGCGACGCAGTTGCGGCAACGCTTCTGTCCTCTGTCTTCCGCCATCTGATTCAGCCATGCGATTAAACCTGCCTGTATCCAACATCGAATTCGAGTTGCCGGACGGCGTGGTGATTGTCACCAAGACCGACATCAAGGGCGTCATTACCTACTGCAATCAGGCGTTCGTCGAAATAAACGGGCGCAGCCGCGAGGAGATTATTGGCTCGACGCATAATATCGTGCGCCATCCCGATATGCCGCCCGAGGCGTTCGCCGACCTGTGGAAAACCATCAAGGCCAACAAACCCTGGCAGGGGGTAGTCAAGAACAGGCGCAAAGACGGCAGCTTCTACTGGGCGGTATCCAATGTCACCCCGCTGCTGGAAAAGGGTAAAGCCACCGGCTATGTGGCGTTCCGTTACAAGGCCACGCGGGAGCAAATCGAGCATGCCTCGGACGCTTACCGGGAAATCCGCGAGGGGTCGCGCAAGCTGCGCATCGAGGAAGGCAGCATCATCCGGGTAAAGAGCCCGTTGCTGCATTGGCTGAGCGCCGCCAGCGTCAAGACGCGGTTGTTTGCGCTCATCTTCGTTTTGCTTGGCGCGCTGGTCGTGGCCGGCATTTTTAATCTATACGAGACCTCGAAAGCACACGAGCGCACGGTGCAGGGATTGGCAGCCGCCAGCGTGCAAGCCTACGCGCTGGAGACCGCGCGCAACGCAGAAGAGGCTTACAACGAACAGTTGCATACCTGGAATGAAATCCTGATCGAAGGTCACGATGCCGCCATGTTCGGGCAATACCTGAAAGAACTCGACCGGCAAGGCGAGATGGTCGAGCAAAGGCTGGCAGGGCAGTTGATACCGATCATGCAGCAATTCGGTATGCCTACCGGCGCGGTGGATACGCTGATGGAGTCGCATGCCCGGCTGTCCGACAAGTGGCATCTGGCGCTGAAATCTTTCGATTCCAGCAAGCCGGAAACCATCCGCGTTGCCGACAAGCTGACCGGGGAAGATAACCATGCGGTTACCGCGCAGTTCGGAATGATTGTCTCGTCGATCCGTGAAGCGCAGCTTCGCGGTTTGGGGGTGCTGAATGAAACACTGGAAAAGTCCCATAATGCCCAAAGCAACCGTTCGGCTGCGATATTGGTTGCGTTCGCGGCGGGAGGGCTGGTTATATCCGTCTGGTTCATCATCGGCATATTAAGGCCGCTCCGCCGCGCCGGCAGCAACCTGGACAGGGTGGTGCAATTGCAGCAGCAGTTTCTCGAAAAAATCCTCGTGCTCGAGGAATACCATGACCGCATCGACGAGGAACAGCGCATCGGCAGTTACATCATGGGACGTATCACCAATGTCCATGGCACGCTGGATCCGCTTATCCGGCATCTCATCAGTCCGGCGGAACACCTGAGCGGCGACATGCTGCTCGTGGCGCGCACCCCGGATGATGCGCTGCATATTTTGCTTGCCGATGCGGTAGGTCATGGGCTGGTTGCAGCCATCAACGTATTGCCGCTCAGCCAGGCGTTTTACGCCATGTCCGAAAAGGGATTCCGCATTGCCCAGATCGCGGAAGAGCTGAACCTGAAAATCAAGCGGTTCATGCCGGTGGACCGTTTTGTTGCAGCCACGTTGATTTCGGTCGATATACGCAATTGTGTCATTGAGGTATGGAGCGGCGGCAACCCGGCGCCTTTGCTGGTCAGTAAGAATGGGGAGATTTTGCACGAATGGGAATCCGTTAACCTGCCGCTGGGCATACTGCCGGGTGAAATTTTTTCCGGCAAGCCGGAGGTTTTTCATTATGAGGAAAATTGCCAGTTGTGCCTGTTTTCGGACGGTTTGCCGGAGGCCGAATCTCCGCTGGGCGAACCGTTCGGCAAAGATCGTATTCGGCGATTGCTGCAGGACAGCGCGCCAAAGGATCGTTTTGAAAATCTGGTGAGCTTGATGGAATCGCACCTGGCCGGGAAGCGGGCGCATGACGATATTTCGCTGGCGATGGTCGAGGTTCCAACCTATCGCCGCGCGGAGGCAGTTCCGGCTGTCCATTTCCCCATTCAGGCGCCCATCCAGGCGATAGCGGAAGGCGACGGCAATTGGAAAATCGGGATCAGCCTGAGCGCCGCCGAACTGAAATATCTCAATATTGTTCCGATGCTGACCACTATCATCGAGAAAATTCATATCACCAGCGAATTTGCCGCGCCGTTATTCATGATCTTGTCCGAGCTGTTCAATAACGCGCTGGATCACGGCATTCTGCGGGTTGATTCCGGCATCAAGCATGGGGTTGACGGGTTTGATAAATTCCTTCAAATGCGCGAAGAACGCCTGCAGGCGCTTGATAGCGGGAAAATCGACCTCGAGATCGAGAAGGTGGAGATCGAAGGGAAATATGGCGTAAAAATCCGGGTTGCCGATAGCGGGTGCGGATTTAATTATGCGGCAATTCTGGCGGATGCCAATAACCTGGTTAAACATGGCCAGCATGGGCGCGGCATCACGCTGGTGGAAAGCCTGGCTTACAGGCTGGAATATGCCGGGAACGGGAACGACGTCACCGCTTACTACATTTGCGCTTAGCCCGGATAAACCGGAACAGTGCCTTGCATGGGTTGGCTGCAAGGCTGCAAGTCCAAGGTTGCCAAACGGGTATAAGCCAAACTGGTATAAGAATGACGTGAAGGTTGCTGAATAGACAGAAAATCCCCCCGCTATTCACGTGATTGAATGTTGCGCAAGCTGCCGATAATTGCCATGACCGGCGGAATCCATCATGGCAGAAGACAGCGACCTAGAAAAAACCGAACAGCCCTCACAGAGGAAGCTTGACCAGGCAAGGGAACAAGGCCAGGTTGCCCGTTCGCGCGAGCTGTCCACCTTTGCGGTATTGCTGGCGGGCGGCGGCATTCTGTGGTTCACGGGCGCATCGCTCACCCAGCATATGGTGAAGTCGCTGCGCGATGGCCTGACCATCGACCGGGAACTGGCATTCAATACCAGCCTGATGATCCCGCGTCTGCACGATCTTGCGCTGGACGCGTTAATCACATTCTCCCCCTTCCTGCTCGCGGTCATGCTTGCCGCAGCATTTTCCCCGCTGTTGCTGAATGGCTGGCTGTTCAGCGTCGAAGCGCTGCAACCAAAATTTTCCAAAATGAACCCGGTCTCCGGTATCGCCCGCATGTTCTCCGGAGCCGCGCTGGTGGAGTTGTTCAAGGCGATCGGCAAAGCCATTCTGGTGGGCGGAGTGGCGGCATGGGTGATCTGGCATGACAAGGATGCGGTGATGGCGCTCGGTATGCAGGCTGCCGCTGTCTCGATCCCGCAAATGGGGCATTTGGTCGGCGCGGGCTTCATGACGATCGCCGGCGCGATGCTGCTGATCGTATTGATCGACGTGCCGTTCCAGCTATGGGATCACAACAAGAAGCTGATGATGACCAAGGAAGAGGTGCGCCAGGAATCGAAGGAAACCGAAGGCGACCCGATGGTCAAGGGACGCATCCGCAGCCTGCAGCGCGAAGCGGCGCGCCGGCGCATGATGGCGGCAATCCCGACCGCAGATGTGGTGGTGACCAATCCGACGCACTACGCGGTGGCGCTGAAATACGGCGACAAAGGGATGCGCGCGCCGGTGGTGGTGGCGAAAGGCTCTCACCTGCTGGCGTTGCGCATTCGCGAAATCGCCGAGGAAAATCACGTGCCGATCCTGGAAGCGCCGCCGCTGGCGCGCGCGCTGCACAAGCATACCGACTTGGGCGAGTCCATTCCCGAAGCGCTGTATACCGCTGTCGCCGAAGTGCTGGCTTACGTTTACCAGTTGCACCGCTACGAAAAACAGGGCGGGCCGCGCCCGCAGGAGCCGGAGGATTTGCCGGTACCGGTAGATCTTGATCCGGGGGTCAGATGACAGAGGACAGAGGGCAGATTGTTCCTCGTTCCCACGCTCCGCGTGGGAACGCATCAGGGGACGCTCCGCGTCCCGTACCGCAGGAGCGGCACGAGCTGCATTCCCACGCGGAGCGTGGGAACGATACATACATATCCAATAACGCGGCATCACCGCGACAAAACCTCGGTCTTCTGTCTTCTGTCCCCTGCCTTCTGATGCCATGAATCTGCTATCCATACAAAACTTCATTAAACGCGCCGGGCTGGTCGGGATGGCCGGCCCGGTGCTGATCGTGATGATCCTGGCGATGATGGTGCTGCCGCTGCCGCCGCTGCTGCTGGATATCCTGTTCACTTTCAACATCGCGATTTCCATCATGGTGTTGCTGGTCAGCATGAATACCAACAAGGCGCTGGATTTTGCGATATTCCCGACCGTGCTGCTGATCACCACGCTGTTGCGCCTGTCGCTGAACGTGGCTTCCACGCGGATCGTGCTGCTGGAAGGGCACACCGGGCCGGACGCGGCGGGCAAGGTGATCGAGTCGTTCGGACATTTCCTGGTGGGCGGCAACTATGCCGTCGGCATCGTGGTGTTCGCGATCCTGGTGATCATCAACTTCGTGGTGATCACCAAAGGCGCCGGGCGTATCGCCGAGGTGGGCGCGCGCTTTACGCTGGATGCGATGCCCGGCAAGCAGATGGCGATCGATGCCGATTTGAACGCGGGGCTGATCGGCGAGGATGTGGCGCGCAAACGCCGCGCCGAGATCGCGCAGGAAGCCGACTTTTACGGCGCGATGGACGGCGCCAGCAAATTTGTGCGCGGCGATGCGGTCGCGGGCATCATCATCCTGTTCATCAACATCATCGGCGGCCTGATCATCGGCGTGCTGCAGCATGACCTCGACTTCGCCGTCGCGGCGAAGACCTACACCCTGCTGACCATCGGCGACGGGTTGGTGGCGCAGATTCCGGCGCTGGTGATTTCCACCGCCGCAGGCCTGGTGGTGAGCCGCGTCGCCAGCGATCAAAACATCGGCCAGCAGTTGAGCCAGCAACTGTTCAAGCAGCCGCAGGTCATCATGCTGACCGCCATCATTATCGGCGCGATGGGCCTGATTCCCGGCATGCCGCACTTCGCCTTTTTGCTGTTGGCCGGCTTGATGGGGTGGCTGGCTTACTACCTGTCGCAAAAGAGCGAACAGGCGGCCGAACAGGAGCAGGCCGCCGTCGCGGTGACGCCGGTTATCGCGGAATCCACCGAGGCAAGATGGGACGATGTCGAGCAGGTCGATGTGCTCGGGCTGGAGGTGGGCTACCGGCTGATCGCGTTGGTGGACAAGGCGCAGGACGGCGACTTGCTGCGCCGCATCAAGGGCATCCGCAAGAAGTTTACCCAGGACATCGGCTTCCTGCCCCCGCCGGTGCATATTCGCGACAATCTGGATTTGCGCCCGAACGGTTACCGCATCGCCCTCAAGGGGGTGGAGATCGGCAGCGGCGAGTCCTATCCGAACATGTTGCTGGCAATCAACCCGGGCAGCGTGACGGGCGAACTGGCCGGCATGCCGACGCTCGATCCGGCATTCGGTCTGCCCGCAGTCTGGATCGACAGCACGCAGCGCGACCAGGCGCAGGTCATGGGCTATACCGTGGTCGATCCGGGGACGGTCGTGGCGACCCACCTGAGCCATCTGCTCAGCACGCGCGCCGCAGAACTGCTCGGGCGGCAGGAGGTGCAGCAATTGCTCGACCATATCGCCAAAATTTCGCCCAAGCTGGTCGAGGACCTGGTGCCCAAGACGTTGCCGCTGGGTACGGTGCAAAAGGTGCTGCAAAACCTGCTGGAAGAAGGCATGCATATCCGCGATATGCGCACCATCGTGGAAACGCTGGCGGAAAACGCGCCGCGCACCCAGGAACCCTACCAGCTCACAGCGCTGGTGCGCGTCGCCCTCGGTCCGGCCATCGTGCAGCAGTTCTATCCGTCCGCGCAGGAGTTGCAGGTGATCGGCATGGACAAGGAACTGGAATACCTGCTGATCCAGGCGATGCAATCCAGCCAGAACGGCATCGGCATCGAGCCGGGGCTGGCCGATACCGTGCTGCGCGAGACCCGCGCCGCAGCCGAGACGCAGGAGCAGATGGGCCTGCCGGCGGTGATGCTGGTGCCGGGCCAGTTGCGCGATTTGCTGGCGCGCTTCCTGAAGCGCGCGGTGCCGAATATCAGGGTGATTTCGCATGATGAAGTACCGGACTTCAAAACGATCCGGGTGACCGCTATGGTAGGAGGTAGAGCATGAGCATCAGAAAATTCATCGCCGCGACAACACGCCAGGCCATGAAGGAAATTCGCGACGAGCTCGGTCCCGACGCGATGATCCTGTCGAACCGGCAGACGGAGCGGGGTGTGGAGATCATTGCGATCGCGAATGACGACTTCGCCCATCTGACCGCCGGCGCCGCCGCGCAAAAAACCGAGTGGCCGGAGATAACGGCGGACGAATGGACCAAGTCGGTCGCGGAAGCACACCCTGTGCAACCAGCCAGGCCATTGGCTCAAACCGGGCCATCGATCCAGCCCAGGCAGCCGCTCCAGTTTCAGCACAAGGCTGCCGAACAAGCCAAGCCATTGACGCCCCCCGGGAAACTGCATCGGCCCGAGGCCGTACCGCAGGTTGAATCCACCCGGCCTGCCGAGGCGCAGCCTGGGCCGGCCATGCCCAGACAGGAGAATTCGGGGCAAGAGAATTCGGGGCAGGAGAATATTCTCAGCGAGATCAAATCGATGAGCGCCATGCTGCAGCAGCAGTTTGCGGCGCTGTACTGGAACGATGTGCAACTGCGCGACCCGCAGCGCGCCGGCCTGTTGCGCAAGATGCTCAATGCCGGGTTCAGCACGCTGCTGGCGCACCAGTTGCTGGACAAGATGCCCGCCGGGAATGTGCAGGGCGAGTCATGGATCAAGCAGGTGTTCAAGCGCAATTTGCAGGTGGCGGGCAAGGCGGACGACATCATCGCCAAGGGCGGGGTGTACGCGCTGATCGGGCCGACCGGCGTGGGCAAGACCACCACCACGGCCAAGCTGGCGGCGCGCGCAGTGGTGCGCTACGGCGCGGACAAGGTGGCGCTGCTGACCACCGACAGTTACCGGATCGCCGCTTACGAGCAGCTCAAGATTTACGGGAAGATACTGGGCGTGGCGGTGCATGCGGTGAAGGACACCGACGATTTGCGCCTGACCCTTTCCGCGTTGCGCCACAAGCATCTGGTGCTGATCGACACGGTGGGGATGGGGCAGCGCGACGAGCGCGTGGGCGACCAGAACGAGATGTTCGATGCGACCGGCGTGCAATGTTTGCTGTTGCTGAATGCCACCAGCGGCGGCGATACGCTGGAGGACGTGGTGCGCATGTATCGCAGCAACAAGGTGGTCGGCTGCATTCCCACCAAGCTGGACGAGGCGGCCAACCTCGGCACGGTGCTGGATGTGGCGGTGCGCCATCGCCTGGTGATGCACTATATGGCCAACGGCCAGCGCGTGCCGGAAGATTTGCACCCGATCAATCTCGATTATCTGCTGCACCGCGCGCTCAAGCCGGCGGAGGAAAAAACCCCGTTTACCCTGCGTGAACTGGATTTCCCGGTACTGATGGCGAGTCCGCCAAATAGAGAGGCATCCTGTGCGCTCTGACGGAATGGATCAGGCCGAAGGCCTGCGGCGCTTATTGGTGCTCAACCAGACGCAGGTGATCACCGTGGTGGCCGGCAAGGCCGGGGTGGGGCGCACCAGCGCGACCATCAATCTTGCGGCGGCATTGGCATATTCCGGCAAAAACGTGCTGGTGCTGGACGAGAACCACGGGCCGAATAATTTACTGGACCGCATGGGGCTGTCCGCCAAATATGACTTGCTGGACGTCGCACAGGGAAAATGCGGGCTTTGCGACGCGGCGCTGGCCGCCAGGGGATTCGGCATATTGCCGACCGCGCGCGCCATGCTTGCATTGGCGCAGCTGGATCAGGCCGGGCAACAGCGGCTGGAAAATGCGCTGACCGAGGCCAGCGACGGCGCAGATGTGGTGCTGGTGGATGCCGCAATGCCTGTTCTGAGCCCTTCGACAAAGCTCAGGACAGGTCGGGCCGAAGGATTGGCCGGGAAGGCCGTGGCAATATCGCCAAGCCTGGCAAGCGGGGCTGCATTACTGGTGCTGGTGGAGGCTACTCCCAGCGGCATTACCGAGAGCTATGCCCTGATCAAGCGGTTGGCGCTGAAGAATGCGCGCCAACAGTTCGGGATTGCGGTAAACAAGGCGGGCAATGAGCAGGCGGCGGTGACGGTGTTTGAAAATATGGCCAAGGTAGCCCGGCGCAACCTCTCGGTGCGCTTGGAATATTTGGGCCACATCCCGTCCGATGAAAGACTTAAATGCGCGATGCAGTTGGGGAAATCGGTGGTTGAAGCCTTCCCGAACGCCGCTTCGACGAAGTCTTATCTGGAGCTGTCGCGAAAACTGCTGTGTTTGCCGATGCAGCGGGATGAAGCGGAGGGCGGGGCTGCTTCCATCATACAAAACCTGATGAGGCAGGTGTCACAACCGGTCGCCCTGGCACAGTGAGGTGCCGCTACATCAGCACAGCAAGGAAATCACGCCCGTTGTAAACTGGCGGGCATGTACACGCCCACCGGATTAAACGACAAGGAGCAATGCCTGCGGGAATATTCCCATCTGGTGAAACGGCTCGCGCACCAGATGATGGCCAGGCTGCCCTCCAGCGTGCAGATTGACGACATCATCCAGGCCGGCATGATGGGCTTGCTGGATGCGGCCAGCCGCTACGACGAATTTCACGGCGCGCAGTTCGAGACTTACGCGACGCAACGCATCCGCGGCGCGATGCTGGACGAGTTGCGTGAAGCGGATTGGTTGCCGCGCAGCCTGCGCCGCGATATGCGGCGCATCGAAGCGTCCGTCAGCCGCTTGCAGCAAAAACTGGGCAGGCCGCCGGGCGAAGCCGAAATCGCCGCAGATATGGAAGTGTCTCTCGCCGAATATCAGCAGATGCTGCAGGCAACGCGCGGCGCGCAGTTGGTGTATTACGAAGATTTTCGCGGCGAAGACCATGACGATTTTTTCGAGCGGTTCGAACTCAGCGATGATGCCAGCCCGCTGGATTTGCTGGAGGACGAACGTTTCAAGGCCGAGTTGGCGCGCGCGATTGAAAACCTGCCGGAGCGTGAGTGCATGTTGATGGGCATGATTTACGAGCAAGAGATGAACCTGCGCGAAATCGGCGAGGTGCTGGGCGTGGGCGAATCGCGCGTTTCGCAGTTGCATAGCCAGGCGGTGGCGCGGCTGCGCAGCAGGATGAAAGGCTATTGATGGACAAGCTTACGCTATTGGGTTTGGTGGTTGGCCTGACCGGTATCATGACCGGGCAGATGCTGGAGGGCGGCGGCCTTGCCATCATGTTCCAGGGCGCGGCTTTTCTGATTGTATTTGGCGGCACGCTCGGGGCGGTGATGGTGCAATGCCCGACCAAGGTATTTGTTATGGCGATCAGGATGGGGCGCTGGGCGTTTGTTACGCCGGCGTTGCCCAGCCAGGAACTGGCCAAGCAATTGACGGAATGGAGCGCACTGGCGCGCAGGGAAGGCATTTTGGCATTGGAGGCGCGCGCTTCCGCCATTGATGATCCTTTCCTGAAAAAAGGGTTGCAGCTTCTGGTGGATGGCAACAGCGCCGAAAAAATCCGCGAGGTGCTGGATGTCGATACCCATTCCTGGGAGCAGTTACGCTGGCAGTCCGCGCGCGTATGGGAAGCGGCTGCCGGATATTCCCCAACCATCGGCATCATCGGGGCGATATTGGGCTTGATGCAGGTCATGCAGAATCTCAGCGAGCCGAGCAAATTGGGCGGCGGCATCGCCGTGGCATTTGTCGCGACGATTTACGGTGTGGCCTTTGCCAACCTGCTGTTCCTGCCGATCGCGAACAAGCTGAAATCCATCATCATGCAGCAGACGGATATGCGCGAAATGGTCGTGGACGGGCTGGTGGGAATTGCCAACGGGGATAATCCGCGGCTGATCGAAATCAGGCTGCAAAGCCACCTCGATTAGGGCTTATTCGAATGGCGCGCCGAAGCAAACGCATCGAGCATGACAATCACGACCGATGGATGATTTCCTATGCCGACTTTGTCACCCTGCTGTTCGCTTTTTTCGTGGTGATGTATTCCATTTCCTCGGTGAACGAGGAAAAGTACAAAACCTTCAGCAATTCGCTAAGTATCGCCTTTACCAAACAGCCAACTGCCGCTACGACCGGCGTCGTGTCCAGCCAGCAGGATCAGATGCTCAAGGCCTTGGTGGACAGGCGTACCGCGCGCCTGGGCGAGCAACAGCGCAAAATACAGGAGCGCATGAAAAATCTGGCCAGCGGGTTGAGCCAAGTGATGGCCTCGCTGATTAACCAACGCACGGTCAGTATCGATCAAACCAAGCGCGGCGTGGTTATCGATATCAGCGCGAGCATGTTGTTCAGGACGGGTGAAGCGGCATTGCAACCGGGCATGCTGGATGTGTTGCGCCAGGTGGCTGCGGTGTTGAGCAAAGAAGAACTGCCAATCGAGGTGGAAGGACATTCCGACGATATTCCCATTGCGACCGCACAGTTTCCTTCCAATTGGGAGTTGTCTTCCGCGCGTGCCAGCAGCGTGGCCAGGATGCTGATCGATAACGGCGTACCGGCAAAACGCCTGGCTGTGGTGGGTTTGGCCTCGAATCAGCCGCTGGTGCCGAACGATAGCCCGGAAAATCGTGCCAGGAACCGGCGTGTAATCATTACGATCATGTCACCCAACGTGGAGAGGGGGGTGGGGATTGAGGATTGAGGATTGTTATCCGCTCCCCAGCGACCTGCCGCTCCCGGGCGAAAAGCTGGTCTGCCCATCGGGGCCGTAAAGATTCGCCTTGTTCACCGCATTGCTTAAAACGGCCAACAATTGCTGGTTGCGGCGCAGTTTCATCTGAATCAGTTCGCCATTGGTTCGATTGAGCAGTTGGGCGCGCTCTGCCAAAGCGAGGATTTCATGCCACACAGCCAAGCCTTGCGGGCTGTGCGTTCCAAGCAAGGCGCGGCGCGTTTCGGCAAGCTGGTTAAGGCCGAGTGCGTCAGTTGATTTTTGTTCGGACAGTTCAAGCAGCTGGTCGGTGAGGTTCCCCACCAGCATTCCCTGCTCGCGTTCCAGCAGGGCTACGAAGTTCAGCAATGCCGCACGTTCGGCGGTTAAGGCGGAAAGCAATTGCGGGCTGGAAGACGGCTTCAAGCCCTGCCGCCAATCAGATCGCGCACCGTTTCGAGCAGGCGGTCGGCGACGACTTCCGAGTTGACCTTGAAGCGGCCATCGCTGATGGCTTGCTTGATTTCCGCAACTTTGGCCGCATTGACAACCGGGGTGTTCGCCATGCTGCTTTCCATGCTGTGCAACTGCGCCGCTGTGGAGCCGAGCGAAACGCTGGTGTCGCCGGACTGCTGCGCGGCGGGCGGCGGGTTGGATTTCCCCTTGGCTGCGGCATGCGCCGCACCCTCTCCTGCCAGGCTGGCGGGTAACGGCTTGCTGGGTTTGTCGATTTTCACGGTGATCCTCTCAGTCTGTCTGCGCTTAACTTCACTATTGCCTGCATTATATCGGTAAAAATCCAAAAAACTTTAGGTGTTGGGTGTGCTTTTGTAATGCAAGCGAGGTATGAAACCTGCTGAGATGGGCTTTAAGGCACGATTTCCACTACGCCGCCGGCACGCGCAACCCCGCTGATTACGCGACCCGATCCAACGCGAACTTGCACGGCCTGCCCTTCGCTCGCATTATTCAAGGCGACTCCCTCGCTGCGTATGCTGAAGCCGCTGCCTTGCACGGCAAGCTGCACGGCCTGCCCCTGCTTTACGCTATAGGGCAGGCGCAGCATATCCTCACGCAATGTCTGTCCGGCGGCGATGCCGTAGCGCAGCACTTTTCCGATCACTTGTTTGGGGTCTGTGATGCCACCCGCTTGGGAAGTTTCCGTAGCCTGGCCGGCGATGTCCTGTTCTTGCAGCGTATGCCCCGGTGGTAGTTGACGCGTACTGACCAATAAATTCAGGCTGGTCGTGATTTTCACCGGAATAAAAATGCTCCAGCCATTCGATTCGTTGCAGCGCACACCGATGGCGGTTTTGCCGGTTAGTTGGCTGCCGGCAGGCAGGAAGGCTTCGAGTTTGCCGCATTCAGGCAGTGCGACGCGACGGTCAATTTCTTCCACCTTGTAAGTGATTTTGCCGGGTAGCGCGGCGGTTTGTTGCTGCACGAAGGCGGCAACGGTATTTCTTATCTGCGCGTGATCTTGCGCGGCGCCCGCCGCCGCACCCTTTGCAGGCGCTGCTCCGGAGGCAGCGGATGGCAGCAACAGAAAGGCGATCAATAAGAGCTTCTTCATGGGTCTCATTGTGCGTGTTGCGGGCTGCTAAGGGAAGCGATGGAACTTTGGAATTGGGGGGGTAATTTACCGCTTATCGGCGGATAGCGGGGGTATGTGCAGGTTTAGCATGCTGTTCATGTAAATGGGCATTCTGGCAGAACTGTCGTGTTTGAAGGAGGGCAGCAATATGGTCAATAAATTGGACGATGCGCTGCGGTTTCAGCAAACCGCACTGAGTTTGCGCGCCGCGCGTCAGGAGTTGCTGGCTTCCAATATCGCGAACGCGGATACGCCGAACTACAAGGCGAGGGACATCGATTTTGCCAGTGCGTTGCGGAATGCACTGGCGGGCACATCCAGTGAATTGCCGGCCGTGCAAACTTCGCCCATGCATCTGGAAGGG
>CAYGIF010000008.1:0-34682 GCA_964349865.1 uncultured Gallionella sp. | reverse complement strand
TGGGGCTGGAGTCGGGCGCGGACGATTACATCACCAAGCCGTTTTCGCCGCGCGAGCTGATGGCGCGCATCCGCGCCGTGTTGCGCCGCCATGTCCCGCAAATGCCGGATGAAGTGGTGGCGGCGGGCGGTCTGGAGCTGTCGCCGGCCTCGCATCGCGTGACCGCAAAGGGTGCGGCAATGGAACTCGGCCCCACCGAGTTTCGCCTGCTGCATTTTTTCATGACCCACGCGGAGCGGGTGTATAGCCGCACGCAATTGCTCGATCAGGTGTGGGGCACGCAGGTGTTCGTCGAGGAACGCACGGTAGATGTGCATATCCGCCGCCTGCGCGCGACGCTGGAGCCGTCTGGAATGGATAACCTGATTCAAACGGTGCGCGGCAGCGGCTATCGTTTTTCGGTCAACTAGGGGGGTTTCCTTGCAGGGCTTCTGGCTTCGTTTAAGCATCCCCATCGTGCTCGTCACGCTGGTTGCGTTGCTGCTGTGGGGATTGTTCTCGGCCACGCTTGCGTTGCTGTTCATGCTGCTGGTGCTGCTGCTGGTGATGGCGCTCCATGCGCGGCAGCTCTACAGGCTGGGGCGGTGGCTGCATGATGCGCGCATTGAAACCATCCCCGAAGCGGGCGGTATCTGGGATGAGGTGTTTTCCCAGCTGTACAGAATGGTCAAGCGGCATAACCAGACCAAGCTGGAGCTGGCCACCGAGCTGCAACACATCGAACAGGCCACCGCCGCCCTGCCGGAGGGGGTGGTGATCCTGAACGAGGCGAACCGCATCGAATGGTGCAATCCGCTGGCGCAGCAGCATTTCGATCTTGATCCCGAACACGACTTCATGCAGGACATCACTTATCTGGTGCGCCAGCCGGAGTTCGTCGAATACCTCCATGAATCCCTTCTTGGGGAATCCAACTTCAGCGAGCCGCTGGTGATGCGCCCGGCGCGCCATGACGACATGGTGCTGTCCATCAAGCTCATTCCCTATGGCGCGAACAAGCGGCTGCTGATCAGCCGCGACATCACGCGACTGGAGCGCATCGAGGCCATGCGCCGCGATTTTGTCGCGAACGTTTCGCATGAACTGCGCACGCCGCTGACCGTGGTGAACGGCTTTGTCGAAAACCTGCAGGATATGCACGACCTTAGCCAGGACAATGCGCGGCGCGCCTTGCAGCTGATGGCCGAGCAAACCCATCGCATGGAAAACCTGGTTGCCGATTTGCTGACCCTGTCGCACCTGGAAAATGACCAGAGCCCGTTGCTTGAAGAAGTGGTGGATATGGGCGCCCTGCTCGACGAGATTTACCGGGAAGGCCAGTTGCTGAGCGGCGGCTCGCATGCGTTGCGCCTGGAAGTGGCGAGCAATGCAAAATTGCTCGGCAACCGCGAAGAGTTGCATAGCGCGTTCGGCAATCTGCTCAGCAACGCGATTCGCTACACGCCGGAAGGCGGGTCGATTTTGCTGCGCTGGGCGGAGCGCGGCAGCCAACCGGTATTTTCGGTGCAGGACAGCGGCATCGGCATTGCCGCGCAGCATATCCCGCGCCTGACCGAACGCTTTTACCGGGTGGACCGCAGCCGCTCGCGCGAAACGGGCGGAACCGGCCTGGGCCTGGCGATCGTCAAGCACATCGCGATGCGCCACCAGGCCAAACTTGAAGTGTCGAGCGAGGAAGGGAAGGGCAGCACCTTCGCGCTGGTGTTCCCGGTCAAGCGGGCGTCACGCTGACGCATCCGCGGGTGCATGACGAGTGGGAAGCCGCGCAACTGCGGCTGACTTTGGAGTTGTGTGATTGGCTCGACACGCCAGAGTGACGGGGAAGCGACCTATTCCTGCCAGGGCAAGCGGCGCCGAATGTGAGCGCGGCGATGCATTGCGTGACGTCAAACGAAGCTGTAGAAAAAGTATATTCATACCGCATCGTGCCGTGAACCAAAATAAAAATATGGTTCGTCAGTAAAATGAGCGGGTAAGTATTGATTCAGGCAGTTTTTCAAGCACATGATATAGCGCAAGTTCCAGCATTTTGAATGTCCGAAAACCATAAGCTTTTCTCATGGTGACTTTGGCTTTGTTGTTTGGTTAAGCACTCGACAATTCCGCTGGAAAACGCTTTTCTGGCGCGAAAATAGTTGAGCAGGTGTTCGCGATGATTGCGGGCGGTGCGGACAAATTTCTTCAGCGGCACAATACTTGATCGCATAACTTCGGCACACCATTGATCCTAAAATAGGTTGAACCCAACGTTGCCCCGCTATCAGAAAAGCAGTATTTTAAAACCGATCAGGATCAGGATCGTGCCGCCGAAAATCTCCGCCTTGCTTTCGAGCCAGGTGCCGCTTTTTTTGCCGATGAACACGCCGGCCACGCTGAAGGCGAAAGTTGTTGCTCCGATGACGAGGCAGGCGATATAAGGGTTTGCATCCAGCAGCGTCAGGCTGAATCCGGCGGCCATTGCGTCGATGCTGGTGGCGATGGCTAGGATCAGCATCATCTTGTTGGTGATGGCGGCGATCTCTTCTTCGATGCCTTCCTGGACGCCTTCGTAAATCATTTTTGCGCCGATCAGCGCCAGCAGGCCAAAGGCTATCCAATGGGCATAGGCATCTACCCAGCCCAAAACGCCCTTGCCGCCCAAATATCCGATGAAGGGCATCAAGGCCTGAAAGATGCCGAAGAACAGCCCCGCTTTCAGTGCCAGGCCGGGCGTGTTTTTCTTGGCGCCCAGCCCGATGGAAACCGCAAAGGCATCCATGCTGAGCGCGACCGCCAGGATGATGACTTCGATCATGCCGCCCCTGTTGCGGCCAGCCGCCACAGCGAGGTGAGCTCCGCGGCACGGGCCGCGTGCAGCGGGTCGCCGGTGTCGGAGACGCGGGGGTGATGCGGCTTCACGTCAATTTTCCCCAGCACCTGCAGTCCCGCCGCATCGATCGCGGCAAGCAATTCGGCGCGGGTGCGCAGACCGAGATGCTCGGCAAGGTCGGAGAGAATCAGCCAGCCCTCGCCGCCCGGCTCCAGATGCGCCGCCAGCCCGTTGAGGAAACCGCGCAGCATGCGGCTCTCCGGGTCGAATATCGCGTGCTCGAGCGGCGAGCTTGGCCGCGCCGGAATCCACGGCGGATTGCACACCACCAGTGGGGCGCGCCCTTCGGGAAAGAGGTCGGCTTGCACCACGTCAACCTGTGCGGCGAGACCCAGCCGCGCCAGATTTTCGCGCGCACAGGCCAGCGCACGCTGATCCTGATCGGTGGCGACGATGCGTTTGATGCCGCGGCGCGCCAGCACGGCGGCCAGTACGCCGGTGCCGGTGCCGATATCGAATGCGGCAGATTGGGTCTCGATTAATCCGGGCAACGGGGCCTCGTTCACCAGCCCGATGTACTCGCCGCGTATCGGTGCGAATACGCCGTAATGCGGATGAATGCGCGCGCCCAGCGCCGGAATCTCCACGCCATTTTTGCGCCATTCGTAGGCGCCGATGATCCCCTGCAGGCCGCGCAGTGAAGAGATGTAGGGTTCGGTTGCCGCGCCATAGGCTTCCGCGCAAGCCGCGCGCGCATCGGGTGCGCGGCGCAACGGGATGCTGTGGTCCGCCTCGAACGGAATCAGCAGCATGCCCAGGGTGCGGGCGCGCTGCGATTGGGCGAGGCGATGCAGATGAAAGGCTTCGGTGAGCGTGGCGGGAATTTTTTTGCGTCCGCGCGGCTTTTCATTTGCGCGCCTTGTCATCGCCTGCAGCAATTGGCGCGCGTTCTGAAAATCGCCGCGCCACAGCAGCGCGGTGCCCTCGCAGGCCAGACGGTAGGCGGCATCGGCGGTCATGCGGTCGTCGGCGATCACCACGCGCTTCGGCGGCGGCGTGCCGCTTTCCGAACGCCAGCGCGCGGATTTTTCTTCGCCCGCCTCGTTCCAGTGAATCACCGGGCAGTTAGCAACAGGATCGGCGCTCATCTACCGGCCTTCTTCTCGCTTGAGCTGCTGGTAGCGCAGCTTGGCTGCGTGATCGTCGCGCGCGGAATCGATTTCGCGCATCACGGAGCGCAGGTCGGCCTGCTTTGCGTTTTGCTGGAAGCGTCCGGTCAACGGCGTGTCAGGAAACAGTTCGCCGCGCTGGTAGAGCGCCCATATTTCCTTGCCGTACTGGGTGGCTTGCAGCTCGGGGGCGAACTGGCTGAAGTAATTGGCCAGATTTTCGACGTCCCGCTCCAGCATGCGGCTGGCATTGTTGTTGGCGGCGGCATCCACCGCTTGCGGCAAATCGATGATGACCGGCCCCTGGCTGTCGACGAGGATGTTGAACTCGGACAGGTCGCCGTGGACGATGCCGGCGCACAGCATCAGCACGACTTGCCGGATCAGCATCGCGTGAAATTCCCGCGCCTGTGCTTCCGTGAGTTCCAGGTCGTTGAGCCTGGGGGCGGGCGCACCCTGTTCGTCCGACACCAGTTCCATCAGCAGCACACCCTCGTAAAAGCCATGGGGGCGCGGCACGCGCACGCCGGCGGCGGCGAGTTTGTACAACGCGTCCACCTCGGCGCGTTGCCAGGCCGATTCCTGCTCCTTGCGCCCGTAGCGCGAACCTTTTTCCATCGCGCGGGCCTGGCGGCTGTTCTTCACCTTGCGCCCTTCGGTGTAGTGAACCGCCTGATGGAAGCCGCGCTGGTTGGCTTCCTTGTAAACCTTCGCGCAACGAACTTCGTCGCCGCACTGGACGACATAGACCGTCGCCTCTTTTCCGCTCATCAGCTGGCGCATGACCTTGTCTACAACGCCGTCCTCGACGAGCGGTTCGATTCTTTTGGGGATTTTCATTGGTTCAAGGGGGAAGTATCAACAGGAGTACCCGGCGCCCGCTTGAGCATCGCCTCGCGCGTCTCGGGAGTCTCGAGGCTGATACGCCCCAGTTTGCCAGCGCGGTATTCCGTCAGCAGGATCATCGCCGCTTTTTCCAGATCCGCTGCGCCGCCCCGGCCTTTCAGCAGGCAGCCGCGCTTTTTGGCGACGGCTTCGATCACGCCGATGCCGTCCAGCCCTGCCACATCCGGGCCGAAGCGTTCGGCGAGCTGCGCGGGATAGCGCGCCAGCAGGATATTGGCGAGATGCTCGGCGATCTCTTCCTCGATGACGGCGTTGCGGCCGATCGCGTGGATCGCGGCGAGCATCAGCCCGTCTTCAGGGTGTTCGATCTTCGGCCACATCAGGCCGGGCGAGTCGGTGAGCGTCATGCGCTCGTTGAGCTGGTGGCACTGCTGCGATTTGGTCACGGCGGGTTCGTCGCCGACATTGGCGACGCGGCGTTTGAGCAGCATGTTCATCAGCGTGGATTTGCCGACGTTGGGGATGCCCATGATCATCATGCGCAGCGGCTTGTGGTTGCTGTCGCGATGCGGCGCTAACGGCTGGCACAGCTTGGGCACCTTGGCGGCGTCGCTGGCGCTCTTGCAGCTCAGCGCCACGGCCTTGACGCCGGCCTGTTTGTTGTAATAATTCAGCCAGGCCTGCGTGACGGCGGGGTCGGCGAGGTCGGCCTTGTTGAGGATCTTCAGGCAGGGACGCTGGCGGTGCTCGCGCAACTCCCGGATCATCGGGTTGCAGCTCGCTTCCGGCGCGCGCGCATCCAGCACTTCGATGACGACGTCGATAAATTCCATGGTCTCGGCCGCTTTTCTGCGTGCCGAGGTCATGTGACCGGGAAACCACTGGATAGACATTTGACAGGTGCTTTTTGAATAAAGGCGGATTTTACTCCGGGTGGCGGGTACTCATATTATAAAAACAGAAATAACGTAGGGTGCGTGGAACGCACCCTACGAAATTATTTTTGTTTGTTACGCGAGTTAGAGTTACATCGACGTTGCAGGTAAATCAGTCCGGCTTCAGCAACGCCAGTTGCGCCGCGTCCAGATAGCACCATTCGCCCTCGGCCAGCCCCAGATCATCGAGCTTCAACTGACCGATCTGCGAACGGCGCAACGCGACGCAGTGGTTGCCGGCGGCCGCCAGCATGCGTTTGACCTGATGGTATTTGCCCTGCTCCAGCACGATCTCGAGTCGATGGGTACCGACCCTGCGGCAGGTCACCGCGGCCAGCGGCGCGGGTTCGTCGTGCAGCTTCACCCCGGCCAGCAAATGCGCGACCAGTCCCGGCGTGACCGGGTCATGGGTGGTGGCCACATAGACCTTGGGCACATGATGTTTCGGCGAGGACTGTTGGTGGATGAACGGCCCGTCATCCGACATCAGCAGCAGGCCGGTGGTGTCGTGATCGAGGCGGCCGACCGGCTGCACGTCGCGCCGGGTGAATTGTTCCGGCAGGATGGTCAGTACGCCGGGATGGTGGCTGGCCTTGCGCGAGCATTCGAAATTGGCCGGCTTGTTCAACGCGATATAGACATGCTCGCGGTAAGTCCACTTTTCGCCGTAGACGGTGAACTGCAGGCCGTCAGTCCCGAGCGCGACGCGGCTGTCCCGGATGATTTCGCCATTGAAGGCCACTTCACCGTCGGCGATCAATTCACCGCACCACTTGCGGGTGCCAAAGCCCTGCGATTGCAGGATGCGGTCCAGGGTTAGTTTGCTCATGGCGTGACTGTAGCAGAACGGTTAAGCAAGCAGCATTGGATCAGTCCGGAAATTCCCCATCCACGTAGAACCATTTACCCTCCTCGCGCACGAAACGGCTGATCTCATGCAAGCGATGAGCGCGGCCGCCGATCTTGTAGCGCGCGACGAATTCCACCGTGGCGCGGTCGGCTGATTCCGGCGTGTATTTCTTCAACTCCAGTCCCAGCCACTTGGCGTTGTCTGCCGCGAGATCAAGCGCGGCGGGGCGGGTGCCGGGGTGCCAGGTGGCCAGCAGGTAGGCTTCCAGTTTGAGCACATAAGCGCTGTAGCGCGAGCGCATCAGGGCTGCGGCATCCGGTGCGGAAGCGCCGACGTGGTAACGGCCGCAACAGGCGGCGTAGTCCGCTGCGCCGCAGGGGCAGGGTTTTGCGGTCATCCGTTAGCCGGACGGAAGCTGCCCTGCCACACCTTCGGTTCGATCTCGATCATGCCGGCGTCGCTGGTCATCATGATGTGTCCTTCCTGCAGGGTGCATTGCAGTTGCATGTTGCGGCTGGCCAGCGCGGCGAGCGCCTGCGTGGTTTCGCCGGCCAGGTTGAGCACGGTGAGGTTGTTCAGGCGTTGCAGTTTGTCGCGGTTTTCATTCCACCAGATATTCGCCGCGCGGCCGTAGCTGATGACCACGACCTGATCGGCGCGTCCGCTGGCTTTGCGGATGGCTCGCTCGTCGGGCAGGCCGACCTCTATCCAGCGTTTGATCGCGCCGGTGAGATCTTTCTGCCACAGGTCGGGCTCTTCGTCGCTGCTCAGGCCTTTGGCAAAGACCAGAAGCTCGTCGGCGTAGAGCGCGAAGGCGAGCAGGCGCACCATCATGCGCTCGTCGGTTTCCGACGGATGCCGCGCCAGCGTCAGCGCGTGGTCGGCGTAATAGCGCCGATCCATGTCGGCGATCTGGAGGGCGGCTTTGAAGACGGTTGCTTTGATGGCCATTGCGCGTTTCGGCTGAGTGTTGGGCAGGTGCGCATTCTAGCTGTTAAGGGAGCCTCTAAAAATCCACATTTCATCCCAACTGCTGCGTTGCGGAAAAAAATTCTTGCTTACATATCAAATATATGCGGCGCTGCGAAATTTTTTCCGCGCCTTGCATTTGGGCGAACTCTGAATTTTTTGAGGCTCCCTGTAGTAGTTCCGGCTTGACCTGACAATAAAGCCTTGCCAAAGGTGAAGTTCACCCTAACCCCTTGACAGCTTTGGGCTAAGGCTGTTTTAATGCTGCCTGTTCACGCACTGAACGCACAATATGTTCGACGATACAACCAGCTACGGCTTGCTCAAAACACTGGAAGATAACCCTGACCTTTCCCAAAGAGATTTGGCGAAACGGCTGGGTGTCAGTCTCGGCAAGATTAATTTCTGCCTCAATGCGCTGATCGAGAAGGGTTGCCTGAAGGTAAATAATTTCCGCAACAGCGACAACAAGCTGGCGTATGCCTATTTGCTTACTCCCCAAGGTGTCGAAGAGAAGGCGCGCATCACCGTGTATTTTCTCAAATATAAGGTGCAAGAATATGAGCGGCTGCGCGCGGAGATAGAAGAGCTGAAGCTCGAAGCGGAACAAAAGGGCTTGCAGGAGAACAGTCATGAGTGATCGCCCGATTCATGCAGTTATTCTCGCCGGGGGTAGCGGCAGCCGCTTGTGGCCGCTCTCCCGCCAGCATCTGCCGAAACAGTTCCTGTCGCTGGATGGCGATGCATCTCTACTGCAAACCACTATCAATCGCCTGTCCCCGGTGATTAAAGCGGAGAATATCCTGATCGTTACGCAGGAATCTCATGCCAAGGGCGAGGCCTACCATGCCCTGTTGCCTTACCGTACCCTGTTTGAACCCGTCGGGCGCAACACCGCGCCGGCAATCGCATTGGCCGCCGCGTGCCTGATGGCCGATGGCGCAGACCCCATCATGGTCGTGCTGCCTGCCGACCACATTATCAAAGACGAAGTGCGTTTTCGTGACCATTTGAGTATCGCAATCAAAGCTGCCGAACACGGCAAGCTCATTACCTTCGGCATCCGGCCCAACCGCCCGGATACAGGTTTTGGCTACATCAAAGCCCGTCGTGGTTCCCCGCTTGATAAAGGGGGGGTAGGGGGGATTCGCGACAGGCAAGAGGTCTATGAAGTCGAGCGATTTACCGAAAAGCCAGACCCTGCCACCGCCGAGCACTTCCTGAAACAAGGCGATTATTACTGGAACTCCGGCATGTTTGTGTGGCGCGCCTCGGTGATCCTCGCGGAGATCCGGCAGCACTTGCCGGCAGTTTATCAGGTGATACAAACCATCATTGCCGAAAGCCGTGCCGGCATGTCATTTCAGCAAGCCGTGGAAGTGCATTTTGCCGCCATGCCTTCGATCTCCATCGACTACGGCGTGCTGGAAAAATCGGATCGCGTTTCGCTCATCCCCTGCGACATCGGCTGGAACGATGTCGGCAGTTGGCAGGCCGTACACGAGATTTCCGCCAAAGACGAAAACGGCAACGTACTGCAAGGCAACGTCATCGCGCTGGACTGCCATAACAGCCTGATCCGTGCCGAAAAACGGCTGGTCGCCGCCATCGGCGTGGAAGATATTTGCGTTATCGAAACCGCCGATGCGGTGCTGATCTCGAAGAGCGATCAGACCCAGCGGGTGCGCGAAGTAGTAGATGCGCTGCATGAAAAGGGCGCGACCGAGCATCTCTATCACGCCAAAATCAATCGCCCGTGGGGCAGCTACACCGTCCTGGATGAAGACTCGGATGGCTTCAAAATCAAGCGTATCGAAGTCGCTTCCGGCGCGCGCCTCAGTCTGCAAAGCCATAACCAACGCTCAGAACATTGGGTGGTGGTATCCGGCACGGCAACCATCACCAACGGCAATGAGGTGATTACGGTACAGAAAAATCAAAGCACCTACATTCCGATAGGCGCGAAGCACCGCCTCGAGAATTTGGGTATCGAACCACTACATATCGTTGAGGTTCAGGTTGGAGAATACCTAGGTGAAGATGATATTCAACGCTATGAAGACAACTACGGCCGATAACCAAACAAAAAGGAACGGTTAAATGAAACAAACAAATAAAGTCGCATTGATTACTGGCATTACCGGGCAGGATGGGGCATATCTCGCCGAATTGCTGCTTAGCAAGGGTTATGTCGTACACGGCATCAAGCGTCGCGCTTCTTTGTTCAATACTGACCGAATCGATCATTTGTATCAGGACCCCCACGTATCCAATCGCAACTTTGTTCTACACTACGGCGACCTGACCGACTCTACCAACCTGATTTGTATCATCCAGCAAGTCCAGCCGGATGAGATATACAACCTTGCGGCGATGAGCCATGTCGCAGTTTCGTTTGAAACCCCTGAATACACCGCCAATGCGGACGGCATTGGCACGCTGCGCATTCTTGAGGCCATCCGCATTCTCGGACTGGAAAAGAAGACTCGCTTCTACCAGGCATCAACCTCTGAACTGTATGGCTTAGTGCAGGAGACTCCGCAAAAGGAAACCACGCCGTTCTACCCGCGCAGCCCTTATGCAGTGGCCAAGCTTTATGCCTACTGGATTACGGTGAACTACCGCGAGGCTTATGGTATCTACGCCTGCAACGGTATCCTGTTCAACCACGAAAGTCCGATTCGTGGCGAAACCTTCGTCACGCGCAAGATCACCCGTGCGCTGCCACGCATCAAGCTCGGCCTGCAGGATTGCCTCTACCTCGGCAACCTCAATGCCCTGCGTGATTGGGGGCACGCCAAAGACTATGTTGAAATGCAATGGCTGATGCTGCAACAAGAACAAGCCGAAGACTTCGTCATTGCGTCAGGTGTGCAATACAGCGTGCGCCAGTTCGTCGAAATCGCAGCGCAAGAATTGGGTATTAGCATCAAATGGCAAGGCACTGGGGTGGACGAGAAAGGTTACGATGCCGCCGGCAAATGCATCGTGCAAGTCGATCCGCGTTACTTCCGTCCCACTGAAGTCGAAACCCTGCTGGGCGACCCCACTAAAGCCAAACAAAAACTCGGCTGGACAACGAAGATCACATTCCACGAAATGGTGGCCGAAATGGTGCGCGAAGACCTCAAGGGTGCCGAGCGTGATGAGTTGGTAAAAAAGCATGGTTTTAATGCTTACGATTACCATGAGTGACGTGGCGTGAGTATGAACAAGCACAGCAAAATCTACATTGCCGGCCATCGTGGCTTGGTCGGTAGCGCCATCGTGCGCGAGTTGCAACATCAGGGCTATACCAACCTTGTGTCGCGTACCCATGACGAGCTCGATCTGGAAGATGCTGTCGCCACGCAACGCTTCTTCGAGCAGGAACGCCCCGAAGTTGTATTTCTGGCTGCCGCGAAAGTCGGCGGCATCCATGCCAACAATACTTACCCGGTGGAATTTCTGATGAGCAATCTGCTGGTTGAGGCCAGCGTCTGCCGTGCCGCTCATGCGACAAACGTGAATCGCCTGATCTTCCTGGGCAGTTCATGCATCTACCCGCGCGACTGTCCGCAGCCAATCAAAGAAGAATACTTGCTTACCGGGCCGTTGGAAGCGACCAACCGGCCTTACGCACTGGCCAAGATTGCCGGCATAGAAATGTGCTGGTCATACAACCGCGAATATGGCACGAAGTGGCTGGCCGCCATGCCGACTAATTTGTATGGCCCCGGCGACAACTACGACTTGAACAACTCCCACGTCCTACCTGCCCTGATCCGCAAGATGCACGAAGCGAAAGTATCCGCTGCGAAAGAAGTGGTGCTGTGGGGTAGCGGTACGCCCAAGCGCGAATTTCTGTATGTGGATGACCTTGCCAACGCGCTCGTATTTCTCGCTGCTCTGGATGACACGCGCTACGGCATCCTTGTCGAGCCATCGCATTGCCCGCTCATCAACGTTGGTTCTGGCGAGGATTTGACCATTTGCGAATTGGCTGGAATGATTGCCGAAGTAGTGGGCTACCAAGGCAGATTTGTGCAAGACACCAGCAAACCCGATGGCACCATGCGCAAGATTATGAGTGTATCCAAAATCCGCAATCTGGGATGGGTGCCAGAAATCGATTTACGCAGAGGCATAGCACTGGCCTATGAAGATTATTTAGACAGGAACAGGCAATGAAAGCGGTCATTCTTGCGGGTGGTTTAGGAACGCGGATATATCACACCAGGGCGAACCGCACGTTCGCTTAATGTATGGAAACAACACACAACAAAAAAATCCTGATCGTTTTCGGCACGCGCCCGGAGGCCATCAAGATGGCACCAGTAGTTGCGGAAATGAAGCGGGCCGGGTTTGATGTCAAGGTCTGTGTCACGGCTCAACACCGGCAAATGCTTGACCAGGTTTTGAGCCTTTTCGATATTACTCCTGATTTCGATCTTGACCTGATGAGAGCGAATCAAGACCTTTCAGGCATCACGCAAAGCTGCCTCGCCGGTCTCAAAAAAGTACTGGATGCTGCTCAACCCGGCTGGGTTATGGTTCATGGCGATACCACGACCGCTTTCGCAGCGGGTCTTGCCGCGTTTTACAATAAAATTCCCGTCGCCCATGTCGAAGCCGGGTTGCGCACCGGCAACATTTATTCCCCCTGGCCTGAGGAAATGAACAGACGGCTGGTTGCGGCCCTGGCTACGGCCCATTTCGCTCCGACAGAGAAAGCGAAACAGAATCTGCTGCATGAAGGGGTATCGGCGCGCAACATCCATATCACGGGGAACACGGTCATAGACGCGTTGCTGGACGTAGTTCAAAAAATCAGAAAAGACCCAGCACATTCCAGAAGGCTTGCCGATCAATTTTCATATCTGGATCCAGGCAGGAAACTGATTCTGGTCACAGGGCACAGGCGGGAGAGTTTTGGGGAGGGATTCGAGCATATTTGCCATGCGCTGAGGATGCTTGGTGAAAGGAAAGACGTTGAGATCGTCTACCCCGTCCATCTCAATCCGAATGTTCAGGAACCTGTCCGCCGGATTCTGGGCGGCCTCGAGCGGATCCACCTGATCGATCCGCTCGAATACCTACCCTTTGTTTACCTTATGGAAAAAGCGCATTTTCTGATCACTGACTCGGGGGGTATTCAGGAAGAAGCGCCTTCGCTGGGAAAACCCGTTCTGGTAATGCGAGATACCACAGAACGCCCCGAAGCAGTTGAGGCAGGAACGGTCCGGCTCGTTGGCACCAAGACCTCGCTGATCGCCGGGGAAGCAACCCTGCTGCTTGACGATGCGCTTCATTATGAAAAAATGGCCAAAGCGCACAATCCCTACGGCGATGGACTCGCCTCGAAGCGGATTGCAAACATCATGAAAGATATCTGAATGAAATTCGAGAAAATCGCAATCGTTGGGATGGGATATATTGGCCTTCCAACCGCAGCCGTACTGGCCAATGAAGGAATGGCTGTGACCGGGATCGACGTTAATCACCACGTAGTGGATACGATTAATCGCGGAGAAATCCACATCGTCGAACCAGACCTCGACAGGATGGTTCGGCAGGCCGTTCTGTCAGGAAAACTTAAGGCTTCGGTCACCCCTGAACCGGCCGATGCCTTCCTGATTGCCGTGCCGACGCCGTTCAAGGACAAACACGAACCGGATGTGTCTTATGTCGAGGCGGCAGCCCTGTCGATAGCGCCCTTTCTCACAAAAGGAAACCTGATTATTCTCGAATCCACTTCGCCAGTGGGAACGACCGAACATCTTGCCGAGCTTCTTTCCAGCAGAAGGTGCGACCTCAGCTTCCCGCAACATGCGGGGGAGAATGCCGACATCCAGATCGCATATTGTCCCGAGCGCGTTCTCCCCGGGCATATCCTGCATGAGCTAATAGAAAACGACAGAATCATCGGCGGACTCACCAAGCAATGTGCATACAGGGCAGCTTCGCTCTACAAAACATTCGTGAAGGGGAGTTGCATTGAGACCGATGCCCGCACGGCAGAAATGGTCAAGTTGACCGAAAACGCCTTCCGCGACGTGAATATCGCTTTCGCGAACGAACTTTCGCTGATTTGCGACCAACTTGGGATCAACGTCTGGGAAATGATCAGACTCGCCAATCACCATCCGAGGGTCAATATTCTTCAGCCTGGCCCTGGCGTAGGCGGGCACTGTATCGCGGTCGATCCATGGTTTATTGTGCACTCTGCGCCCGAACAAGCCAGACTTATCCGCGCCGCCCGCGAAGTCAATGACAGCAAGCCGCACCATGTGCTGAAAAAGATCAGGGAAGCCTCAGCTTCGAAGCAAAACCCCGTCATCGCCTGCCTGGGACTTGCTTTCAAGGCCGACATCGATGACCTTCGGGAAAGCCCGTCGCTCGACATTGTCAACGAACTCGGAAAAGAAGGCTTCGCCAGACTGCTCGTCGTGGAACCGCATATCGATGCGCTGCCGCCCGAGCTTGCTGCAATGCCGAATATTGAACTCATGTCGCTTGATGAAGCCATCAAGAAAGCCGATGTCGTGGTGCTGCTCGTCAACCACAATACTTTTATCGGAATAGGTAAAAACGATCTTCAAGGCAAAACCGTCATCGACACCAGAGGAGTGTGGGCGTGAAACAGGTATTGATCAAGCAGGGTCAGGCCATCGTCGAGGAAGTGCCCTCCCCACAGGTCGAACCGGGAACGCTGCTGGTCGAAGTAGACCATTCCTGCATTTCAATCGGAACCGAGATGTCAGGCATTCGTGCGACGGGAATGCCGCTGTGGGAAAGAGCCCTGAAACAACCCGAGAATGTCAAAAAAGTCCTGCAAATGATCGCGACCCGGGGAATTTTGAAGACGACCAGCCTTGTTCAGGAGCGGCTGGTTGCCGGATTGCCGACCGGCTATTCCGCTGCTGGAACCGTGATCGAAGTCGGCGATGGGGTGTCCGACATCAAGCCGGGAGACCGTGTCGCATGTGCCGGTGCGCAGTGCGCACACCATGCACAAATCATCCGCGTCCCAAGAAATCTCTGTGCGCCCATTCCGGAGAATCTGGCTTTTTCTGAAGCCAGCACAGTGACTTTGGGCGCGATCGCGCTGCAGGGCGTTCGCAGGGCAAGTCCGACACTGGGCGAAACCTTCGTCGTGATCGGACTCGGAATCCTCGGTCAAATGACCGTACAGTTGCTCGCTGCCAATGGCTGCAGGGTGATCGGCAGCGATCTCGATCCATCCCGGATAGACTTGGCAAAAGGTCTCGGCATGGCCATCGGGATCAGCCCGGGAGCAGGCGATGACACCGAGCAGGTCTGGCGGATGACGGGCGGAATTGGCGCAGACGGTGTGATCATCACCGCAGCGACGGCTTCAAATCAGGTGATGTCGACATCATTCAATATGTGCCGGAAAAAAGGACGGGTGGTGCTGGTCGGAGACGTTGGGCTCGACCTGAACCGGAACGACTTTTATCAGAAGGAACTTGATTTCTTCATTTCCAGCTCATACGGGCCGGGCCGGTATGATGGAAATTATGAAGAAAAGGGGCTCGATTATCCGGTAGGTTACGTGCGCTGGACTGAAAACAGGAATATGGTGGAATACCTGAACTGTCTTGCGGAAGGAAAAGTCAGGATCGCCCAGTTGGTCTCGGCGACCCGCCCGGTCAGCGAAGCCGCAGAAGCATATGAATCGCTGAAATCGGAAGGGGCAAAGCCGCTGATGGTCCTTCTCGAATACCCCAAAGAGCGATCTCCGGATAAAGTGGTACCGAACCCTTCTGCTGTCGCTGCCGCTCAAGGCAAAATCCGCATCGCGGTCGTTGGTGCCGGCGGGTTTGCCAAGGCAATCCATTTGCCAAATTTGCAGGCGCTTAAGGACAGTTATCATGTCCAGGCGATCGTGAGCCGGACCGGCCACAACGCCATGTCAACGGCAAAACAATTCGGCGCAAATTATGCCTCAACCGACTTCGGCGCCGTGCTTGCGGACAAAAATGTCGATGCCATATTGATTGCGACCAGACATGACTTGCATGCGGGCATGGTGCTTGATGCATTGAAAGCGGGAAAACATGTGCTCGTCGAGAAACCATTGGCGCTGACCGGGTCAGAACTGGAAGCCATCGAAGCCTTTTACCAAGAGATTGGTTCGCCGCCAATTCTTTTGACCGGCTTCAACCGGCGTTTTTCGCGCTATGCGAAAATGATTCGCGAATTGACCGAAGGCCGAAGCAACCCGATGATCCTGAATTACAGGATGAATGCGGGTTACATTCCTCTCGACAACTGGGTGCATGTAAAGGAAGGAGGAGGAAGAAACCGTGGAGAGGCGTGCCACATCTACGACCTGTTCACCTACCTCACCTGCAGCAAGGTCATGTCAGTGCAGGCGGCAACGATACGCCCGACAACCGGATATTACAGCCCCAGCGACAACTTCGTCGCCACGATGACTTTCGAGGACGGATCGGTGGCGACGCTCACCTATACCGCACTCGGCGCGAAAGACTATCCAAAGGAAAAAATGGAGCTTTACTGCGACGGAAAAGTGATCGTCCTTGACGACTACAAGTCGCTTTCCATCGCAGGATCGAAAGCTTCCGGAATCGAAACGAAGGCCATCGACAAGGGGCAAATCGAGGAACTCGAAGCCTTCGCCAAAGCCATCCAGAAAGGAGGCAAATGGCCGATCCCACTCTGGCAGCAGATACAGGCAACCGAAATTGCCTTGCGGGTCGAAAAGGCGCTTGCATCATCGCAACCCAATGACAGGAAAAATCTTGAAACTCAATGACGAAGTGCGCTTATTCTGGGAACAGAGCCCATGCGGCAGCGGTTCGACGATCGTAGGACAATTGCAGCCACTTAGCAAAGAATGGTACGAACAAATCGAAAATCATCGCTACCAGGTCGAGCCTTTTATCCATTCGGTCGCCCAATTTACGCGCCACCATGGCAAAAAAATACTTGAAGTCGGCGTAGGCGCCGGCACTGATCACCTGCAATGGGCGAGAGCGGGCGCACAATGTTTCGGCGTCGATCTCACTCAGGCGGCGATTGACACGACAACAGCGCGTTTTGCGATCTATGGCTTCGAATCCCAATTGCAGCGTCTCGACGCTGAAACGCTGCCTTTCCCGGACAACACCTTCGATATCGTCTACTCATGGGGAGTGATCCATCATTCCGAACGCCCTGATCTGATCATCGACGAAATCATGAGAGTATTGAAACCGGGTGGAAAATTCATCGGGATGCTGTACGGCAGACGCTCCCCGCTCGTTTTCAAGTTCTGGGTGAAACATGCTCTGCTGAAGGGAAAACCCTGGCTCAGCTTTGCAGATATCGTTTGGGACAAGGTCGAAAGCGTCGGGACAAAATCGTATACCGTCCCCGAACTGCGGGCACTTTTCTCCAAATTCAGCGGCTTTGAGGCGATTCCGCTGATCACCACCTATGACACTGACCACTGGCCAAAATGGCTGAGCAAATTCTTCCCCGACTCATGGGGCTGGTTCATCGGGGTCAGGACCACTAAATAATGTGCGGAATTGCAGGCGCTCTCGTTTTCGAAGAAAGCGGGTACCGGATCACGGAATCGCTCATCGAGTCCATGCGCGACACGATGGCGCATCGCGGACCTGACGGGGCCGGCCTCTGGATTTCACCCAACCGCAAAATCGGGCTCGGACACCGCAGGCTTTCGATCATCGACCTGTCCGAAACCGCTTCCCAGCCGATGAGCAACGAAGACGGCAACCTGCAAATCGTCTTCAATGGTGAAATATACAATCACGCCGAAATCCGGCAAGAGCTGGAAAAAACCGGCAAATATGCATGGAAAACAAATCATTCCGATACTGAAGTGATCCTCCATGCATTCGATGAATGGGGCATAGACTGTCTGCACAGATTCAGAGGCATGTTTGCCATTGCGCTCTGGGATGAAAAACGCGGAGACTTATGGCTGATCCGTGACCGTATCGGAGTAAAACCACTCTATTACAGCGTCCACAATGGCCGCATCACGTTCGCATCCGAAATCAAGGCGCTGTTACAGGACCCGGATCAGAAGCGAGCGGTCAACGAGGAAGCGCTTTTCCATTATCTTTCCTTCCTCACGACCCCGGCTCCGCAGACGCTCTTCGAGGGCATAAGCAAACTGCCATGCGGCACATGGCTCAGAATAAACAGGGCAGGTGAAATCGTTGAGCGCCGATACTGGGACGTGCTCGACCATACGCAATCCACTGTTGGCCTTTCAGACGAGGATGCCGCGAAGCAGATACTTGCCGAGCTGAGAACGGCAGTCAGGCTGCGGAAGGTGAGCGACGTGCCGGTTGGAGTCTTCCTGTCGGGCGGAATCGATTCGAGCACCAATGCCGCACTCTTCTCCGAAGGCGAAGGCGGGCAAGTCAAAACTTTTTCAATCGGTTACGAAGGCGAATATCGGAGCTACCAGAACGAGCTTCAATACGCCAAGCGAGTCGCCGACGAAGTCGGTGCCGAATACCACGAGAAATTGCTCAAAATTGACGACCTGATTGATTTTCTGCCCAGGATGGTGCATCTGCAGGATGAGCCGATAGCCGATCCGGTATGCGTCCCGGTCTACTATGTGTCAAAACTCGCAAGAGAAAACGGCGTGATTGTCTGCCAGGTCGGCGAGGGGGCGGACGAATTGTTCTGGGGCTATCCGGGATGGAAGACTTCGCTGCGACTCCAGCGCTATAACGACCTTCCGATCCCGAATTTTTTCAAAACCATCGGCCTCGCGGGAATGAGGCTGTTCAAGCGGGAACTTTCCTTTCCTTACGAATGGCTGAGAAGGGGATCCGTGAACCAGCCGATCTTCTGGGGAGGAGCCGAGGCTTTCACCGAAACGCACAAGAAACGCCTGCTATCGCCGCGCCTCAGAAAGAAATTCGCGAAACTGACGTCATGGGAAGCAATCCGCCCGATCCGGGAGCGTTTTGAAGCCAAGGCGAAAGCGCCTTCACACCTGAACTGGATGACCTACCTCGACCTGAATCTGCGCCTGCCCGAATTGCTGCTGATGCGGGTCGACAAGATGAGCATGGGGGTCAGCCTCGAAGGCCGTGTTCCTTTTCTCGACCACAAACTCGTCGAGCTGGCGATGAGTCTGCCTGAGGAAATGAAGACCCGGCAGGGCGTTCTCAAATACATTCTGAAAAAGGCGGTTCGCGGGCTGATTCCCGATGAAATCATCGACCGCAAGAAACAGGGGTTTGGCGTGCCGGTTTACGAATGGTTTTTCGACAGGCTGGGAAACGAAATACGCAGGGAGCTCGATGAATTTTGCAGCAAAACGGACTTTTTCGACCGTGAAGAGGTATTTCGCCTGATTGAAGAGGGAAAAACTGCACAGGTCTGGTACTTGTTTAATTTCGCGCTGTGGTGGAAGGAATACATCGGTGATTGAAAACACTTACGGCATGACAAAAAGGCTGGATTTTGTCGTGAATTGCATGACCGAATATAACCCGAAACGTGTTCTTGACATGGGCTGCGGTACCGGTGCGAACCTGACAGAACCTCTCGCCGAGCGCTTTCCATCGATCCGGTTTGTCGGCGTCGACAATGACAAAACGAGCATCGAATTTGCGCAATCCGAGAAGCGTCACCAAAATGCAGATTACATCCTCTCCGACGATCTGGATGCGCTCGGTAAATTTGATCTCGTGATCGCATCGGAAGTCATCGAACATGTCGAAGACCCTGACGCTTTTCTCGATTCCCTGAAAAGCCGTCTGACCGGGGAAGGAAAAATCGTGATCACACTTCCCAATGGTTACGGCCCCTTCGAAATCGCCTCGCTTCTCGAAACGCTGATGCAGTTTTCAGGCATCTACCCCATTTTGCTGAAAATCAAGCGATTGCTGAAAGGCATATCGGTCGAAAAACAAACGGCAGACACCCTGGCGATCAGCCCGCATATCAATTTCTTTTCCTATCGACAAATAACGGAAACCATCGGCAATTGCGGGCTGCATATCCTGAAATACCGGCCCCGCACCTTTCTCTGCGGATTCGGATTCGACCAGCTCATCAGGAGCGACAAGCTGATCGCATGGAACACCAGGATCGCCGATATGCTTCCCCCGGTTTTAAGCAGCGACTGGATGTTTGTTCTCGAAGCTGCCAAAAGCAGAAAACCAGCCGCGTACCGCAGAAACGGATATGCCACGTTCAGAAGATATCTCAACGAAAAGCGCTGGAGCGTCAGATGAAAGCGGTTTTCCAGATATTTTTCTTCGATCTCGGTTCAAAAATCCTGCTCGGCATTCTGGGAATGCTGCTGATCCGTTATCTGCCGCAGGCCGAATATGCCGCGTATACCCTCGCGCTTTCGCTGGTCGCCTTTTCCTCCCAAAGCCTGGTCGCAAGTTTTAACCGCATCTACATCGTGGCGTACCAAAAACTCCGGCTCAAAAACACCGAAATGAGTTTTCTCGCCCTGCAGCTTTTGCTGATAGCAGGACTGGTTATGCTCGGAACACCTCTTTCATTACCCCTCGGAAGTCTCTACTGGGTCATCGCAGCGCTTGCCGCAGCGAACTGCTTTTCGGAATTCTCAAAGACCTTCTTTCAACAGAACCTGAAATTCCTCACGTTTTCGCTGATCGAGTTTTGCCGCTCCCTGTTATTCTTTGGCTGCACATTGCTGCTGATCTATTTGCAACAACATGAACTGACCGCCGACGCTATTCTGTTGATCCAGACGGCCGCGCTGCTTGGCGTTTCATGGTGGGCGATCGGCAAGAAACTCACCCACCTGAAGGGTGCCGGATTTTCTGAAATCGCGCGTTTTTCAACCGAAATCATGAAGGGCGAGTACCGCTATCTTTTCGCTTATTTCTTCATCCTCGGGATTTTCACTCAGACCGACATTTTCATGCTTGGCATCCTTGGCGATAACAGCATGCTCGCGACCTATGGGTCGGCTTTCCGGTATTACAGCATCCTGTCATTGGCGCTCGGATCGGTTCACGTCGTTCTTCTGCCATTGATTCAGAAAGCCTCGAACGATCAGGAACTTTTCGCCCTGTTTGCAAGGCACAAAAAAATGCTCCTGATGTTCATCCCGGCAGTTCTTCTTGCCGGTTGGCTTGCACAATGGTTTATCCCTTTCATCGATAACGGGAAATACCCCGGCGCGGTACTTTGTTTCAGAATCCTGTGCGTTTCGGCGATCATTTCCTTCGCTTTCAGCCCTCATGTCAATCTCGTAATGCGTTTCGAGCGCTTCAGGTTCCTTTTTCAGCTGATCTGCATCGCACTCGTTCTGAATGTCGCCATCAACATGATGCTCATCCCGGAGTTCGGTGCCGCAGGCGTTGCTTTTGCCACGCTAATCTCGGCTGCAGCGGTGACGATACCCATTTATTTCCAGTCCCAAAAATTGGTTGCAGAACACTTTTCACACTCTTGATTCCTAGGATTAACATGATCGATCTTGAAACTTTTTCGGCTGCGTACAAGGACGTGGTGAACGAAATCATGACGCTCATGCCGAATGACCTCAGCGCCATCGCCAAGCATAATATAGGCTGGAGAAGCGGGAATTTTGACCCGAAACAGTATCTCTTCGATTCCGAAGCACGCTACCTCAGGGTGTTGCCGATACTTCTTTCTTCACATGCAGAACATATTCTGGATGTCGGCGGATTCATGGCGGCCTTTCCGCTTGCGCTCAAAAGGCTTGGTTTCAAGGTCTCTATTGCAGAGAAATTCGGCTACTATGGTCAAGCGCTCGACGCGATTGTCGAGCATCTGAAAGCCAATGGAATTGAAGTCATCGACATGGATTTCACCGAGTCTGGCAACGACATGAGCGGGTTTTCATCCAGGTATGATGCGGTGACCTGCATGGCCGTGGCAGAGCATCTGGCGCATACGCCGAAATTTCTGCTCGAAAATATCAGACAAGCCCTTAAGCCAGGGGGAGTCTTCATTTTCGAAGTCCCTAACCTTGCTTTCTGGCCAAGGAGATTCTCGTTTTTTTTCAAGGGTAATTCTGTTCTTTCTCCGATCGCGGAGGTTTACCATTCGGCCGTCCCATTCACCGGCCATCACCGGGAATACACGCTTGAGGATGCCCGTTATGTCGTCAATGAAGCCGGTTTCAGGATCGCATCCGAACAAACCTTCAATTACTCGATCGACACAGTGAACCTGCTGGACAAAATAAAATACGCCCCGGCACTTCTGTTCAAGGAGTGGGCCGAAATTATCCTCCTGGATTGCCGGAAAGCAGAATAAATGAACGCTCGGCTGTTGCGCCGGATCATACGAGTTTCCAGAAGACTGGTACTGCGCTTCATTCACTCGAAAATGGACATATTTCGTCCGACTTTCAGCGCCAGCGCCCCTGATGGAGCGCTGCTCACACTGCTGCCTTGCCATGTCGCGCCGTCTGAAAGTGAAGCGGAAAGAACCATCGAACTCACCCGCCTCTATCTCGGGCGCCACTTCGATCTTCTGGGCTCTGGCTGGGTAAACGTCCGGCACGGGATGACATGCGGCGGCGTAGAAGGACACCAATATGCGCTGGCGAAAATGGATTCCTGCCTTGATTCAAGAATCAACAAGGCCAATCTTGCGGAAGCAAAGCGCATCGCCAAACTCATCGATAGCGATTACATTCCGATCGACTGGCAACTTGACTTCAAGTCGGGATACCGCTGGTCTGAGAAAACCGGCTACCGGTATATATCATTCGGACAACTTCCCGGGGCGGATATCAAGGTTCCATGGGAGCTTGCCCGTATGCAACACCTTCCGCAGATGGCTCTCGCGCATTCGTTCAAACATGACCCTGAAAAATTTCCGGAGCGGGCAAGTTGCATAAAAGAATACCGCAACCAGATTCTGGACTTCATCGCCAATAACCCGCCCCGTTATGGCGTGAATTGGGCCTGCACGATGGATGTTGCGATCAGGGTGGCAAACTGGCTCACCGCCTACGATCTTTTCAAGGCAAACGGCGCGACATTCGACGAGGTATTTGAAACAATTTTCGTCAGAAGCGTTTATGAACATGGGCGTCACATCATCCGCAATCTTGAATGGAGCGATGAGTTTCGTGGAAACCACTATCTTGCCGACATCGCCGGTCTGTTGTTCGTTTCGGCTTACCTTCCCCGAAATGACGAAACCGATGTTTGGCTCGCCTTTTCGGTTCAGCAACTGATCAATGAGGTTAACGCCCAGTTCACTCCGGATGGCGCAAACTTTGAAGCCTCGACCAGTTACCACAGGCTCTCCGCAGAGATGGTGATTTTTTCCACCGCTGCCGTTCTCGGCCTTCCCGAAGAAAAAAAGAAAGCGCTGACGGACTATGACTGCAAGCTGCACAGAGTGAAACCCGCGCTATCCCCCGCTCCGATGAGCTTATATCGCTGCGGGGACAATACATCGCCTTTTCCGGAATGGTACTTCGAACGCGTTGAAAAAATGGCGGAATTCACGTTGCACATCACCAAGCCGGATGGAAAAATCCCGCAAATCGGCGACAACGACAGCGGCTATTTCCTCAAATTTGCTCCGCCACTTTTTCAGCTCACCGTTTCAGAAGCCCGATCGCGCTATGCCAATCTGGCGAACTACCATGGCCTGTCTGACGATGCGACCTATCTTCTGGAAGATCATCTGAACCACCGCCAGCTTGTCGGCGCAATCAACGCGCTTTTCAAGCGGAGCGATTTTTCTGCGTTTTCAGGGGACTCATGCGCAGCGAAATTCGTTTTCAATCTGGCGAAAAAGGCCCGGATCAACTCCTATCATGCGATGGGACAGATGCCTGATGCAGAACGTTTCCGGACTGGAACGAACGACTTCTTTCAAAATTTCAAACCCGATTTCGCCAGCAAATCGCTGATACGCATCCCGGTGGCGGGAGGGAATATTCGCGAAGGGCTGAATCTCCATGCCTATCCGGATTTCGGACTCTACGTTTTCAAGTCGGGCAGGCTCTATCTTGCGCTGCGCTGCGGGCCGGTCGGGCAGAATGGCAATGGCGGGCATGCCCACAACGACCAGCTTGTGATTGAATTGAGTATCGATGGAGAAGACTGGATTACCGACCCTGGAACCTATCTTTATACCGCACTGCCTGAAAAAAGAAACGAATACAGGTCTGCCGGCGCGCATTTCGCCCCGCGCTTCGGCGGGAAGGAACCCGCGAGACTCGACCTGAACCTATTCAGGCTGGAAGAAATGACACATGCAAAATGCCTCTATTTTGGCGAAATGGGATTCATCGGCATGCATGAAGGATATGGGGCACCTGTATGGCGTGTCGTTTCAATCGAGGAGAATACAATTCAAATCGTTGATTATTATTCGCGCCTCGCGGATGTTCCAGAGGAAATTGTAATGAGCCGCGATTCCTTGCCTGAACATCCGGCCATCTCGCCTGGCTATGGCATTCTATATGCGCAACCCCACTGAAATGAAAATCTTAATCATTTCCTGTTTGTACACGCCGTCGCTCACTCCGAGAGCCTTCCGCTGGGCGGCAATCGCCGAGCATTGGGCAAAAGAAGGGCATCATGTCGATGTCGTCTGCGAATCCGCCCACGCCCATACTGAAAGCGAAATCATCAATGGCGTACATGTCCATCGGGCGGGGAGCGGTTTTTTCGCCGTTTTGCGAAACAAGGTCGGAACACATGTGAAAACGAAACGCCTGTCGGGGTTCGACAAATTCAGGGGCGCTTTGTCTGCACTGGTCAAAAAGGCGAGCAGGTGCCTGTGGCGCAAGCTTTATTGGCCGGATTATGCATGCTTTTGGTATTGGCCTGCGACAGGGAAAGCAAAGGCATTGCAGGCCGCCAATGATTACGATGTCATGTACAGTTCGTCGATACCATTCACCGGGCACCTGGTCGCGCTGGGAATAAAAAACAAATACCCTCACCTCAGATGGATAACCGACATCGGAGACCCTTTCTGTTTCAGTGACGGCGTGACTGTCAATAATTTCGCCCTTTACGAGCGACTTAACATCAGCTATGAGAGGAAAATTTTCTCGCTGGCTGATGCCATTTCGGTCACCACTAGCGCGACCAGGGAAAGATATGGCGAAATATTCCCTTTTGCCGCATCAAAAATCAGCATCATTCCGCCCTTGCTTTCGGTGGACTTGGCAACAGAGACTGGCGCTCCCGGTACACTCCCAAAAGATGACAAGGTCAGGCTCGTTTTTCTTGGAACGCTCTACAAAACGATTCGTGACCCTGGCAACCTGCTTAAGTTTTTTTCAAGGCTTCTGGAATCAGATATGGCTGAAAGGCTGGAACTCCATTTCTACGGCGACATGCGCTCCTGCCCAGATTGCTTTGTACCCTACCGCGACCTGATTGAAAAAAAGATTTTTCTCCATGGCCTGGTCGATCGGAAAAGTGCCGCGCAAGCAATGAAAGAGGCTGATATTCTGATTAACATTGGCAATGATACGGCCTATCAACTGCCCAGCAAAATCGTGGAATATCTTGCGACGATGAAGCCTGTCCTGAATTTTGCGAAAACGGACCAGGACAGCTCGACGGTTTTTTTCCGGCATTATGATGGGATAATGTGTATCGTGGCAGATGAAGCAATCGGCGAAAAAACCCGCTTCCAAGCGGCGGCTGATTTCATTCGTTACCCGCAGAAAATTGATATCGACGCACGCAAAATACAGCTCGATACCTTCCGGATCGATCAGATTGCTAAAGCCTACGCCAGACTGCAGGAATGACACGCAGAACTTATAATCCAAATTGCGATTGGTTTTTCCACATGCGGCGCCAGGGTGCCTGAGGGGGTGTCTTGCGGGCTAAATCGGGAAGCTTTTGAATGAACCTAAAAACCGCAGTTGGCGGGGTGGTAGGGGCGAATGAATTCGCCCCTACCACCCCGCCACTCGAGCGCGCCGAGGTTGCCGAGGGAAGAAGAATGCGTACGATAGCAATAACAGGTGCATCCGGTTTCATTGGCAAACGATTGGTAATGGAATTGGCGCGTACTGGTGATTATGAGGTAAGGGTGCTTTCCCGTAATCGCCAGCGCGATTTAATGGAGAGGAAGTTTCCGTCTACTGTCAGGATTATCGAAGGTGATCTGCACGATTCTGCCTCCATAGAGAAATTGGTAAAGCCAGGATGCACTGTGATCAACTTGGCCTACCTGCGGAACTTTGGAGAGTCTGAAAACCTGGCGGTGACCGATAAGTTACTTGCCGCATGCCGGGATGCGGCCGTCGGGCGGTTGATACACTGCAGCACTGCCGAAGTGGCGGGTCGAGTCCGGGAAAACAGGGTGACAGAGGAAACACCATGTAATCCGGTAACGGAATACGGCATCACCAAACTGAAGATCGAACAGGCAGTTGCGAAGGCTGCCGCGCAGAAACATTTTGATACCGCTATCGTTCGGCCCACAGCCGTGTTCGGGGCCGAAGGCGAACAGTTGCAGAAGTTGGCGAGCGACCTGCGAACAGGCAATCCTTGGTTGAACTACGCAAAATCCTGTTTGTTCGGCAAGCGAAGGATGCATCTGGTGAACATCGGCAATGTGGTAGCGGCGATCATCTTTTTGATCCGATACCCGAACCCAATCGGGGGTGAGGTGTTTATCGTTTCAGACGACGATGATCCAAAAAATAACTTTGCCTATATCGAGCGATTATTGCTGGACGCATTGGATATTGATGACTACCCCTTGCCAAGATTGGCGTTGCCCCTATGGATGCTATCTGCCTTGCTTGCGCTTCGCGGCAGGAATAATACCAACCCGCTTTGCAACTACGATCCCGGAAAGTTGCTCAGGCTGGGTTTTGAAAGGCCCGCCTCTCTGGCGGATGGGTTAGCCGAATATACGGTTTGGTATCGGTCCGCCTGCATTACCCAGGGCAGAGCGGCAAGCCTATGATGCTGCGTATCCTGAACGTTAATGACACGCTGGATTTAATGACGGGCGGTGGAACGGCAGAGCGAACTTTTCAAATGAGCCGCAACCTGGCGAAACAGGGAGCGCTTTGCAAAGTGCTGACGATAGATACAGGCCATCTTGATGAGCGGCGCGTCGCTGCCCTAAAGCCTGCTGAACTGGAAGTTTTGCCATGTCTATGGAGAAGGTTCAATTTCCCAAAATTTGACGTGAGAACAATTCGGAGATTGGTGGAAGAGGCAGATGTCATCCATCTGATGGGACACTGGAGCGTACTCAATGCACTGGTCTACTTGGCTGCCCGGCGGATAGGCAAGCCATACGTTGTGTGTCCTGCCGGAGCATTGCCCCTGTTTGGCCGGTCCAAATGGCTGAAGCGTTTTTACAACCTTCTGGTGGGGAAGGACATCGTTCGCAACGCATCCGGTTGGATCGCAGTCACAAAAGGCGAATTTGACCATTTTAAGGCATATGGTATCCCGCCTTCCCGCGTGACGGTGATTCCAAACGGCGTAAGCGAGGAAGATTTCCCTTTAGTGGACACCGCTGAATTCAAGCGCAGACGCGGATTGCCCAATGCGCCGATGATACTTTTCATGGGGCGTCTTAATCCGATAAAAGGACCGGACATGTTGCTGGATGCCTTCATCTCGGCTAGAGGCGAGCTTCCGGATTTCCACTTGATTTTTGCCGGGCCAGACGGCGGGATGTTGGCGGCTTTGCAAAAAACAGCAGCGCAGAAAGGCGTAAGCGAATTCGTACATTTTATGGGATATGTGAACGGAACTGACAAGGTGGCTGCTTACCGCATGGCGAATATATTGGTGGTTCCTTCAAGGCAGGAGGCAATGTCCATAGTAGCCGTCGAAGCCGGTTTCTGTGGTACGCCCGTGTTGCTTACCGATCAATGCGGATTCAGCGATGTCCGGTCGATCGACGCAAGGCTCGAAGTGCCGGCTACTGTGGCGGGCATTGCAGCCGGGCTTGCCAGCCTCCTCGCTGAAGCGAATACGCTGGAGGAAATTTCGCCGGCATGGTCGAATTTTGTGAAGCGGCAGTACTCCTGGACTTCATTGGCACCGGAATATCTCAGGCTCTACAAGAATATCCTTGACGCGCAAATAGAATGAAGCTGCTTGTCTTTTCACAATACTACTGGCCGGAAAGTTTCCGCATCAACGATATCGCAAAGACGTTGGCAGAGAAGGGCATCGAGGTCGAAGTTCTCACGGGAAAGCCAAATTACCCCAAGGGGGAGAAATTTTCAGGGTACAGATATTGGGGATGCCAGCAAGAAACTCATCAGGGCATAAGCATCAACCGCATCCCAATGCTGGCTAGAGGGCAGAGCGCCTGGCGGTTGGCTGCCAACTATCTTTCCTTTGTCGCATCGGGTTTGATATTTGCGACATGGATGCTGCGGGGAAAAAAATATGATGTGGTCTTTGTGTATGCACCTTCACCGATACTGCAAACACTCCCGGCGATCTTCCTGGGGTGGCTGAAGGGATGCCCGGTAGTGTTGTGGGTGCAGGACCTGTGGCCGGAGAGTCTGTCGGCCACAGGGCATGTGCGCAATCGGGCGGCACTCAAGCTGGTCGAGCAGGTGGTACGCTTTATCTACCGGCATACCGATCTACTCCTGGTGCAATCGAGGGCATTCGAAGAGCCGGTTCGTGTGCTGGCCTCGGGCACGCCCATTGCGTATTACCCGAATTCTGTGGATGCCATCTTCGCCATTCCGGCAAAAGACTCACCCCCGCCGGTCGCTGGGTTGGGTGAAGGTTTTTCGGTCATGTTCGCCGGCAACGTTGGCACCGCGCAGGCGGTCGAGGTGATCGTGGAGGCGGCTTCGTTGCTGAAGGAATATGCGGATGTCCATTTTGTCGTACTGGGTGAGGGGAGTCGCTGGGAGTGGATGAGGCAGGAAGTCCGGAGGCGCGAGCTGAACAATTTGCATCTGCCCGGCAGGTTTCCGGTCGAAACCATGCCCGGCTTCATGCAGAAGGCCTCCGTGCTGCTGGTAACGCTGGCAGATCAGGAGATATTCAAGGCTACCATTCCCAGCAAGGTGCAGGCATATCTGGCGGCAGGCCGGCCGATCCTGGCATGTCTCAATGGAGAGGGAGCCAACTTGGTCAAGGAGGCTGGCGCAGGTTTGGCGGTGCCCGCCGAAGACGGGCGTGCTTTGGCGGAAGCCGTGTTGAAATTTTATCGTATGCCTCCGCAAGAGCGTGAGGCGATGGGAGAGCGGGGTCGTTTATACTATACGCAATATTTTGCGCACGATATGCTGGTCGATCAACTGATCGGGCATCTGCGATCTGCGTGTAACCGAAAAGAGAAATCCGAATGAGAATATTGGTATTGGGTGCCAGCGGGATGCTCGGAAATGCAATGATCCGTGTTCTGAGCGAAAAAAACGATTGGGAAATCTATGGAACTGTCCGCGCGGAAAATTCGAAGCGGTTTTTCAATGAAGGCATCGCCGGGCGGTTGATTTCCGGGATCGATGTCGAGCGGCACGACTCGCTGACTCAGGCTTTCATTCGAACCCGTCCGGATGTGGTGATCAACTGCGTGGGGCTTGTCAAGCAATTGGCCGATGCGGACGATCCGTTACAGGCGATTTCCATCAACGCCCTATTGCCGCATAGATTGGCCGGGCTGTGCGAGTTGTCCGGGGCGCGGTTGGTGCATATGAGCACGGATTGCGTTTTCGCCGGAGACAAGGGCGGTTATCGGGAGTCTGACCCATCGGATGCCAGGGATTTATATGGCAGGTCGAAGTTCCTGGGAGAGATGGCCTATCCGCACACGATCACGCTGCGGACTTCCGTCATCGGGCATGAGTTGCAGAGTGCGCATGGCCTGGTCGGCTGGTTTCTGTCACAGCAAGGGCGATGCGACGGTTATACGCGGGCGGTCTTCTCAGGGCTGCCCACTGTCGTTCTGGCACAAATTGTCCGTGATGTGTTGATCCCGCGCGCCGATTTGTCTGGTGTGTATCATGTCGCCGCGCAGCCTATTTCAAAGTATGATTTGCTGAAGCTGGTTGCCGGGGCATACGGGAAGAAGATCGAGATCATCCCCAACGATCGGTTGGTGATAGACCGGTCGCTCAACGCAGAACGCTTCCATGATGCCACAGGCTATGTTGCTCCAGGCTGGCCTGAATTGATCGAATTGATGCGCACATATAAATAGGTTCAACCCGTTATGTTCGATGACAATGTACTGATGATTACTGGCGGCACCGGCTCATTCGGGAATACGGTGCTCAGGCGCTTTCTTTCGACAGGCGTGCGCGAGATTCGCATCTTCAGCCGCGATGAGAAGAAACAGGAAGAGATGCGCATTGCGCTGAACAACTCCAAGTTGAAGTTCTACATCGGCGACGTTCGCGACTACGACAGTGTTTATCAGGCGATGAAGGGTGTGGACTATGTATTTCATGCCGCGGCGCTGAAGCAGGTGCCCTCGTGCGAGTTCTACCCGATGGAGGCGGTGCGTACCAATGTGCTCGGATCGGAGAATGTGATGCAGGCGGCCATTGCGCGCGGCGTGTCGCGCGTGGTGATGCTGAGCACCGACAAGGCGGTATATCCGATCAATGCGATGGGCATCTCAAAGGCGATGATGGAGAAGTTCATGGTCGCCAAGTCGCGTATGCAGAACCCGGGGGAAACGGTGCTGTGCGCCACCCGCTACGGCAACGTGATGGCCTCGCGCGGCTCGGTGATCCCGTTGTTTGTGTCGCAACTCAAAGAAGGCAAGCCGCTCACCATCACCGACCCGAACATGACGCGCTTCCTGATGTCGCTGGAAGATTCGGTAGATCTGGTGCTGTACGCATTCCGGCATGGCAGACAGGGCGATATCTTCGTGCAAAAAGCGCCCGCTTCGACGGTCGCCGATCTGGCGCAGGCGTTGAAAGAAATATTCGCCAGGAACAACCCGGTTCATGTCATCGGCACGCGCCACGGCGAAAAACTATATGAGTCGCTTATTTCGCGCGAAGAAATGGCCAAGGCGGAGGATCTCGGCGGCTATTACCGCATCCCGGCGGATAATCGCGACCTGAACTATGCACAATACTTCAGCGAAGGTGAAGAAAAGATCTCGCATCAGGACGACTATACTTCCCACAATACCGAGCGTCTGAATGCCGGGCAAGTCAAAACGCTGTTGTTGAAGCTGGATTTCATTCAGGATGAACTCCATGCTTAAGGTGATGACTATCGTCGGAACGCGCCCCGAACTGATCAAGATGTCGCGGGTGATCGCCGAGTTCGATCGGCACACCCGGCATGTACTGGTGCATACCGGACAGAACTACGATTACGAACTGAATCAGGTTTTTTTCGATGACCTGGGTATCCGCAAGCCGGATTATTTCCTGGAGGCGGCGGGCGAGAACGCGGCGCAGACCATTGCGCGCGTGGTCGAGAAGTCTGATGCGGTCATGGAAAAGGAAAAGCCGGAGGCGGTCATGCTGTACGGCGATACCAACTCATGCTTGGCGGTCATCGCGGCCAAGCGCCGCAAGATCCCGGTGTTCCACATGGAGGCGGGCAACCGCTGTTTCGATCAGCGCGTGCCCGAAGAACTGAACCGCAAGGTGCTGGATCACTTGAGCGACATCAATCTGGTGCTGACCGAGCATGCGCGTCGTTACCTGATCGCCGAGGGTATACGTCCCGAGACTATCATCAAGACCGGCTCGCACATGCGTGAGGTGCTGGACCATTACATGCCGAAGATACAACAGTCAGACGCATTACAGCGCATGGGGTTGAAGGCGGGGCAGTTCTTCATTGTCAGCGCGCACCGCGAAGAAAATGTCGATACCCCGCAGAACCTGCTGGACATGGTCGAGACGCTCAACGCGCTCGCTGAAACGCATAACTGCCCTGTCATCGTATCCACGCATCCGCGCACAAAAAAGCGCCTGGACGCTTTGGAGTTGGGGAGGCTCGACCCGCATATCCAGTTCCTCAAACCTTTCGGATTCTGCGATTACATCAAATTGCAGATGGAGGCGCTGTGCGTCGTGTCCGATAGCGGAACCACCACCGAAGAAGCATCCTTGCTCAATCTTCCTGCCATCACCCTCCGCAACGCTCACGAGCGCCCGGAAGGGATGGATGTCGGCACGCTCATCATGAGCGGGCTGAAGAAAGAACGCGTACTGGATGCGGTGCGCGTCATTATCGCCCAGCACGACAGGAGCAGGCGCGTGATGCAACCGGTTCGGGATTACGAGGCAGGCCCGGTATCAAAACAGGTGCTGCGCGTGGTGTTGAGCTATGTCGATTATGTGAACCGCACGGTCTGGTCAAAATCGCTCTGAAATGACTTCCATACTGGTGACTGGTGCGAACGGTTTCGTCGGCCGGGCATTGTGCGATGAGGCAATGTCACAGGGATTTCATGTAAGGGGTGCGCACGTACTGCCTGCCATCTGGCCGGCGAAGCGGAGAATGCAGTCGTCGGTACATGCGACGACAAGACAGATTGGATGGCCGCGCTGGACGGGATCGATGTGGTCATTCACCTCGCCGCGCGGGTGCATGTGATGAGAGATAACGCCGTCGATCCGCTGGCGGAATTCCTCAAGGTCAATATGCAGGGCACGGCCAATCTGGCCTATCAGGCAGCGGCGGCCGGAGTAAAGCGGCGTTCAATCAAGGTAAACGGGGAGCGGACTGCCGAAACGCAGCCCTTCGCCGAATCCGACAAACCCAACCCGCAGGATGCCTATGCCATCTCGAAATGGCGGGCCGAACAGGTATTGCAGCGCGTTGCGCGGGAATCCCTGTCAAACAGCGCCCATTGTCTTCAATTATGGAAAGCTCAATAATTTACCCAAAATTCTTATAACTTGGCGCGCTCAAATGAGCGAAAAGGTCGCGCATTCTACCTGCCTTGGTGAAAATCAACCATAAACAAAAACCCGTAGTCTGGTTGTTGGCGCTAGTTAAAAACTGATCAGATACTGGTGCCGAGTCGGGGCTTGCCGGCATTGAGCGCGATTTGCCGCGTGGCGCACCGAATGTAAAAGTAGATGTTGCGCGGCTGTCAGCACTCGACAATATCAACCGGCGCATGGGCAGTGGATCGGTGCGGCTCTTGGGGGAATGAACAAGAAAACGCTGAGCGATGAAGAGAGGGAATGTATCAAAGCGCTGCACCACGGAGCGGGGATCCGTTTGACCGCCTGTTGGTGGCGCAATCCCTGGCAGAACCACTACACCTGCTGACTCATGATACGACTGTCGCACGTTACAGCGACGCAGTAATTCTCATATAGTTTCGGGCTGGCAGGGAGGCGTCGGATCAGCGACGAGCCCCTGTTTAGCATTCCGCTTGCTGTGTAAACGCCCTAGCGGATTCAAACAGGCTGGAGATGGCGGGTTAGTCGATGCCATACTGCTTCAGCCTCTTCCATAACGTGGTGCGCGACATGCCGAGCTTTTCGGCCGCCGCCGCCTTGTTTCCCCCGGTTTCCTTTAATGCATGCAGGAGAGTCTCCTTTTCCTGTCCTGCTTGCTGCGCAGGGGCGCGGTAATAGCGTTGCACGAGCGCAGCAGCCGGCGCCGGTGCGACCACGGCCCGTGAATCGGCAATCTGATGGCACGCGTCCTGAATCTCCGGCGGCAGGTGGCGCGCCAGGATGGTCGTGCCGTCCACATGCACCATTGCATACTCCAGGGCATTTACCAGCTCCCTGACATTGCCCGGCCAGCTATAAGCGCCCAGCGCATCGAGCGCCTCATTGGAAAACTGGATGTCGCGCCCCTGATGGCGGGCAGGCATATTGGCAAGCATGGTGCTGACCAGCAGCGGGATATCCTCGCGATGTTCGCGCAAGGCGGGAACATGCAGCGGAAGCACCCGCAACCGGTAATAAAGATCCGCCCGGAATTCGCCGCGGCTCACCATGGCCGGCAGGTCGCGGTGCGTTGCCGCAATGATCCTCACATCCACCTTGCGCGTCTGATTTTCGCCGAGCCGTTCGATTTCGCGTTCCTGCAACACGCGCAGCAGCTTCACCTGGACACTCAGGGGAACCTCACCGATCTCGTCCAGCAGCAGCGTCCCGCCGTGTGCCGCTTCGAAGCGGCCTTCGCGGGCCGTGGCCGCGCCAGTAAATGCGCCGCGCGCATGGCCGAACAACTCGCCTTCCAGCAGTTGTTCTGGAAATGCGGCGCAGTGTACACGCACGTAAGGCCCCTTGGCGCGGCTCGAGTTCTCGTGCAGCGCGCGCGCAACCAGTTCCTTGCCGGTGCCGCTCTCGCCGGTAATCAGGATGCTGGCCTCGCTCGCCGCCGCGCGCAGGATTTGGCGGAACAAGCCCTGCATCACCGCGCTGTGTCCGACCAGGCCACCCAGGTGCATTCTGTTGCTGGCCGCTTCTTCCAGTTGCACCTCATGGGTGCGGTCGCGCAACACTACGGCGCAATACGCCAGATGTTCATCGGAGGGCAGCACCATGGCCCACATGCGCATGGGCACCAGCATGCCGTCCGGTCGCTGCACGACAATGTCTTGAACTTTTTTCTCCCGGATTGCGTTTTTCATGAGCGTGCAATGCCCCCTCTTCTCGCAACTGCGCGCGCAAGCCGTCCCCTGAAAAAGGCTGGGGCAGAGTTTATTCAGGATATTGTCGTGGTTCTGTCCCAGCATGCGGCTGGCCGCTTCATTGACCGCCACAACGCGGCGCTGCTGGTCGAGAAAGAGAACTCCCTCTTCGAGATTATCTAGAAACTGCCTGAATGCCGGTAAAGTAATCATGAGTGTTCATTGCTCCGTAAAGATGTTTACTGTGAACGACATGCTAACGTTTTCTTTTAACGCTGTCAACCCTGGCGGCAAGCCGGCAAACAACTCAACATATTGATATTATGGTGAATTGCAAATATGGCACGATTGCTGCTTATAGATTGGCGTAGGCGGTCATTTCGTATCGCCCCCATCGACAAAAGGAGTAACGATCATGAAATTGAACAAAATTGTTTTAACTTTGACTGCCGCAGCCTTGCTGCCAACCTTTGCCTATGCCGGCACGGATGCGGTTGCGACCAGCTTTGAACGCGACCTGTACCGCGACCCGGTCAACTCTGCGGCGATGATCGCCGGAGAAGCCGACCCGCTGACGG